>NZ_SMJZ01000067.1 GCF_004348345.1 Nonomuraea longispora
GCCCGCTGGTCCGCCGACGCCTTCGACACCCTGACCGTGGTGAGCGCGCCGAGGCCGCGGGCGTGGTCGGTGCGTGGTTCGCGGGCCAGCCCCGAGTCGACCACCACCCGGACGCCGGGGACGGTCAGGCTCGACTCGGCGACCGACGTGGCCAGCACCACCCTGCGGGCCGCGCCGGGCGACAACACGGCGTCCTGGACCCGGGCCGGAGCCTGGCCGTGGACCTGCGACACCTCCACGCCGGCACCCGCCAGCAGCCCCGCGACCCTCGCGATCTCGCCCACGCCGGGCAGGAAGCACAGGACGTCGCCGTCCCGCTCCGCGAGCGCCCGCCGCACCGTCGCGGCCACGTGGGACAGCAGCGCGGGATCGACGCGCAGGCCGTGCGGCGGGGCGACCGGGCCCGGCGGCGGCGCCCACACCGTCTCGACCGGGTGCGTGGCGCCGGTGGCCGCGACGACGGGCCCGCCCAGCAGCCGCGACCACGGCCCCGCGTCGGCGGTGGCGGACGTGGCCAGCAACCGCAGGTCGGGCCGGAGCGTGTCGCGTACGTCGAGGAGGAACGCGAGCGCGGTGTCGGCGTCCAGGTGGCGCTCGTGGCACTCGTCGAGCATGACCGCGTCCACGCCGGGCAGTTCCTGGTCCCGCTGGAGGCGCTGGAGGAGCACGCCGGTGGTGACGACCTCGACCAGGGGGTTCGCTCCCGTTCGGCGTTCGCCGCGGATCGTGTAGTTCACGCCCATGCGGCGGGCGGCCGCGCGTACGGCCAGGCGCCGCGGTTCGGCCACCAGCACCCGCATCCCGGCCTCGGCCAGGGCCAAGGGCACGACCGTCGTCTTGCCGGTGCCGGGCGGGGCGGTGAGCACGGCGGTGCCGTGCCGGTCGAGCGTGCCGAGCAGTTCGGGCAGGACGTGACGGATGGGCAGGTCAGGCCGGGTCATGGCGAGCGGGTCAATCCCGGCCGCGCTCACCGGACGCGGCGACGGCCCGGTGGTCGCCGGACGCGGTGATGACGGAGTCGAGCAGGCCGGGGAAGCGGGCGTCGAGGTCGTAGCGGCGCAGGCTGATGTATTTCAGCCGCCCTTCCTGCTTGGTGTAGACGACTCCGGCCTCCCTGAGCGCCCGGTGGTGGTGTGAGGCCGTCGACTTGTGCACGCCGAGGTGGTCGGTGGCCTCTCCGCACGTCATCTCGCCCACCGTGGCCAGCCGGGCGACGATCTTCAGCCGGATCGGGTCGGCGAGCGCCCGCAGGACCTCGGTGAGCTCGATGTCCTCCGTCGCCGGGTGCGGGAGCAGACGCATGGAGCCATCGTACCCTGTCGCATTGTTTGACAACCACCAAACAATGCGACAGTTTGATGTGCGTCCAACTGTTCCTCTGGAGGGTCGTCTTTTGAGCACACGGCTCTACCCGCTGGCTGCCGGAAATTTCGCGATCGGTACGGGCATGTTCGTCACGGCCGGCCTGTTGCCGCCCATCTCGACCGACCTCGACGTCTCCCCGGCGGCGGCCGGTCAGCTCATGACCGTGTTCGCGCTGACGTACGCGGTGTTGTCGCCCCCGCTCGCCGCCGTGACCGCGCGCATGCCCCGCAGGACGTTGCTGCTGACGGGGATGGGCGTGTTCGTGCTGGGCAACGCGCTGACCGCGCTGGCGCCGACGTACCCGCTGGTCATGGCCACCCGGGTGCTCGCCGCAGCCGGCGCCGCCATGTTCACGCCCACCGCGTCGGCCGTGGCGAGCGCGCTGAGCGCTCCCGAGCGTCGCGGCCGTGCGCTGGCGCTGGTGATCGGCGGGATGAGCCTGGCGTCCGCGATCGGCGTGCCGCTCGGCACCTGGCTGGGCGACGCCGCGAGCTGGCGGGCCACGCTCTGGCTGGTCACCGGGCTCGGAGTCGCCGGGTTCGCCGGGGTGGCCGCGCTGGTGCCCGACGTCACCATCCCGATCTCAGGGCGGCTGAAGGACCGGTTCGTGCCGCTGGGCGACCGGCGGGTGCTGGCGGTGCTGGGCACGCACGTGCTGATGTTCGCCGCGAGCTTCGCCGCCTACACCTACCTCGGGTCGCTGTTCGACCTGCCGCCGGCGGCCGTGTTGTGGGCATGGGGGCTCGGCGCCGTCGTCGGCAACCAGCTCGGCGGGCGGTTCACCGACGTGTACGGCCCACGCCGCATGATCATGATCGCCCTGGTCGCGGGCACCGTGTTCCTGGCCCTGATCCCCGTCGCGAACCTGGCGCTGCCCGTCGCGCTGGTGTGGGCGTTCCTGTGGAGCGCGCTCGGCTGGCTGCTCGCGCCCGCCCAGCAGTTCAGGACCGTCGCCGCGGTGCCGGACAACGTCTCCGTCGGGCTGGGCCTGCTGTCGTCGGCGCAGTATCTCGGCTTGTTCGTGGCCGGCCTGGCGGGCGGCGCGGCACTCGGCGGGTGGGGCAGGACGGGCGTGATCGTGTTGTCCACCGGGCTGGGGCTGGCGGCCCTGCTGTTCACGCTGGTCACCTATCGGCCCGAGGCGGCCCCCGCGATCTCCTCCAGGGAGAGCGCGCCCGTCAGGTAGCGCTGGATGCCCGGCGTCACCGTGCGCGCCACCAGGTGGACGGGCATCGAGGCGAGCGGGTCGACCTTGAGGACGTAGCGCATCATCGCCACGCCGATCATCTGCGAGGCCGCGAACAGCCCGCGGATCTCTGGATGGTCGCGTGACAGGCTTCCGGCGAGCGGGGTCAGCAGTTCCTTGCGCATCAGGTCCTTCAGCAGGTCGGCCGCGGCGGGGGTGGCCGCCGCCGCGTGCAGCACGGCCGCGAACGTGGGGCCGTACGACGGGTCCTCCCACAGGTGGAGGTAGCGCGTGACGAGCCGCTCGGCGAGGTGCTCCTCGTCGCCCTCGACGGCCTCGACCAGCAGCGCCACCGGCAGGCTCTTCTTGACCGCCGCGTCGAACAGGCCGTCCTTGCTGCCGAAGAAGTGCATCACCAGCGCGGGGTCGACGGCCGCCTCGCGGGCCACGCCCCTGATCGTCGTGCCCGGGTAGCCCCTGGACACGAACGACGTGATCGCCTTCGACAGGATCAGCTCCCTGGTCCGCGGGTTGCCCGGACGCCTGCCCCGTTCTCCCGCCATGACGCCATTCAACCAGGGCCGCCGCTCGCGGCCGGTTTCGGCCAGAATGGTCGCCGTGCCTGACGACAAAGACTCCCGCGAAGAGCACGTCCCCGCCGACGGCCCTCCGCCGCGCGACGTCGATCGACCCGACGATCTCAGCGCCGACGAGCCGCCCGACGTCGATCCGCGCGACGAGCCCGCGCCCTTCGGCGCCCTCGTCCTGCTGACGGCCGGTACGGCGGTGGCGGTCATGGTGATCGCCGCGCTGATGTCGGACCCGCCGGGGACGAGGTTCGTGCTCGGCGGCCCGATCGCCGTCGTCATCTACGGGGTGGTCTCCAACGAGGTGTGGTGGCCGCGCTGGTGGGGCGCGATCCCGGGGGCGATCGGCGGACTGGCCTGCTATTTCGAGGGCCGCACCGCGCTGGCCGACCTCCTCGGCGACGCCTGGGCCCACCCGGTCGCGTACGTCGCCGCCTGGACGTTGTTCGCCGCCGTCTTCGCCCTGTGCAGCCGCTTCCCCCGCACCTTCAGCCGTTCGCCGGGATCCAGCCCAGCGTGACCGCCAGGATGACGAAGAACCCCAGGATGATCCGGTAGATCACGAACGGGGTGAAGCGGTGGGTGCTGATGTACCTGAGGAACCAGGCCACCGCCAGATAGCCCACGACGAACGAGATGACCGTGGCCAGGATGGTGGGGCCCCACGCGGGCGCGGGACCCTCGCCGATCTCGCGCAGTTCGTACAGGCCGGAGGCCAGGACGGCGGGGATCGCCAGCAGGAACGAATATTTCGCGGCGTCCTCGCGGCGGTAGTCGAGCAGCAGGCCCGCGGTGACGGTGCCGCCGGAGCGGGACACGCCGGGGATCAGGGCGAGCGCTTGGGCGCAGCCGTAGACGAGGGCGTGGGGCAGGCTCAGGTGCTTCTCCAGCGTGAGCTTGTTGCGTGCCGTGCGGTCGGCCAGCCACAGGATGCAGGCGAAGACGATGAGCGTGGTGCCGACCAGCCGCAGGTCGCGGAAGACCGTCTCGATCTGGTCTTTCAGCAGCAGGCCGAGGATGCCGATGGGCAGCGAGCCGGCGATGATGTACCACCCCATGCGGGCCGCCCAGTGGCCGCGCAGTTCCTTGACGAACAGGGAGCGGGTCCAGGTGGAGACGATCTCCCAGATCTCCTGGCGGAAATAGATCAGCACGGCGGTCTCCGTGCCGAGCTGGATGACCGCGGTGAACGCCGCTCCGGGGTCCTGCCAGCCGGCGAAAGCGGAGACCACACGGATGTGGGCGCTGGAGGAGATCGGCAGGAACTCCGTGAGCCCCTGGAGCAGCCCCAGCACCACCGCTTCTAGCCAGCCGATCACGACGAAACCTTCCGAGACAGCGGGAGTGACGAGGTGAGGTTAGCGGAAACGGGGGCCGAGCAGTTGCTCGCGTATTGCGCTCAGCTGGTGGGAGTGCTCGACCGAGCGGGTCTGGTCGAGGGAGTCGAGCGCCAGCAGCAGCGCGTCGCCGAGGATGATGCCGGTCAGAGGCTCGCCGGTGATGCCCGTGGGCGTGTGCGGCGCGGCGAGCGCGGCGTCCACACGGTCGGCGAACTCGCCCCCGAGCTCGTCGGAGATGAGGACGACGCCCGCGCCCACCGCGTGGGCCCGGTCGATCAGCACGGTGATCTCCTTCAGCCGGCGGCCCGGCTGGAAGATGACCAGCACGTCGCCGTGGCCCAGCGCGAGCAGGTCGTCGGCCAGCGCGAAGCCGGTCGCCGAGGTGGCGCGGGCGCGGTGGCCGCGACGGCCCAGCTTGAGCGCGAGGTGGCGGGCGGCGGGATCGGAGGCGCCGGTGCCGAAGACGAGCACGCCCGGCGCGTTGACCAGCAGCTCGACCGCCTTCTTGAACGGCTCTTCGTCGAACAGCCGCCGGCAGTGGTCGATGCGCTCGCGGGCCTCGTCGAAGACCCGTTCCCAGATGCCCGACAGGTCCTGCCCGACGTGGCTGATGCGCTGCTTGAGGCGTACGTCGGGAGCCACCGCGGAGGTGAACTCGGCCGCCAGCGCACGTTTCAGCCCCGGCAGCCCGCCGAAGCCGAGCCGCTGCATCGTGCGCACGACGGTGGCGTTGCTGGTGCCGGTCGCGGCGCCGAGCTCCTGCGCGCTGGCGAACAGGATCTGCTCAGGCGTGGCGGAGACGAGGAACTGGCACACCGCCCGCTCGGCCGGCGACAGCTCGTCCCACAACTGCCTGACCTTGGCCCTGAGCTGCTCGACCGGGCCGTGTGTATTTTCCATTACGGCTATTGACTCCCCTGTAGCGTTCATTACTCTCTCTTGGAAACGACCGCTACAGACTCGCCGCCTCCTGAAATGAACGTTACAGGCCCGGTCGGTCCAAGGAGCACCATTGAGCCTCACTTCCCTGCCCCTCGTCGAGATCTCCGGCGCTCCGCGCGAGCGGGGACGCCAGTACGGCGAGCAGGCCCGTGACCGCGTCCAGCGTGCGCTGACCTACTACGCGGAGGCGTTCGGGCACTCCAGCGGCCTGACCTGGGAGCAGGTCGTGCAGCGCGCGGCCCGGTGGGTGGAGCCTGCCAAGGCGTTCGCGCCCGACCTGGTCGAGGAGATGGAGGGCATAGCCGAGGGCGCCGGGGTGGACTTCCTCGACGTGCTGGCGCTCAACGCGCGCGGCGAGATCATCTACGACACCACGTTCAGCTCCATGGAGCCCGACGGGTGCACGTCGTTCGCGCTGATGGGGGAAGCCGCCGGCGACGGCCACGTCTACGCGGGCCAGAACTGGGACTGGCGCGACGGGGTGTCCGGCACGCTGATGGTGCTCAGGGTGGTCCAGCCGGGCAAGCCCACGGTGATCATGCACGTGGAGGCGGGGCAGGTCGGGCGGCAGGGGGCCAACTCGGCGGGCATCGCGCTCAACGCCAACGGGCTGGGCGGGCGCTTCGACGACTCGGTGGGCGTGCCGCAGACGCTGATCAGGCGCAGGGTGCTCGACAGCGACAACCTCAACACCGCACTGGAGGCGCTGACCAAGTCGCGGGCCCACATCGCCAGCAACGCGCTCGTCACCCACCGCGAAGGCTTCGCGATCGACCTGGAGACCACGCCGGGAGCGGTCGGCTGGATGTACCCGAGTGACGGCCTGCTCGTCCACGGCAACCACTACCAGGCGTTCGTGCCGCCCCAACTGGCCGGCTCCTACCGGCCCGGCTCGGCAGACTCGCTGTTCCGGGTGCCGAGAGCCGAGGGCGGGCTGCGGGCCGTGGCCGAGGCGTCGGGCACCGACGAGGCACGCAAGCGCATCAGGCTCGCCATGTCCGACCACCTCGGCTATCCCGAGTCCCTCTGCACCCACCCCGACCCCGCCCAGCCCGCCGTCAAACGGTGGGCGACCCTGCTGTCGAGCTGCGTCGACCTCACCACGGGCGACTACCTGATCGCGGCGGGCACGCCCTGCGACCACGAGTACGAGCGCGTGCCCTGGAACCTCTACGACGGACCGCATGGAGAAGTGACCCCGTGAAGAAGACGCTCGCCCTGCTTGGGCTCATCGGTCTCACCGCGGCCTGCGGCGGGCCCGCAGCGACCACCAAGGCGCCCGACCCCGCCAAGCTCACCCTGGTCGACCGCACGGACAAGGCGGCAGGCCCGCTCGACTCCGCCGTCTGGCTGGTCGACGAGGAACCGGGCACCCTCGACCTCGACACCGACGGCGGCACCAACAACCGTACGATCATGGCGAACGTCTGCGAACGCCTCATGCAGACCCAGCCCGACATGACCGTCAAACCGTGGCTGGCCGAGAAGGCCGACCTGCCCGACCCCAAGACCATGGTGCTCACCCTGCGCCAGGACGCCACGTTCCACGACGGCTCGCCGGTCACCGCCGACGACGTCGTGTGGAGCCTCAAGCGGCACGCCGGCGACGGCATGGACGAGTCCGACGAGTTCGAGGACGTCGAGTCGATCACCAAGACCGACGACCACGAGGTCACGATCGCGTTCAAGAAGCCCAACTCGTTGTTCGCGCAGGCCATCGCGGGCGGCGCGGGCATCGTGCTGAACAAGGAGGTCGTCGAGAAGCAGGGCAAGGAGTTCGGCACGCCGGGCCACGAGGACGCCTGCAGCGGGCCGTACGAGGTGGAGGAGTGGAAGTCGGGCAGCCACCTCACGATCACCCGCCACGACGCGTACTGGAAGAAGGACGTCAAGCCGCTCACCAAGAGCATCACCTTCAGGTGGGCCGAGGACACGGCGCTGGTCAACAGCCTCGTCACCGGTGAGGCGCAGGGGGCCTACCTGTCCGACACGGGGCCCGCGGTCGCGCTGCAGGACAACCAGGCGGTCAGCGTCTCCTACGGGGCCACCACGCGGGTGTACGTGCTGCTGCCCACCGACCGCGGCGTGATGAAGGACCCGAAGATCCGCCGGGCGCTGTCGCTGGCCGTCGACCGCGCGGGCATCGCCAAGTCGGGCTTCTCCGGGCTGGCCAGGCCGTGGAAGGTGCCGGTCGGGGCCGGCGCCTGGTCGTACGAGAAGGAGGCGTTCCAGGCCGCCTACGACCAGCTCCAGGGCGCCCCCGAGACGCCCGACCTCGACGCGGCCAAGAAGCTCGTGCAGGAGGCGGGCTCGCCCAAGGAGCCGATCGTCGTGGCCACCAACGGCGAGCAGGCCCGTACGGTCATCGCCAACGCGGTGGTCGACGCGGCCAAGAAGATCGGGCTCAGCGCCCAGATCAAGACCGTGCCCGCGTCCGAGTTCGGCAGCTTCTACACCGACAAGTCGCTGCGCGCCCAGGTCGATCTCGTGCCCGACGACTGGTACATCACCAAGTCCGACCCGATCGGCTTCTACGACAACGGGCTGACAGGCTCGGCGAACAACTGGGTCAAGTTCAGCTCGCCCGAGTACGACGAGCTCGTGGCGAGGGCTCTGGAGACCACCGACGACGCGGCCCGCGCCAAGGACGTCATCGAGCTGCAGCGCCGCTTCACCGCCGACATGGTGTGGATCTCGCTGGTCGAGGTGCCCAACGCGGTCGTGCTCGGCGGCAAGGTCACAGGACCGCCCGCCTCGCAGGTCCACATGAGCTACCCGTGGGCGGCCGACCTCGGGGCCAAGGGCTGACGCCGTGGCGGTCCGCAAGCTGGCCGGGCTGGTCGCCACGCTGCTCGCCACCTCGTTCGTGATCTTCGGGGCGTCGTACGCGGCCCCCGGAGACCCGGTCACGTTCCTGGCGGGCGGCAAGGAGAACCTGACCCCCGAATACCTGGCCGCCATCCGTGCCCAGTACCACCTGGACGACCCGTTCCTCGTGCAGTACGCGCGCTGGCTCGGCGACGCCGTGACCGGCGACCTCGGGCGCTCGATGCAGTACAACGACCAGGTCTTCGACCTGATGATGGCGCGGCTGCCGAGCACGCTCGGGCTGGTGGCGTACGCGGCGGTGTTGTTCGTGGTGTTCGGCGTCGCCCTCGGGGCGCTGGCGGCGGTCCGCGGCGGCCGCACCGACTCCGCCGTCGTAGCCGGCACCACACTGGCCACCTCGGTGCCGTCGTTCGTCACAGCCGCCGTGCTGATCTCCCTGTTCGGCGTGCAGCTCGGCTGGTTCCCCGTGATGGGCGGCGGGTCGTTGTGGCACCTGACCCTGCCCGCCGTGACGCTCGCGCTCGGCGCGCTGGCCATCATCAGCCGGGTGACCAGGCAGGCCATGATCGAGCAGCGCGAGCTCGACCACGTGACCGTGGCCCGCGCCTCCGGCCTGGCCGAGCGGCTGATCGTCACCAGGCACGTCTTCCGAGGCGCGCTCGGCCCGATCGTCACCATGTGCGGGCTGGTCACCGCAGGCATGCTGGCGGGCACCGTGGTCGTCGAGACCGCGTTCAGCCTGAACGGGATCGGCTCGCTGCTGGTCAAGGCCATCAACACGCACGACTTCCCCGTGACCCAGGCGGTGATGTTGTTCATGGTCGTCGCGTACATCGTGGTGACCACGCTCGTCGAGCTGCTGCAGCCGCTCATCGACCCCCGGGTGAGGAGGCCGGCATGACCACCGTCGTCTCCACCCTCTCGCCCAGGCCGGCGCGGCCCCTCGGCTACTGGCTGGCCTCCGGCTTCCTCGGGCTGGTCGTCGCGGCGGCCCTGCTCGCGCCGGTCGTGGCGCCGTACGAACCGGACGCGGTCGACTTCTCCGCCACGCTCGCCCCCATGTCGCCGGGGCATCCGCTCGGCGCCGACCAGTCCGGCCGCGACCTGCTCACCAGAGTCCTGTACGGCGCCCGCACCTCGCTCGTCGGCCCGCTGCTGCTGCTCGCCATCGCCTCGGTCCTCGGCGTCGCGCTCGGCACGCTGGCCGCCTGGCACCGCGGCTGGGTGGACACCGTCGTCGCCCGGCTGACCGACGTCATGTACGCCTTCCCCGGGCTGCTGTTCGTCGTGCTGATCGTGGCCGTGTTCGGCAACGGGATGACCACGGCCATCGTCGCGCTCGGGCTGGCCTACACGCCGACGATCGCCCGCTACACCAGGAGCGTCGCGCTGGGCGAGTGCGCCAAGCCGTACATCGACGCCTACCGGGTGCAGGGCATGGGCGGGTTCGCCATCTGCGTGCGGCACCTGGTGCCCAACATGGCGCGCGCGATCGTCGGCTACCTGGTCGTGCTGTTCGGGGAGGGGCTGATGAGCCTGGCCACGCTGAGCTTCCTCGGGTTCGGGGCGCAGCCGCCGTCCTCCGACTGGGGGCTGATGGTCAAGGAGGGGCAGCCGGCGATCGTGCAGGGGGCGTTCCTGCCGGTGCTGGTGCCGGGCGCGGCCATCGCGCTCGTGGTCGTGTCGTTCAACGTGATCGGCGTGCGCCTCGCCGACCGCATGGGCGTGAGGGGCGCATGATGCTGCTTTCCGTGGAAGGGCTGACGATCGAGGCGGGCGGGCGGCGGCCGATCCTCGCCGACGTCTCGCTCACCGTCGGCAGGGGCGAGATCGTCGGCCTGGTCGGCGAGTCGGGCTCCGGCAAGTCCACCCTCGCCCGCGCCGTGCTGCGCCTGCTGCCGCAGCACGCGACGGTGTCGGGGCGGGTGCTGGTCTCCGGCGACGACGTGCTCACGATGGGCCCGGACGCGCTGCGCGACCTGCGCGCCGGCCAGGTGTCGATGATCTACCAGGACCCGCGCTCGTCGCTCAACCCGGTCCGCAGGGTCGGCGACTTCCTCACCGAGCGCATGGTGCTCACACTCGGCCGGCCCAAGGCCGAGGCCCGCGCGCGGGCGCTGGAACTGCTGGCCGCGGTCGGCCTGCGCGAACCCGAGCGGCACATGCGGCAGTACCCGCACGAGCTGTCGGGCGGCATGTTGCAGCGCGTGGTCATCGCCGCCGCGCTGGCCGCCGACCCGGCGCTGCTCCTCGCCGACGAGGCGACCAGCGCGCTCGACGTCACCACCCAGGCCGAGACGCTCGCGCTGCTGCGCCGCGTACAGGCCGAACGGGAGCTCGGCATGGTGTTCATCACCCACGACCTGCACCTGGCCGCCGCCTTCTGCGACCGCGTGAACGTGTTGTACGCGGGCACGATCGTCGAGTCGCGGCCCGCCAAGGAACTGTTCGACGACCCGCGCCATCCCTACACCGCGGGGCTGCTGGCCTGCACGCCCGAACTCGACGACCCCCGCCCGATCCGTCCCATCCCCGGCAGGCCGCCCTCGCTGGACGACACGTTCACCGGCTGCCCCTTCGCGCCCCGGTGCCCGCACGCCACCGGCGCCTGCGAGGAGTGGCGGCCGCGGCCCGTGACCGTGTCCGGCGGCTCGGCCGCCTGCCGCCTGGTGGAGGCCTGAATGCTCGCCGTACATGCTCTGTGCAAGTCGTACGACGGCGCGGTGGCCGCCGCCGACGTCTCCTTCGAGCTGGCCTCCGGCGGCTCGCTCGGCCTGGTGGGGGAGTCGGGATCGGGCAAGACCACGATCGCCCGCATGCTCGTCGGCCTCGTCACCCCCGACTCGGGCACGATCGCCGTCGACGGCAGGGAACGCACCGACAGGGAACGCGGACGGGCCGCCAGGTTGCGCAGGGCCCGCGAGATCCAGATGGTGTTCCAGGACCCGTACGTCTCCCTCGACCCCCGGCTCACCGCGGGCGAGTGCCTGCGTACCGCGCTCAGGTTGCACGGCAAGGACCGCTCACGCGCCGGCGAGCTGCTCGACCAGGTCGGGCTGGGCGCCCGCGAGGCCGGGGCACGGCCCCACCAGCTCAGTGGCGGGCAGCGCCAGCGCCTGGCCATCGCCAGAGCCCTGGCCGTCGAGCCGTCGGTGCTGGTGCTGGACGAGGCGGTGGCCGCGCTCGACGTGTCGATCCAGGCGCAGATCCTCGAACTCCTCGCCCAGGTGCGCCGCGACTCGGGCGTCGCCCTGCTGTTCGTCAGCCACGACCTGGCCGTGGTGCGGCACCTCTGCGACGACACGCTCGTGCTGCACCGGGGGGTGGTGGTCGAGCAGGGGCCGGTCGCGCGGGTGCTGGCCGAGCCCGAGCACCCCTACACCAGGCTGCTGCTCGACTCGGTGCCCCGGCCGGGCTGGGACCCGGCCAAGGTCGTGCGCTGACGGCGTCCGTACGGCTGGCCGCGGTTGAGATGCGCAACCCCCTATGCGATCGTCTCACCCATGGACCAGCTCGCGGCGCTTCTCGACGGCCCGCGTGCCCGCCGGTTCCGCCGGGTTCCCGCTCCGCCCTGGCCGCCGCGCGTCGGGGGTGGAACCCCGTCGTGAAGCCGCTGCTGTTGCTCGACGTCGACGGCGTGCTCAACCCGATGGGCAGGCCGACGCGCGACTACCGGCGTTACCGGTGCACGATCGGCGGTGAGGTCTACACCGTGCACCTCAACCCCATGCACGGCCGCGGGCTGCTCGACCTGGCCATCGCCACCGGGTCGGAGCTGGTCTGGGCGACGACGTGGGAGCAGTACGCCAACGAGTGGATCGCGCCCAGGATCGGCCTGCCCTCCCTGCCGGTCATCCCGCTACCGCCGCAACCCCCGAGCGAGCACGGCGAGATGTTCAAGACCCCGCACGTGGCCGCCTACGCCGGGCGGCGGCCGTTCGTGTGGTTCGACGACCAGGTGTGGGCAGAGGACGAGAACTATCTCAGGGTGCGTCGGGGACTGGACGACTTCCTGCTCATCCATGTGGACCCGATGCGTGGCCTGACCAGGCGACATCTGGGCATGGCGGAAGAGTGGCTCACCCTTACAGGGTTTTCTCAGGGTCCCTGACGGGAGTCCGCCGGACCGTTCGGTCGTTGTACGGGTAGGTCGTAACCACACGGAGGCACAGCATGTACCGCTCAAGAGAGCACAGGATTCTGGCCGGCGTCTGCGGCGGTCTCGCCGACAAGATGGGCCTTCCTCCCACCCTCGTCCGGATCCTCTGGCTGCTGCTCTCGCTCATCCCGGGGCCGCTCTGGGTGGTCTACGTGGCGATGTGGATCCTCATCCCGGAGGAGCCGAAGGGCTACCGTCCGGCATAAGGCTCAGGCCGCGCCGGCCGACTGCCTCGACGGTGGGCCCCGCGCCCTCGTGGCACGCCGCACGCCCGGCTTCGAGACCTCGAAGCCGGGCGGCGGCCCTGCGGCGGCCGGACACCTCGGCCGTCCCTTTGACGCAGTTCCCTTAACGCGTGCCCGTTACCGCGTGACGTCCCAGTCGACGAGGGTGCAGGGCTCGACCGGTCCGGTCATCACCAGTGCCTTGAACCGGGAGGTGATGACCCCGCCCTCCGCGCTCTCCTTGTTCTCGGCGAACTCCATCACCAGGGTCTGGCCCTGGCCGACGTACCGAGGGTCGATGTCCACCCCTCCGGTCCGAACGCGGGCGGCCTTGTAGCCCATGGAGTCGCGGAACTCCTCGAGGGTGCTCGGCTCCCCGCCGACCACTTCTCCGCGGCCCGGCTCGCACTGCTTGGCGATCGGCACGTAGCTGACGTCGGCCTGGACGCCGGCCTCCTTAAGGTCGCCCTCCAGCTTGTCGGCGTCCCTGAACTCGTTGATCTCGACGCTGATCGTGCCGTCGGTGTTCGTGCTCACGGCGTACGCGGGCGTCCCGGTGCCGGTCAGCAGGGGTACGGCGATGGCGGCCACGGCGGCCATTCCGGCCACTCCCAGCACGGACCGCGTGCGGGTGAGGCGACGACGCCGGTCGGCGCGGGCCGCGATCTCGGTCTTCAGATCCATCAGCAACTGCTCCTCGAAGTTCATCGTGCTCCATCCATGACGAAGGACAGGTTGCGTAGCGTCTGGCGGGCGCGATGCAGGCGTACCTTGGCGGCGCCCTGGCGGATGCCGAGGGCGTGCGCCGCCTCCGTGACCGTGAGCTGGTCGATGGCGACCAGCTCCAGCATGGCGCGCTCCCCCTCCGGCAGTTCCTCCATGGCCGCGAAGGCCTTCCTGGCGTCACGCTCCGCGTCGATGCGCTCTTCGAGCCTGGCGACGTCGTCGGCGGCCAGTTGCCGGCGGCCGTTCATCCGGTCCGATAACTGGTGTTGCCGGTAAACCCGCCGTCGCTCGGCTGAGATCGTGTTGCGGGCCACGCCGTACAACCATGCGATCTCCGTGCCCAGGTCGGCCCGGTAGGTGTGGGCCGAGTCGAGCACCGCGATGAACACCTCCGCCACCAGGTCCGCGACCGTGTGCGGGTCGTCGACGCGGCGGGCGAGAAAGCGGGTGACGGCATCGACATGTCGCCGGTAGAAGGCCTCGAAAGCCACAGGATCCGTGGCGATCTTCGGCTGTTTGCGACGCACCGGCCATGCTCCCTTCGTCGATTGACACCCCTGCTTGGTGAGAAGTGGCCGAAGGGTTACAAGGCTGGACGTTGCCGGTACGGATGGGTGTCCCGCAGGGCTGCGACCTTGGGCGCGACGACGGCGCTACCTGCCTGGCCGTTGAGGAGCTTCGTCCGAAGCACCTCAACGTTACCAACCTTTCCTAAAGGGGTTTCCCACACCAGCGAACCGGCCTCCAGCCGGTCGGTCTTGCGTACCCAGGCCGGCCCGGATCAAGTCCGGCGAGTTCCAGCCTGGCCGGAAGGTGCCGTCCCAGACGGAACTGGAAGAGGTGACCGGTCTGTCGCGGAACACCGTGAAGAAGGCGCTCGACGTGCTCAAGGCGGAAGGTCTTCTGATCACCGCGCCGGGCCGGGGGTTGTTCCTGGCGGAGAGGCCGATCATCGAGTCCTGAGCCCCGCATGGGCCCGAGTGGTGGCCTGTGTGCTTGGATCAGGTCATGGACAGGGGCCGGGAAGGCGGTGTACTTCCCGTTCGAGACCCGGCATATCCTCGAAGTCATGAGGGCAAGGCCGCTGACGCTCATCGAGGATGAGCTCGTCGACTACGACATGGCTATGGAGCGCATGACCGACCTGGTCGGGCAGCGCCAGCGGGACGAACGACCGGACACGCTCTGGCTGCTGAGCCACCCCTCCGTCTACACGGTCGGCCGCCGCACCCCGCTCGACCACCTGCCCGACCCGACGCGCGGCATCCCCGTGGTCGAGACCGGGCGGGGCGGGCAGCTCACCTACCACGGGCCGGGGCAGCTCGTCGGCTACCTGGTCGTCAAGCTCGACGACGACCAGGGCATCGTCGACTACGTCCGCGAGGTGGAGCTGCGGCTGGTGGAGGCGCTGGGCAAGCTGGGCCTGCCGGCCGAGCGCCGTGACACGCCGCCCGGCTCCGAGTTGCTCACCGGCGTCTGGACCGCCGACACCGGACGAAAGATCATCTCGATCGGGATGCGGCAGAGCCGGGGCGTCACCAGCCACGGGTTCGCGCTCAACGTCGAGGGCGACCTGTCGCCGTGGAACTGGGCGATCGCCTGCGGCATGCCCGACGTGGACATGACCTCGCTCAAGCGGGAACTGGGCGAGGCCTCGATGGCCGACGTCCGCGCGGCCGTGGCCACCGCCTTCGAAGCCTCCTGACCAGGGCGCCTCGTCAGGGGGCGGGGACCTCGTCGTCGACCGTGCGGCGGGGGCCCGTGAACCAGTGGCGGGCCGACAACACCCACCACAGCGCGATGCCGACCAGCACCACCCCCACCGCGATCGGCGCGTAGTTGACCGACGTCCACGTGAAGTCCGGGTTGCCGGGCACGCCCTCGGGCGAGAACGGCATGATGAAGTAGATCGAGACGACGGCGATCTCGACGCAGGCGATCCAGCACAACGCCTTGTACTTCCCGCCGAGCGTCCACGGGCCGGGGGTGAAGGCGTCGCCCATGCGCAGGCGCAGCCAGATCGGGATGAGGAAGGCCAGGTAGAGCCCGATGACGGCGATCGAGACGACCGCGTAGAACGCGACCGGTGTGGTCAGGCCGGGAGGGGCGTAGAGGGCGGGCAGGGTGATGAGGGCGGCGGTGACGCAGCCGCCGAGGATGGCGTTGACGGGGGTGCGGTTGCGGTCGATCCGCGACCACAGCCGCCAGCCGGGGATCGCGCCGTCACGCGCGAACGCGTACGTCATCCGCGACATCGACGTCACGCAGCTCATCCCGCAGAAGAACTGGCCGATGGTGGAGATCGCGAAGATCGCGGTGGCCAGCGGGGACGACAGGGCCGTCTCGAAGATGGCGCCGACGAAGCCGCCCTGCTCGTTGAGCGCGTCCACGTTCGTCGCGGCGAACAGGAACGACAGCAGCAGGATCCACCCGCCGATGGCCGAGTAGAAGATCGACTGCCACAGCCCGCGGGCCGCGCTCCTGGCCGCGCCCTGCGTCTCCTCCGACACGTGGGCGCAGGCGTCGAAACCGGTGATCGTGTACTGGGTGAGCAGGAAGCCGAGCGGCAGCACGTACAGCCAGAAGGGCAGTCCTTCCGAGCCGGTGCCGAAGCCGGAGTTGTCGTTCGTGCCGCCGAAGACGAAGCCGAGCGACTGGTGGTCGTCGGGCGCGAAGATCAGGATGCCGACGATGATCGCGGCGCCGGCGACGTGCCACCAGACCGAGACGTTCTGCAGCAGCGAGATCAGCCGGTGGCTGTAGATGTTGATGAGGGCGTGCAGCGCGAGGACGATCACGAACAGCAGGAACGCCTGCGGGAGTGTGCCCTCCCACGCTCCGCCGGTCAGCCGGTTGATGGTGATGTTGAGGAACGTCGCGCAGCCGTAGTCGACGGAGGCGGTGACGGCGATGAGGCCGATCAGGTTGAGCCACCCGGTGAACCAGCCGTGGATCGGCCTGCCCAGCTTGGCGGCCCACCAGTAGATGCCGCCCGCCGTCGGATACGCGGAGACCAGCTCCGACATGCAGAAGCCGATGATCAGGATGAAGGCGGAGATCAGCGGCCAGCCCCAGGAGATGGCGATGGGGCCGCCGTTGTTCCAGGCCTGTCCGAAAGTGGTGAAGCAGCCGGCGAGAATGGAGATGATCGAGAACGAGATGGCGAAGTTCGAGAATCCGCTCCAGGTGCGGGCCAGCTCCTGCTTGTAGCCGAGCTCGGCGAGTCGCCTGGAATCCTCTTCAGTGGTCACTGAGGTCTCCCTGGGGGCACGGAGGACGCTCCATTTGGTCTACGTCTAGACCATTTCTCTCCAGGGGACAAGGCGTTACGGCATGGTTTCGATCTGCTCGCTTCACGCCGGAGGGAGGGCGCCGGCTCGGCGCCCTCCCTCCGCGGCGGCTTCGCGCCTGCTACCCGAACGCGTCGGTCGCGGCCTGGCAGAAGGCCTTCAGGTCATCCGGCTTGCGGCTGGTGACCAGCGTGTTCGGCCCGTCGGCGCACACCATGACCTCCTGGTCCACCCACGTGGCACCGGCGTTGCGCAGGTCCGTCTGCAGACTCGGCCAGGACGTCAGCGTGCGGCCGCGTACGACGTCCGCCTCGACCAGGGTCCACGGCGCGTGGCAGATCGCCGCCACCGGCTTGCCCGAGTCGAAGAACGACCGGGCGAACTGCACGGCCTGCGGCACCGTACGCAGGAAGTCGGGGTTCGCCACGCCGCCGGGAAGCAGCAGGCCGTCGAAGGAGCCCACGTCGACGTTGTCGACCGTGTCGTCCACGGCGAACGTGTCGGCCTTGTCCAGGTGGTTGAACGCCTGGATCTGGCCGGGCGCGGTGGAGATCAGCCTGGGCGTGCCGCCCGCCTGCTTGACCGCCTTCCACGGCTCGGTGAGCTCGACCTGCTCGACTCCTTCGGGAGCGACGAGGAACGCGATGGTCTTACCCTGCATCATGCGATCTCCCCCTTCGTTTCGGCTGCTTCGCGTCCCCTATCCGAGGGGTTCGGATGTATGCGCCTTTACGCGAAGGGGGTGACAAGCCAGGTCACGGGTGTGCGGAGCCGGTTGAAAATTTACACCGTTGAATGAAACGAAGATGAAACAATTTTCCGCCATGCGTTGACACGCGGTCTTCGTATGGTGTGCCTTTCTCTACACAGGAACCCCCCGCCTGAAGGTGAGGCACATATGAGGAAATGGCTCGCACGCCTGGCTGCGCTGGGCGTCGCGCTACTAGTAGCAGGTCAGGGGACGACGACGGCCCTTGCTCAGGAACCGACGGCGGGGAAGAAGATCGTACGCGTCGGCGCCACGCAGTCCATGGACTCCATGAACCCGTTCCTGGCGGTCCGCCTGGTCTCCACGTCGATCCACCGCTGGATGTACGGCTTCCTCACGGTCCCCGACTCCAAGACGCTCGAGCCGAGCGCCGACCTGGCCGAGTCGTGGGAGGCGTCGGAGGACGGCCGTACGTGGACGTTCCAGATCCGCGAGGCCAAGTGGTCCGACGGCAAGCCGATCACGGCCGAGGACGCCGCCTGGACGTTCAACAAGATCATGACGGACGAGGCGGCCAAGACGGCCAACGGCCCGGCCGTGGAGAACTTCGAGAGCGTCACGGCCAACGGCCAGGAGCTGACGATCAAGCTCAAGGAGCCGCAGGCATCCATGCTGGAGAACCCGGTCCCGATCGTGCCCAAGCACGTCTGGGAGTCGGTCACCGACATGGCCAACCACGACGCCGAGACGTACCCCACGGTGAGCAGCGGCCCGTACTTCGCGGTCGAGCACAAGAAGGACCAGTACGTCAAGCTGCAGGCCAACCCCAACTACTGGCGGGGCAAGGCCAAGATCGACGAGCTGCAGGTCATCTTCTACGACAACCCGCAGGCCGCGATCGCCGCGCTGCAGAAGGGCGAGATCGACCTGATCGGCCGGCTGGACCCGCCCGAGTTCAAGGCCATCCAGAACGACCCCAACATCGAGGCGTGGAACACCGACGGCCGCCGGGCGAGCTACCTGCAGATCAACCACGGCGCCACCACCACCGACGACAAGCCCCTCGGCGACGGCCACCCCGCGCTGAAGGACGTCAAGGTGCGCCAGGCGCTGCACCACGCGATCGACAAGCAGAAGCTGGTCGACGAGGTGTGGGACGGCCTGGCCAAGCCCTCGGACGGCTCGATCGTGCCGCCGATGTACCAGGACTTCTTCTGGGAGGCCACCGGCGACACCAAGGTCACCTACGACCCGGCCAGGGCCAACCAGATCCTCGACGAGGCCGGCTACAAGAAGGGCCCCGACGGCGTCCGTACGATGCCCGACGGTGACCGCAAGCTGGAGTTCCGCTTCAGCATCCACACCGACACCCCGCTCGAGGACAAGCTCGCCGAATACCTGACCGGCTTCTTCAAGGAGATCGGCATCACGCTGACCACCAAGAAGCTCGACTCCAGCAAGTTCACGGAGGAGACGGGCTACACCGGCCTGTTCGACATCGCGATCAGCGGCTGGTCGGTCAACCCCGACCCCGAGGAGGTGCTGGCCACGCACCTGTGCTCGCGCCGGCCCACCAAGGACGGCGAGGGCGGCGGCACCGAGTCGTTCTACTGTGACGAGACCTTCGAGAAGCTCTACAGGGACCAGCAGAAGGAGCTCGACCGGCCCGAGCGGGCCGAGATCATCAAGCAGATGCAGGAGCGCCTCTACACCGACGCCCCCGTCATCGCGCTCTACTACACGAACGACCTCGAGGGCTACCGCAAGGACCGCATCACCAGCATCACCCCCATCCCCGAGGACAAGGGCCTGCTGTACGGCGGCAGCGGCTACTGGCCGTTCTACACCGTCGACGTCAAGGCCCCCGGGGCGGGTGGCGGGAGCGGCGACGGTGGTTCCAACACCGGCGTCATCGCCGGTATCGTCGGCGCCGTGGTCGTCATCGGCGTGGGCGCGTTCCTCCTGAGCAGGCGGCGCAAGAGCGTCGCAGACGAGCGCGAATGACAGCTCCGCTCGAAGCAGCAGAGCCCGCCGCCGCGCAGGCGGCGGGCCCTGGTGACGAGCGCTCCACCCGCCGCGGCACGGTGCGCTACGCGCTGTCCAAGGCCGGTGGGGCGCTGTTCAGCATCGCCATGGTGATCGTCGGCACGTTCTTCCTGTTCCGGATGTTGCCCGGCGACCCCGTGCGCAGCCTGGCGCAGGGCCGCAACATGACCCCGGCCCAGCTCGACCTCGAACGCAGTCGGCTCGGCCTGGACAAGCCGCTGATCGAGCAGTTCTTCCAGTTCGTCGGCGACACGCTCCGCCTCGACCTCGGCATGTCGTACGAGTACAAGCGCCCCGTCCTCGACCTGATCGGCGAGCGGCTCGGCCCCACCCTGCTGCTCGCGGGAACGGGCCTGGTCATCGCGGTCAGCCTCGGCATCTGGCAGGGCACGCGGGCCGGCTGGCGCAGCGGCAGCACGTTCGACCGCTTCTCCACCGGCACGTCGCTGCTGCTGTGGTCGGTGCCGACGTTCTGGCTCGGGCTGCTGCTCATGATGGTGTTCGGGGTGGGCATCGGGCCGATCCCCGGCATCTTCCCGTTCCGCGGCATCGAGAGCGTCGACGCGCCCGACGGGTTCGCGTACGTGCTGGACGTGGCCTCCCACATGGTGCTCCCGTGCCTGACGCTGGTCGCCGTGGTCTACGCCCAATACCTCCTGGTCATGCGTTCGTCGCTGCTGGAGGAGGTCAGCCAGGACTACGTGACCGTGGCCAGGGCCAAAGGGCTGCGCGACGACGACGTACGCCGCCGCCATGCGGTGCCCAATGCCCTGCTGCCCACGGTGACGCTGGTGTTCATGCGCGTCGGCTTCGTGGTCGGCGGCGCCGTCACCGTCGAGACGATCTACACCTGGCCGGGGCTCGGCCAGCTGTTCTACGAGGCGATCAGCGTGCCCGACTTCACGCTCATGCAGGGCACGTTCCTGCTGATCACGGTGGCGGTGATCGTCATGAACACGCTGGCCGACGTGGTCTACCACATGCTCGACCCGAGAGTGAGGTCGGCATGACGACTGTCGCGGCCACCCGCAGACGGCAGGCGCTGAGCCGCTTCTGGGCCGACTTCCGCACCCACCGGGCCGGCGTCGCCGGCATGGTCGTGCTGGTCGCCGCCGTGGTGCTCGCGCTGATCGCGCCGCTGTTCATCGACGAGAGCGTGACCAGCGTCGTCGACACCACCGGTGACGACTTCGACGCGCCCAGCCTGGCCTTCCCGTTCGGCACCGACGAATCCGGCCGCTCGATCCTGCTGATGGTCTGGTGGGGCTCGCGCACGTCGCTGCTCATCGGCTTCCTCGCCGCCCTGCTGAGCATCGTGATCGGCATGGTCGTCGGCATCGCCGCCGGCCACTTCCGCGGCTGGCTCGGCGCCGTGCTCATGCGCGTCACCGACTGGTTCCTCGTCCTGCCCTCGCTGGTCACCGCCCTGGTGCTGGCGGCCATCCTGGGCGGCAGCACGTTCACGATCATCATGGCCATCGGCATCACCACCTGGCCGTCGACCGCCCGGCTGATCAGGGCGCAGACGCTGGCCGTGGAGTCCAGGCCGTACATCGAGCGCTCCAAGGCGCTCGGCGCCGGCCACTGGCACATCACGACCCGCCACGTGCTGCCCAACGTGGCGCCGCTGCTGCTGGCCAGCACCACGCTGGAGGTGGCCAGCGCCATCGTGACCGAGTCGACGCTGGCCTTCCTCGGCGCCTCCGCCAACAAGACCTCGTGGGGGACCATGCTTCGCGGCTCGTACGACTTCGGCGCGGCCAACGAGGGCGCCTGGTGGTACATCCTCATCCCCGGCCTGGCCATCCTCGCGGTCGTCATGGCGTTCACCCTGGTCGGCCGGGCCCTGGAGGCCGTGCTCAACCCCCGGCTGAGGAGGGGCGCATGAGTGTGCTCGAACTCGACGACGTCTCGGTGACCTACCGCATCGCCTCCGGCGAGGTGCCGGCCGTACGCGGGGTGTCGCTGACGCTCGACTCCGGAGCGGCACTCGGAGTCGCCGGCGAGTCGGGGTCCGGCAAGTCGACGCTGGCCATGGCGCTGCTGCGGCTGCTGCCGCGGGACGCGCGCGTCGACGGCCGGATCCTGCTCGACGGCGAGGACGTGCTCACCATGAAGTGGGGCCGCATGCGGGCCGTACGGTGGGCCGAGGCGTCCATCGTGTTCCAGGGCGCGCAGCACGGGCTCAACCCGGTGCGCAAGATCGGCGACCAGATCGCCGAGCCGCTGCTGGTCCACGGCCTGGCCAGGCCCGAGGCGGCCCGCAAGCGCGTGGCCGAGCTGCTCGACCAGGTCGGACTGCCCGCCTGGCGGGCCCGCAGCTACCCGCACGAGCTGTCCGGCGGGCAACGGCAGCGGGTGATGATCGCGATGGCCCTGGCCTGCTCGCCCCGCCTGATCATCGCCGACGAGCCGACCACCGCGCTCGACGTCATGGTGCAGGCCCAGGTGCTGACTTTGATCAAGGACCTGGTCGCCGAGCACGGCATCTCGCTGATCATGATCTCGCACGACCTGTCCGTCCTCGCCGACGTGTGCGACCGGCTCGCCGTCATGTACGCGGGCCGCATCGTCGAGCAGGGCCCGTCGGGCGAGGTCTTCCACGACGCGAGGCACCCCTACAGCAAGGCGCTGGCGGCGGCGTTCCCGACGGTGGGCGACCCGGCCGCGCGGCTCGCGCCGAGGGGCCTCGGCGGTGACCCGCCGGACCCGATGCGGCTCCCGACCGGCTGCTCGTTCCACCCACGCTGCCCGGTCGCGCTCGACGAGTGCGCCACCCTGGACGTGGAGCTGTGGTCCGCCGGCGAGCGCCGTACGGCCGCGTGCGTACACGTCAGGGCGAAGGAGGAGGCCTCATGACGGAGACGCAGGCCACGAAGGAGAAGGTCTCGACGGCGGGGGCGAGCCTGCTGGAGGCGCGCGACCTGCACGTGGAGTTCGTCGCGCGCGGGCGCCGCGCCCGCGCGGTCGACGGCGTCAACCTGTCGGTCGGCGAGGGCGAGATCGTGGCCCTCGTCGGAGAGTCGGGCTGCGGCAAGACCACGCTGGCCCGCACCCTGCTCGGCCTCGAACGGCCCACCTCGGGCGAGGTCCGCTACGGCGGCGCCGCGCTCGACTACGGCTCCAAGGCGCTCAAGGCCTACCGCAGGCAGGTGCAGCTCGTCCTCCAGGACCCGACGGGCTCGCTCAACCCCCGGCACACCGTCTACGAGGCGGTGGCGGAGGGCCCGCGCATCCACGGCCTGGCCGACGAGGAGAGCGCTGTCGCCTCCGCGCTGTCCAGAGCCGGGCTGCGGCCGCCCGAGCGGTTCTTCCTGCGCTACCCGCACGAGCTGTCCGGCGGCCAGCGGCAGCGCGTCGTCATCGCCGGCGCCCTCGCGCTCGACCCGCAGGTGCTGGTCGCCGACGAGCCGGTCGCCTCGCTGGACGCCTCCGTACGCGGCGAGATCCTCGCCCTGATGCTCAAGCTCAGGGAGGAGCTGGGCCTGTCGGCGCTGGTCGTCACCCACGACCTCGGGCTGGCCTGGAACATCGCCGACCGGGTCGCGGTCATGTACCTCGGCAGGATCGTCGAGTCGGGTCCCGTCGAGCAGGTGCTGACCGCGCCGCGCCACCCGTACACGCAGGCGCTGATGTCGGTGCTGCCGGAGTCGCCGGAGCGGGTGGTGCTGACCGGCGAGCCGCCCGACCCGACGCGGATCCCCGGCGGATGCCGCTTCCACGCCCGCTGTCAGATCCTCGCCTCCGGAAAGGCGGCCGAGGTCGGGGTCGACGGCAAGTGCCGCTCCGAGCTTCTCGACATCCTGCCGGCCGTGCCCGTTGCGCAGGCCGCCTGCCACTACGCGGACGTCGCCGGCTAGCTGCTAGCCGAGGTCGGCGTCGTGGACCAGGATGGCGGCCTGTACGCGGTTGGCCAGGCCCAGCTTGGCCAGCACGCGGCTCACGTGCGCCTTCACCGTTGCCTCCGTGAGGCGCAGCTCCCGGCCGATCTCGGCGTTGGACAGGCCGCGGGCCACGGCCCTGATCACGTCCTCCTCCCGCCTGGTGAGCCCGGCGAGCTGCCCGCGCGCGGCCTCGGCCCGTGAAGGGGCACGATCCACGTACGACGCCAGCAGGCGCTTGGTCACCGACGGGGACAGCATGGCCTGGCCGTCCGCGACCGTCCGCACGGCGGCGGCCAGCTCCCTCGGCGGGGTGTCCTTGAGCAGGAACCCGACCGCGCCCAGACGCAGCGCCTCGTGCACGTACTCGTCCAGGTCGAACGTTGTCAGCATGACGAGCTTGGGCGGGTCGGGCAGGGCCAGCAGCCGGGCGGCGGCGGTCAGGCCGTCCATGCCCGGCATGCGCACGTCCATCAGCACGACCTCGGGCCGTAGCCGCCGCGCCGCCGCAACGGCCTCCTCGCCGCCACGCGCCTCGCCGGCGATCGCGATGTCACCGGCGGCCTCCAGGATCAGCCGCAACCCCGACCGGACGAGCTCCTCGTCGTCCACGACCAGCACGCGGATCACCGGAACCTCCACGCGGCGCGTTTCATGCGGGGATCCTGGCGCTCACCAGGAAGCCGCCGTCGTCCTCGGCGTTGGTGCGCAGGGTGCCGCCGAGCAGCTCGACACGTTCCCGCAGCCCGATCAGACCCCAGCCCGCGCCGGGCAGCTCCTCGCGCGGCGACCGTGGCGTTTCGTACGGCGGTGGGGGTGCCTCGTTGCGCACCTCCACCTGCAGCACGTCGGCCCCGAAGCGGATGCGCACGTCCGCGCCGGCGTTCCCGGCGTGTTTGTGCACGTTGGTGAGCGCCTCCTGCACCACGCGGTACGCCGTCCGCTCCACGCTCGCCTCCACCGGCCGCGCCTCGCCCTCGTCGTGCCTGGTCACCGCGATGCCCAGGGCGCGCGTCTGGTCGAGCAGCCGGTCGAGGTCGTCCAGCGTGGGCGGCGGCCGGCGCGCGCCGCCGGCGTCCTCCCCCAGCAGCTCGTGCGGGGCTGAGCGCAGCACGCCGAGGACGTCGCGCAGGTTGGCCAGCGCCTCCCGCCCGATCCCCGCGATCATGGCGGCCGACCGGGCGGTGTCGTCGTCGGCCGCCCGCAGCTCCATCGCCCCCGCGTGCAGGACGATGAGTGAGACCCGGTGCGCGACCACGTCGTGCATCTCCCTGGCGATCCTGGCCCGCTCCTGCGACCTGGCCTGCTCGGCGCGCATGACCTGCTCGCGTTCCAGCCGTTCGGCCCGCTCGCTGGCCGCCTCCAGCACCTCGCGCCGGGCGCGTACCCACAGGCCCAGCGCCAGCGGCAGCCCGATCACGGCCAGTGCCATGGCCACCGCGTTGGCCGGGCTCGCGGTGGCGAGCCGGTGGGCGCCTTCCTGCCACTCGCCGACCAGCGCGGAGATCCCGCACACCACCAGGCAACCACCGAGGTAGGCGGCGATGCCGCGGCTCCTGCTGAGCGTGAGGCCCGCGTAGTAGGAGGCGAGCATCAGCGGCGGCCACATCACCAGCCAGGCGTACCCTACGGCGCCCACGACGGCCAGCGGCCACCATGAGCGCCTGACGTGCCAGGCGGCCACGCCCGCGGCGGCGGCGATCGCGGTCAGAACCGGGAACGGCAGGCTCGACGGCACCCCGACCTGCCCGTGCACCACGAGCAGCGAGACCGCGAACACACCGAAGCCGAGCAGGACGAACCGCATGTCCACAGCGTATGAGGTGGTCAGCGGGATGAATGACGACGAAAGTAGTAACTCCCGCTGTTTCCCCGCCGGGGCATACAGGGGATATATAAGGCCGGGTCGACCGAGGCGGCCCACCGCGCGACAAAAGCGGTTGGGGCGCGTTCTCGTGGCCGCTACTGTCCCTCCCATGGCCATCCACATCACGACGCTCGCCGAACGACCCGAGTTCATCGGCACTGTCTGGGAGATGCCCGACAGTTGGCCGAAGTTCATGGATCACGACCCGATCGCGTGGTCCCTGTTCGGTCCGGTCGTGCAGCCACACCGCGACTACGCCGTCATCGCCACCGAGGACGACGTCCTTGTCGGACACGGCCACAGCGTCCCCTTCGCCTTGAACCTGCCCGGTCGTGGCCCCGAACTGCCCGACACCGGTTGGGACCAGATCCTCATGTGGGCGCACTCGGACCTGCGCAAGGAGATCACCCCCGACGCGGTGAGCGCCCTGGAGATCAGCATCCATCCGGAGCATCAGGGCAAAGGGCTGTCCGCATTGCTCCTCGACGCGCTGCGCGACAACGCGAAGTCCAAGGGTTTCACGGAGCTGCTGGCACCCGTACGCCCCAATGGCAAGCACCTGGAGCCCCACACGTCGATGTCCGAGTACGCGTTCCGCACCCGTGAGGACGGCCTGCCCGCCGACCCGTGGCTGCGCGTGCACGTACGCGCCGGCGGCACCATCGTGAAAGTCGCGCCGGCGTCCCAGACCATCTCGGGATCCCTGGAACAGTGGCGAACGTGGACAGGCCAGCCGTTCGATGTGAACGGTCCCGTAGAGGTGCCGCTCACGCTGTCCCCGGTCATATGCGACCTCGCGCAGAACTACGCCGTGTACGTGGAGCCGAACGTGTGGGTGCGGCACTCGTTGTGAACACACCGGCGAAGCCACTACGGGCGCCTGCGGCCAGCCACACCTGATGTGAAGGCGTCGGAAGCACCCGCCGCCGCCGCACGATGACCGGCTTGTACGGATCCTGCCGCGAGGGGCGCGCCCGGCTCAGAAGGCGCTTATCGCCGCAGGTGCGCGCTCGGCACGGCTCAGGGTGCGGATGACCGCGGTGGCTCCGTGGCGGTGGACGGCCAGGCGGGCCAGCAGCTCCACGACGGGTTCGTTGACGGCCGGCGGCAGCTGGGGGGTGTCCACGCCGACGCTGGCCGCCAGGTCGTCGGAGTGGACGACCAGCTCCACCAGCCGGGTGAGCAGAAAGTCGTCCAGCCGCAGGCACCACCCGGCCCAGGGCAGCAGCACCACGCGGCCGTCCGGCTCGGCGGGCAGCGCGGCGCTCTGGTGGTCGAGCAGCGCCTGCGCCTTGTCCGCAAGGACGGCGGGCCCTTCCGCGGCGGCCGCCTCGCCGCCGCGCCTGACGCTCACGTTGCTCTCGTGGTCGAGGCCGGCCTGCACCCACGGCGAGCGTGAGTAGTGCTCGATGAGGTCGAGGGGCTCCTGAACCTCGCCGTCGGGCGGGAGTACGTCGCCGACCCTGACGAGCTGGTGAGCCAGGTGCCCGGCCAGTCCCGCGACACTGAACTCGGTCAGCGCGCTCGGTTTGTCCCACGACGTGCTCACGGCGGGGTGACGTAGGAGCGACACCGCCGACGTCGCGGCCACCAGATAGGACCGCCTGATCTCCCCCATTTGCCGCCCTTCCCCAATCCAGGTGGTACGCGCTAACCCTATCCATTCACCATTTCCGGATATGTTCGGTCCTCAGGCCAGGGCCTTCCTGATCGCCGACCTGACGAACGCCCGCGCCAGCCGGGCCCTCCTGAAGCGGCTCAGCACCGGAGGCGGGTCGCCGTACCTGCGGGCACGGATGTCGGCCACCACGGTGCCCGGCGCTCCCAGCCCGGCCGCCACGTCAAGAGCCTCCCGCTTGCTGATCAGGCGGCCCTCCCGCAGGGTCACCGTGGCCCTGGCGACCGTCAGCACACCCAGGTCCACCCAGACCTCCTGCAACCAGCGCCGTCGCGCCCTGGTCTTGGCCAGCCAGAAGTCCCGTAGGTCCGACCGGACGAACGCCTCCAGCTCCGCGTCCGACACCGGGGGCAGCACCTCGCCGGGCGGCGGGCCGTACAACCGCCGGGGCGCCGTGTGCAACTCGCGCCGCGTGACGGCGGTGACGGGACGGCGGAAGATGCGCTCGTGCGCCCACGTCACATGCTCGGCGGACAGATCGTCCAGCTCCTGGCGGGGCATGTACGAGCAGTGCAGCAGGCCGGCGAGCGGTGGTTCGAGCGCGCGGTGCACGGCCTTGATGTCGCGCCACTGCTGCATCGTCACGGGCGAGTCGAGCACCGCGATCAGGTCGAGGTCGCTGCGGCCGGGCCGGTAGTCGCCGGCCCCGAGCGAGCCGTGGGCCCAGAGCGCGACCAGGGGGACGGCCGGTTCGATCCTGTCGAGAAAATCCGTCAGCAGGCGTTCGGTCGCTGCATGCATGATGGTCACTATGATCGATCCACACCTCGCAGGGAAGGTCGCACTGATCACCGGCGCCAATCACGGCATCGGCGCGGCCACGGCGGTCGCGCTGGCCGCCGAGGGCGTCGCGGTCTTCCTCACCTACAAACGGCTCCCCCCGCTGAACGACCCGGCCACCCCACCCGCCTACGACCAGGCCCGCGGCTCCGACGCCGGCGAGGTGTTGCGGCGCATCCGGGAGGCGGGCGGCACCGCGGAGGCCGCCGAGGCCGACCTGGCCGACCCGCGGACCCCGAAGGCCCTGTTCGACCAGGTGGAGAAGACCTTCGGCCCTGTGGAGATCCTGGTCAACAACGCCAGCGGCTGGCTGAGCGACACCTTCACCCCTGCGGGCCGTGACGCCATCGGCCGCCCGTTGCGGCCGGTCGACGCCGAGACGCACGAACGGCAGTTCGCGGTCGACGTGCGCGCACCGGCACTGCTGATCTCGGAGTTCGCCCGGCGCCACGTCGAACGCGGCGCGAGCTGGGGCCGCATCGTCGGCCTCACCTCCGGCGGCCCCGAGGGCTTCCCCACGGAGGTCTCCTACGGCGCGGCGAAGGCGGCCCAGGAGAACTACACCATGTCGGCAGCGCACGAGCTCGGCGCGTACGGCGTCACGGCCAACATGGTCTATCCGCCCGTGACCGACACCGGCTGGGTCAACGCGGAGGTGGAGCAGCTGGTCGCGGAGAGCGGCGTGCTGCGCGAGGTGGCGCAGCCGGAAGACGTCGCCGAGGTCATCACCTTCCTGGCCTCCCACCAGGGCAGGAAGGTCACCGCTCAGACGATCAGGATGTTCTGACCGGTGACTTCCCGGTGCTCAGGTGAACTCACGGGCTCGTGTCGAAGAGCGCGCTCACCGACTCGCCGTCGTGGATGCGGCGCATGGCCTCGGCCAGGGCGGGTGCGATCGACAGGACGGTGAGCTTGTCGCAGGGCTTGGGCGGCGGCACGGTGTTGGTGCAGACGATCTCCTCGACCTCCGGCAGCGCGCCCAGCCGCTCCAGCGCCCCGCCCGAGAACAACCCGTGCGTGCAGGCCACGCGGACCGACCTGACGCCCTGTTCGCGCAGCCGGTCGAGGAGTTCGATGACCGTGGAGCCCTTGGCGATCTCGTCGTCCAGGATGATCACGTCTTTGCCGGCCACCTCGCCGATCACGGAGCTGATGACCACGCGGTCGTCGCTGTAACGCTGCTTGGCGCCCATGGCGACGCCGGTGCCGAGCAGGCGGGCGAAGGCGGCGGCCTCCTTGGCGTTGCCGAGGTCGGGGGAGACGACGACGGTGTTGGACAGGTCGTACTGGCGGAAGTGGGCGGCCAGCTCGCGCAGCGCGTGCAGGTGGTCCACGGGGACGCTGAAGAAGCCGTGCACCTGCGGCGAGTGCAGCGTCATCGCCAGCACCCGGCTGGCTCCTGCGGCCACCATGAGGTCGGCGACCAGCCGGCCGCCGATGGAGATGCGGGGAGCGTCCTTCTTGTCGCTGCGCGCGTAGGCGTAGTGGGGCAGGACGACCGTGGTCCTCGCGGCGGAGGCGCCGCGGGCGGCGTCGAGCATCAGCAGCAGCTCGACGAGGTTCTCCTGCGTCGGCGGGACGAGAGGCTGGATGAGGAAGACGTCACGTTCGCGGCAGTTGGCCTGCAACTGCACTTCGAGCACGTCGTTGGCGAAGCGGTGGACCTGGACGGGGTGGAGGGGGGTGCCCAGGTGGGCGCAGATCTCCTCCGCGAGCTCGGGGTGGGCACTGCCGCTGAAGACCGTGATATCACGCACGGTTCCCAGAGCTTAGCGACTCCGGCTCGGCGTTCACGAGAGCAGCTCGGGGGTGAGCGCGTCGAGGTTGGGCAGGACGCGCCAGGCCAGGGCGAGCGCGTCAGGCGCCGGCGGGTAACGCGGGTGGGGCACGGCGATCACGTGCATGCCCGCGGCGTGGGCGGAGCGCAGCCCGTTGCTGGAGTCCTCGACCGCCACGCAGCCGCGGGGGTCGAGGTCCAGCCGCCGGGCAGCCTCCAGGTAGCCGTCGGGCGCCGGCTTGCCCCGCGCCACCTCCTCGGTGGAGACGGTGGCGGCGAAGCACTGCTTCAGGTCGGCCGCGTCCAGCACCACGTCGATCAGCGTGCGCGGCGACGAGCTGGCCAGCCCCAGTGTGTTGCGTTCGGCCAGGCGGCGCACCGCCTGCACCGCCCCCGGCATCAGCGGCACGCCGTCGCGGTAGCGGGCGGCCATCTGCTCGACGACGGCGCGGGCGATCTCGGCGGGCGGCATGCGCACGCCGAGCTCGTGCAGGTAGGCGGACCACTCGGCGGTGCTCATGCCCATGAGCCTGGACTGCGTGTCGGGCTGCCAGGTGCCGCCGTGCTCGGCCACGAACGCCCGGCGCACCTCCTCCCACACGGGCTCGGAGTCCACCAGCACGCCATCGAGATCGAACACGCAAGCTCTCACGACCGCGAGAATACGCGAACGGCGACCCGCAGGGATCGGCCGACATATGTCCTTATTGCCCGAGATTCATGCTAATAGGGAAAGTCTGTTGAGCTATCGCGACTGATTCCCGGGCATTCCACACGGCATGGCAGACCTTCCACTTCACGACCAGGGCGACTTCGCGGACGCCGACCGCGGCTTCATCGCGAAGCTCAGCCCGGCGGTCGTCAGAACGGCGGACGGCCGGGTCGTCTGGGACGGTGACTCCTACGACTTCCTCCAGGAGGACTGCCCGGAGACGGCCCATCCCGGCCTCTGGAGACAGAGCCGGCTCTGCGCCAGGCAGGGACTGTACGAGGTCACCCCCGGCGTCTACCAGGTTCGCGGCCTGGACCTGTCGAACATGACCCTGGTCGAGGGCGAGCGGGGCGTCGTCGTGATCGACCCGCTGATCTCCACCGAGTGCGCCGCCGCCGCGCTGAAGTTGTACCGCGCCCACCGCGGCGATCGCCCGGTCACCGGCGTCATCTACACCTGCACGCACGTCGACCACTTCGGCGGCGCACGCGGCGTCACCGACGGCGGCGTGCCGATCCTGGCCCCTGCCGGGTTCCTGGAGCACGCCGCGTCCGAACGGGTCTACGCCGGCCACGCGATGACCCGCCGGGCCGTCTACCTGTACGGCCGCGCGCTGCCCCGCTCGCCCGAGGGCCAGATCGGCTGCGGCCTCGGCATGACCGCGTCGACGGGCACCGTGTCGCTCATCCCGCCCACGCTGGATCTCACGCGCACCGGCCAGGAGGAGACGGTCGACGGCGTCAGGATGATCTTCCACCTCACGCCGGACGCCGCCGCCCCGGCCGAGATGAACGTGTTCCTGCCCGACCGCCGCGCCCTCTGCCTGGCCGAGAACGCCACTCGCAACCAGCACAACCTGCTGTCCCTGCGCGGCGCTGCCGTACGCGACGCCCGCGCGTGGGCGCGTTACCTGACCGAGGCCGTCTCCCTGTTCGCCGGCCGGGCCGACGTCGCCTTCGCCTCGCACCACTGGCCCACCTGGGGCGGGGAGACCGTCGTACGCTTCATCGAGCAGCAGCGCGACATGTACGCCTACCTGCACGACCAGACCCTGCGCCTGATCAACAAAGGCCTGACGGGGCCCGAGATCGCCGAGGCCATGCAGATGCCGCCTCAGCTGGAGCGGGCCTGGCACACCCACGGCTACCACGGCTCGCTCTCCCACAACGTCAGGGCCGTCTACCAGCGCTACCTCGGCTGGTTCGACGGCAACCCGGCCCACCTGTGGGAACACCCGCCCAGGGAGAGCGCCATCCGCTACGTCGAGTGTCTGGGTGGAGCCGCCGGCGTGGTCGAGTTCGCCCGGCGCTACATCGGCGAGAACGATTTGCGCTTCGCCGCCCAGCTGCTCAACCACGCGGTCTTCGCCGACGAGGGCAACAAGGAGGCCCGCGACCTGCTCGCCGAGGTCTACACCAGGCTGGGCCACGGGGCCGAGAACGCCACCTGGCGCAACTTCTACCTCATGGGCGCGCTGGAGCTGGCCGACGGCATCGTGCCCGCCACCATGGACGTCACCTCGCCGGACCTGCTCGCCGCGCTGAGCGTCGAGCAGATCTTCGATTCGGTCGCCATCCGCGTCGACGGGCAGCGCGCCTGGCACGAGCGGCTGTCCATCGACTGGCACCTGACCGACCTGGGGGAGCGGCACCGTACGACGTTGTGCAACGGGGTGCTCGTGCAGCAGCGGGACCCGCGTGACGACGCCGCCGACCTGACCCTGCGGCTGACGAAGGAGCAGCTCGTGGGACTGCTGGCGGGCAAGGGCGTCGAAGGGGTCGAACGCGAGGGCAACACGGCGGTGTTGCAGCGGCTGGTCGCCGTGCTGGACCGGGCGATGCCGGACTTCGCGATCGTGACGGCCTGACCCGCGCGCCGCTCGCCGGGGGCGCCGGGGGCTAGGTGCGGGCCGCCTCGGCGTGCAGCGCCTCGCAGGCCAGCCCCAGCAACGTCACCAGGACGGCCGCGATCGCGGGCCCGAGGACCAGCGGGACCGTCAGCTCGCCCGCGTGCCACACGGCCGCCGCGGTCGCCGCCGACGTCAGCACCGTCATCCCGAACATGGCCGCCCACAGCGGCAACATCCGCAGGTAGGCGAACAGCAGCCCGAACACCGGCCACACGAACGGCGGCGCCGCCACGGCCAGCGCGGCCCAGCCGCCCGTCACCAGGCCCAGCCACACGAGCGCCGGGATGGGCCGGCGTTCGAGCACGGGGCCGGCGGCGTACACGAGGCCGAGCAGCACGCCTGCGGCGGCCACGGCCACGAGGCCGTCGCGCAGCACGGTGACCACGGCCATGAGCAGCAGCCCGCACGCCGTGACGTGCGTTGCCCACTGCAGCAACCGCAACGGAAGGTTCGGCATGACTCACTCAGCGTAACGCCGGGTGAGCGCCCTGATCAGCCAGGCCCGCGGTCGCCACGCCGGGCGAACGCCGTCAGCAGGTAGTACAGCGCGCCGGCCACGACGAGGGCGACCACCACGCCGATGTTGGCCGCCCCGAACGTGCCGCTCTCCAGCTCGCGGCTCATGAGGAAGCCGACGATCGCGGCGATGTTCTCGTCGGCCGAGGTGATGAGGCCGAGCCCCACGACCGACGCCACCACCAGCGACACCAGGCCCGGCCAGTGCAGCGCGGGAGCGCCGGGACGCAGCAGCCGCTCGCGGTCGGCGCCGTCGGCGGGCCCGCCGTACGACCGACCGCCCTTCCGCAGCCGCCACATGTCGACCAGGAACACCGCCGCCCAGGCCGCCATCACCACGCCGATGATCGCGAGGAACGCCTGGAAGGTGGCGAGGAAGCTGGTGGAGACGAACAGCAGGTAGTAGCCGCCGAGCACCATGAGCAGCCCGTCGATCAGCACCGCGTAGTGCCGCCTGATCGGTACGCCGAGCGCCAGCATCGACAATCCCGACGAGTAGATGTCCATGATGGCCCCGGCCAGGAAGCCGCCGATGGCGGTCAGCAGGTACGCCAGCAGGAACCAGGTCGGCAGCGCCCCGGCCAGCGCCGCCACCGGGTCGCCGCCCGCGGCCTCGGCCAGCGACGGGTCGCCGCCCGCCAGCAGCACGCCGAACACGAGCAGCACCATGGGCGGCAGCGCGCCGCCGAGCATCGTCCACAGGGCCACCGAGCGCGGGCGCGAGCCGGACGGCAGGTAACGGGAGTAGTCGGCGCCGCAGTTGACCCAGCCCAGGCCCAGCAGGGTCATGGCGAAGATGATCCCGCCCACCCAGCCGCCGGGACCGGCCGTGGTCTCCAGCGACACGCCGAGCCTCGGGGCCATGAGGATCATGTAGACGACGGTCAGCACGACGAACGCGTACGTCAGGTAGCGCTGCACCACCATGATCATCGCGTGGCCGTACACGCCGACCGCGATCACCACGACGGCGGCCACGGCGAAGCACACGGCGGTGGCCGTCGTGGGCGGGACGCCGGGCGCGAGCCGGCCCAGGATGGCCGCGCCGCTCTGCGCGGCCAGCGTGACGAGCACGATCTCCCAGCCGACGTTCGACACGTATGACAGCGCCGCCGGCAGCTTGTTGCCCTGGTAGCCGAACGGCGCCCGGCCCAGCGTCATGGTGGGCACGCCCGACCTCGCGCCGGCGATCGCGACGAGGCCGACCAGCAGGAACGACAGCGCGTAGCCGATGGCCCCGGTGATGATCGCGGGCACCACGCCGAGGCCCAGTCCGACGATGTAGACACCGAACGCGACTCCGAACAGCGACAGGTTCGAGCCCGCCCACGGCCAGAAGAGGTCTCTCGGCCGCCCGTGCCGCTCGGCTTCGGGGACCGCGTTGATGCCGTTCTGCTCCACGGCCATCGTGTCCATGATCGGACGCTACTCGCCTTCTGCGTGGAAACGAACCCTTACCGTTGGTACGGGCTGCACGTTTCCTCCGCCGATCCACGGAGAGACATCCGTGATGAGGCCATTCGGGGGTGACAAGCGCAAGCACGCGCTGGCCATCTGCCTGGTCGCGGCGTTCATGAGCGGCCTGGACGTGAGCATCGTCAACGTGGCCGTCCCGTCGATCCGCGATGCGCTGCACGCGTCGGAGGACGGGCTGCAGTGGACGGTGTCGGGGTACGCGCTCGCGTTCGGGCTGCTGCTGGTTCCCGCCGGGCGGCTGGGGGACGCCAGGAGCCGCCGCACGATCTTCATGTGGGGTGTGGCGCTCTTCACCGCCTCCAGCGCGGCATGCGGGCTGGCCTGGGACATGAACGTGCTGATCGCGGCCAGGTTCGTGCAGGGCATGGCGGCCGGCACGCTCAACCCGCAGGTGTCGGGGCTGATCCAGCAGATGTTCAGAGGGACCGAGCGGGGGCGGGCCTTCGGGGCGCTCGGGGCCACCATCGGCGTGTCCACGGCCGCGGGGCCGCTGATCGGCGGCCTGCTCGTCGGCCTGGCCGGGGCCGACGACGGGTGGCGGTGGGTGTTCCTGGTGAACGTGCCGATCGGCATCGTGCTGCTGCCGCTGGCCTGGCGGGCGCTGCCGGCGCAGCCCGGCAGCGGGCGGCGCGAGAGCATGGACCCGGTGGGCGTGCTGCTGCTCGGCATGGGCGTGGTGGGGCTGCTGCTGCCGTTCATCCAGCGGCACCAGTGGGAGGGAAACACGAAATGGCTGCTCGTCCCCGCCGCGCTGGTGGTGCTGGCCGGCTTCGTGCTCTGGGAACGGCGCTATCCGCGCGAGCCGCTGGTGGACCTGTCGTTGTTCGGCAGACGTTCGTACCGGCTGGGCACGGCCATCGCGATGTTCTACTTCGCCGGCTTCACGGGGATCTTCTTCATCTTCACCCTCTACCTTCAGGTCGGGCTGCACTACAGCGCGCTGCTCGCGGGACTCGCGATCACGCCGTTCGCGCTCGGCTCGGCGTCGGCCTCGGTGGTGGGCGGGCGGCTCGTGTCGCGCGCCGGCCGGCGCGTGGTGGCGGTCGGCCTGACGATGGTGATCGCCGGGCTGTGCGCGACGATGCTGGCGACCGCGCTGGTGCCCGGACGCGGGGTGGGCCTGGCGACGGTGCTGCCGCTGCTGCTGGCGGGCATGGGCAGCGGCCTGGTCATCTCGCCCAACCAGGCGATCACGTTGTCGGAGGTGCCGCCCGAGGGCGGGGGGAGCGCGGCCGGAGTGCTGCAGACGGGGCAGCGGCTGGGCTCGGCGATCGGGATCGCCGTGGCGGGCTCCACGTTTTTCGGCGCGCTCGGCCAGGGCTGGGCGACCGCCTTCCGGCACGGCCTGATGGCCGTGCTGATGTCGGTCATGATCGCCCTGGTGGCCGCCGCCTATGACCTCGTACGCACCCGCCGGGACGCCACGCGCCCGTGATCCTCGCGGCTCATCCGGCCAGGACGCGCGCCTCCGTCTCGGGATCGAGACCGACGGTGGGACGGTCGGGCCGCATGGGCGCCACACCGCCGATGCTCCGCAGCCAGGCCCACGTGTCGGCGACGGTCTCCTCGACCGGGCGCAACCGCAGCCCGGCCGCCATCGCCTTCGACACGTCGGCTCCGTGCATGAAGCCGTAGAACTCGCCCGGCAGCCAGATCGGCAGGTCGGACCACGGCTCGATGCCGGCCGCGAGAATGCGCTCCTGCGACGTCCAGCGCAGCTCGGCGTCGGACCCGGTCACCTTCACGCACGTCTCCAGGAGCTCCCGCATCGTCGTGAAGTTGGGCGGGCTCACCAGGTTGTAAGGGCCGCCCAGCCCCTGCTCGGCCGCGCGCAGGCACCACAGGGCGAGGTCGCGGGCGTCGATGTACTGGAGCCCGAGATCGACGGGTTCCGGAGCGAGCACCGGCCCGCCACGCGCGATCCTGGTGAGCCACCACGGCAGCCTGCCGACGTTCTCGTAGGGGCCCAGGATGAGCCCCGCCCTGGCCAGCAGCGCCCGGTCGCCGAACGCGGCGACGGCCGCCAGCTCCGCGCCCGCCTTGTTCTTCGCGTAGTCGCCGTCCCCGTCGTCGGGCGAGCCCGCCACCAGCGGCGCGCTCTCGTCGGCGCCCGCGGGCACCGGCAGCGTGTGGACGGACCTGCTGGAGACGTAGACGTAGCGGCCCGCACGGCCGGCCAGCAGCGCGGCGGAGTCCCTGACCGCGGACGGCGCCCACGACCACGTGTCGACCACGACGTCCCACTCGCCGCGCTCCAGCGCCGCGAGGCCGCCGGGGGCCGACCGGTCACCGCGCAACGCCGTCACGCCCGGCGCCGGGTCGTGGCTGCCCCGGTTGAACGTCGTGACGTCCCACCCGAGGGACTGTGCCTCCTCGACGACCGCCCGACCCACGAACTCCGTGCCACCCAGTACGAGAAGTCTCATGGTGTCCACCTTGACCGCCGGAGTCCATGGGTGGCAGGGGCTCACGCTCTCGGCGGAATCGCCGTGAGCGGAAGCCTGGGACGCTTCTGCACCGTGAGTAATTAGATCTACGTTCGTCAGGCGCCCAGGAAGGGCATAGCAGCAGATCAGAGTATCTAATAGTGCAATTGCCTTGTGCGGGTAAATGTTACCAATAGTGACATGAGTACCTGGGATGGTGATGCGGATCTTCCCTCGCTCGATCCGGGCGCGCCTGACCGCGATCGCGACCGCCATAGCGGCGCTGGTCGTCTTCGCCACGTCCACCTTCATGCTCGTCACCGTGCCCGACAACCTGCGCGACGTCGTCCGCGACAGGGTCGAGGTGTCCGTACGCAGGATCGCCAGCGACGCCAGGGCAGGGGAGCTCTCCACCGCGCTCCAAGCCCCCGCGCGCGTGCACTTCCTGGAGGTGGTCACTCCCAGCGGCGACGTGCTCGCGTCCACCACCGGCCGCGACGTGCACTGGAAACTCAAGGCGTTCCGGCCCGCCGAACCCGACAAGCTCTACGTCAAGGAGGCCTGGGCGCCCCACGAACGCAACGCCGGGGAGACCCACTTCCTGGTCATGGCCATGTCCGTGCCGACCCCGAACGGCCTCGTCGCCGTCTATGGCGCGTCGTCGCTCACGGACGTCGACCGCGCCATCAGATGGTTCGAGATCCAGACCTTCGTCATCGCCCCGCTGATCCTGGCGAGCGTCATGGGCATCACCTGGCTCGTGGTCGGGTCCGCGCTGCGCCCGGTCGAACGCATCCGTTCCAAGCTTGCCGAGATCACCGGCCAGGACCTCAGCAGGCGCGTACCCGTCCCCGACACGGGAGACGAGATCACCCTCCTGGCCGCCACCACGAACGACACCCTCGACCGCCTCGAACGCTCCGCCGAGACCCAGCGGCGCTTCGTCGCCGACGCCTCGCACGAGTTGCGCAGCCCCATCGCGGCCCTGCGCACCCAACTGGAGGTGGCCAACGCCATCCCCGAGGAGACCGACTGGAGCGCCACGGGAGCGCGGGCGCTGGCCGCCGTCGACCGGCTCACCGGCATCATCGACGAACTCCTCATGCTGGCCAGGCTGGACGCCGGCGCGGTCGCGCCCCGCCGCGTCGTGGACATGTGCCGGCTGGCCGCCGAGCAGGTACGCCGCCGCGGGGACGCCAGAGTGGCCATCGTCCCCGACCTGTGCGCGTCCGCCCCCGTCCACGGCTCGCCCGTGCAGCTCGACCGCATCCTGACAAACCTCCTCGACAACGCCACCCGGCACGCCGAGACCAGGATCGACCTGGAGGTGGCGGTGGAGGATGACCGGTGGGTGGTGGTGACCGTGACCGACGACGGCGAGGGCATCGCGCCCGAGGACAGGGAACGGGTCTTCGAACGGTTCACCAGGCTGGACAGCGCCAAGGCCAAGGACCAGAGCGGCAGCGGCCTCGGACTGCCCCTGTCCAGGGAGATCGCCCTGTCCCACGGTGGCACGCTCACCATCGCCGACCACTCGCCGGGCGCCCGCTTCGTGCTCGTCCTGCCTTCCTACCAGGGCGCCTGAACCCCCTACACTCGCGGCATGAATCTGCGCCGGCTCTCCGACGAGGTCGAATCCGTATCCCAGCGGTACGCGGGGAAGCTGGGCATCGAACGGGACGACATCTGGTTCCTGCTCAAACTGCAGGAGGAGGTCGGCGAACTCACCCAGGCGTTCCTGATGCGCACCGGCCGCGCCAGGACCAAGGGCCACACCGACGACCAACTCGACGCGGCCTTCCGCGCCGAACTGGCCGACGTGCTCTGCCACGTGGTGCTGATGGCCCGCCACCACGGGGTGGACCTGCAGACGGAGATCGACAAAAAGTGGCTCACCCACGACCACTGACACCCCGGGACCGCCGCGGCGACGGGATGGCGGGGTCTCGCCGGGGAAGAACTCGGGCCGTCGGCGGGCCGGCGGGGCGCCGTTGCGGTGGCCGGCCACGTGCGGGTCAGATCGCGTCTTCCTGGAAACACTATGGCCTTCAATGACCCGGACTGAAACTTCAGCCCGGTGAGCAGGGCTCCTGCCCGCGACGTTAGACGGGAGCCCCCGCCGCGTCCTGCGGCGCTGAGCCCATGCAGGTCTACGGTGAGTCCAGCGGGCCGTAGGCACGCATTGTGGTGACAAGCCCGTGGGGGTTCCCAAAATGTTTTTGCCATTGGTTGTTGGTCAACTTGAAGAGGAATCCGGAGGCAGCATCCCATGCAGGTTCTCACGGGCGCTACGAATCTCGGGGATTCGTTCCCATGCCTCCGTCCGCTGGAGTATCTCGCGCGTCCGAGAATTCACGCGTGCCGAACCGATGAAGGGCAGTGCACGGGCAAGGGCCTGCATGTGCTCAGCGGTAAGCGTCGGCCTGCCTGCGCGAATAGCTGTCTGAGCCTGACGGCCCAGGTACTGAGCTTGAAAGAGGAGGGACCATTGCCCCATGGCATGAGCAGCATCTCGAAGAAGTCGATCAGCCTGGTCATACTGACCGAGGTGGCTTAGGCCGATAGCCACGTCTCCACCGAGAGCGGCCTCCGCGAACGGGCTCAAACCGCGTGTTTCAAGTGCCCTTTCGAGAGCACTCCTCGCCTCCCCGTCGTGGCCTTTGACGGCAGCTAGCGACCGCCCTAGCCGCATGTGAAGGCTCGATTCCCGGCTGGCCGGTAGATCAGGAATACGAAGTCCGCGCTGGGCATGCTGGACGGCTCGGGGAGCGTCGCCCCGGTAGAGGGACACGCGACTCAAGGCGTCATAGGCGCGAGCTTGCGCCGCGAAGTGTTGCCCGTGGTGAGCTAGGTCGAGCGCAATCAAGCTCGCATGCTCCGACTGGCCCAGCATGCCGGCGTCGTACAGGGCGATGCTGGCCTGGTACATCAAGTCAGAGGCCGCCGTTTGCACCTGATCACTCAGAGAGACGGCCTGGAGTGCACTCACCTGCCGAATATGCGTAAGAGCACGAGCAGCCAGAGGGAGGCCGCCGAGTTCGTATCGGCCCCGCGCGAGGCTGTCAGCGAGTGCGCGCACATAGTCGGGGTCAAGGTAGGGATTCGAGCTGGCTGCCGAGGGCGCAAACACGACGGACGCGGCGGCTACCAGGAATTCCCTGCGCTCCACAGGTTCCTCCACTGAAGGTGAAAAGCGCACCTCCCAGCCAACTCGCGCAAGCAGCTCCTGCGCTCTAGCCAAGCCCGTGTCGGCGACGCCTCGACAGTCCTTTGAGATCCAGGCTTGAGACACCCCAAGTTGATGGGCGAGCTCCGACTGAGTCCAGCCGCGCTGCTCCATGAGCGTTCTCAGGGCTTCGGGGAGAGTCCGGACTTCCACTAGCTGAGCGTATAGCGGAGAGGTATTGGCTCAATAGTGAACTCTTCCTTTGAGGAATACCCGCGCTGGTGCGCCGGAAACAGCCGAGAGAACATAGGCGCCCGGCAGTGAGCTGCATCACATACATGAACGTGATGCAACACCCCTGTGTGGAGGTCACGATGAACTCGGTAAGTATAGAAGGCGGAAACGGGACGGATCGGCTGCTGACTCCTGACAATGAGCCCAAGCCTCGATGACTCACGAGGTGGCCGTCCCTCCTGATCAGTTTCGGCTGGTGAAGGTTTGTGCCTGTTCGTCCTGTTCATTGCGGGCGGGTGGCACCGCGACCTGCCCGAGACGCTCGGTGGGCGGCGG
>NZ_SMJZ01000068.1 GCF_004348345.1 Nonomuraea longispora
CCGCCGCCCACCGAGCGTCTCGGGCAGGTCGCGGTGCCACCCGCCCGCAATGAACAGGACGAACAGGCACAAACCTTCACCAGCCGAAACTGATCAGGAGGGACGGCCACCTCGTGAGTCATCGAGGTCAACCGAGCCTGAATTCGAAGAACCCGCACAGGCCGGCCGTCATTTAGTCTTCCGCTCATGCCGACACGTCTGTCACCCCGCCTCGCTGCGGTCGTGAATGCGCTTCCCCTTCAGCCGCACTCGCGTGTCCTCGAAATCGGGTGCGGGCCCGGGGCCGCCGCACGAGCGGTCGCAGCCCGACTCACCACCGGCCACATGCTGGCCATCGACAGATCCGCTGCCGCCATCGCCCAGGCAGAAGCCGCCGCGATAGACGAAATCACGTCCGGCCGCATGAGCGTCCGCCAGGTCGCGGGCGAAGACTTCGTCCTGCAGGCTCACGAAGAGCCGTACGACATCGTGTTCGCCGTTCGCGTTGGAGCCCTCGACGGGCGACATCCCGAGGTTGGTCAGCGGGTGCTCCAGCGCATCGCCGCAGCGACCATGGCAGAGGCCCGGCTTTTCATCGACGGTGGCGATCCGCTTCGTGAACTGCTCATCCCGCGGACTTGAGCCGACGGATCGGCTGCATGGGGTTTCGTCCCCAATCGAGGTCGGAAGACCGGTGCGCGGTTGACTCCGAGAAGCCGTGGATGGCCCAACCCCGACTGACTTCGAAGAGCCGGCATACGTCGAAGCCGCTTCCAACGCTCAGGTAACAGACTGGACAGAAAGTGTCAAAACTCTAGCATTGCGATATGAAGGGATCCGTTCCGAAGCGCTGTCCCAGCGCGATTCCGTAAACCTGATCAAGGAGACAACGCGGCGATGGACAAGCTGACCCAGGAACTACGGGCAGCCACTTGGATCAAGTCCTCTCACTCGGGCAGCAACGGTGGAAACTGCGTCGAAGTGGCCGAACTGTCCCATGGACGCCGAGGTGTCCGTGACAGTAAGAACCCCACCGGCCCTGCTCTCATCTTCACCCCAGGCGAATGGCATGCCTTCGTCAGCGGCGTGAAGAGTGGCGAATTCGACTGACCACGGGTCCGACGAGGGAAGTTCCCGATTCGTCCTGCATTCGCGTCGAACCTCCCTCGCCGCCCTGAGCAGGCCGTCCAGGAAACCGGTTGGTCTCCCGGAGGGCGGCTAGTTTATCACTTCGGACGGGGGTGCACCGAGCCTGGGGATGAGTTCGGCGCGGATGACAGCGAAGCAGCTGTCCATATGACGGCGGAGGGCGGCGAGTTCGTCGCCGAGAGCCGCGAAATTGTGTCTCATCTCGGCCCGCATGTCGGCGATATCCGCCTGCATCTGGGCGATGTCGGTCATCGTGAAGCTGCCGTCTCCGGCATGCGTGCTCGCCTCGAGCGCCCGGAGACGCGTGATCAAGGCGAGGATCCGTACCTCTTCGTTCACCACATTCCTGCCTTCACGAAGCTGGGAATGGCAACCCGCACCGGTGTCAGGTGCGAGGTTTGACGGTGAGCATGGTGGCATACCATTGACGTTCATGCTGGTCAGCGCCCACGCCCGGGTGTGGTTCTTTCTCCCGGCGTCTGGCGTGTTTCTCCCTCCAGGAATGCAATTGAGCGCGGACGGCTGGGGAGATCTGTTCCTGGCGGACCGAGTCGTTGCCTTCGCCGCCACCGAATCAGGACCATTGTGCCGGTCGAGGCAAGTCGGGTGCCTATCAGCACGTTATGGCATGTCGCACATTGGCCGAATCGTACGATGACTCCGCACATCGCCACACTCTGAAGCGAAACTGTCATCAGCCATACCGATACACCTATCTGCGGGCAAACCTCGAACGCACCATACCTTTCACCGTGGTTCAACTTGTTTTGTTGATGTGCTGTTGATTACCGTGCGGTGATGTGGGCGACGCGCCACCTCCTGACCTGTTCCGGCGCAGCGAACCGTGTGAGGGGATCAACGTGGCTGACCTCGATCGCGAGGCGATGCGTGCCGTGGCGCAGCGGATCCAGCGGCTGTCCGACGAGCACTGGTGGTCGCTCGATCCCTCCTGCCGCCTGATGGAGAAGGATGCGTGGGTGGGGCCGACGGGCGGCCGGTTCGACGCCCAGCTTCACGCCGACCAGCGCGAACTGCGCGACCTGCTCAGGCAGGCCGTCCACAGCGCGAACCAGAAGCTGGCGTCCATCCCGGACAAGCCATGACCAGGTTCACCGGAGTCAAGCAGCCCGATTTCGACACGATGACGAGCAAACACACCGAGGCAGCCAGGCGGCTGGAAGAACTGGCTCAGGCTCTGCACGGTGAACTTCGGAGCGCGGGGCTCGACACGTCACCGGCAGCGCGGCTGCGGCAGTTGGCCGGACGAGTCACCACACAGGCCGAAGATCTACGGCGGCGGCAGAAACTCGTCCACGAGCTCCAACGGCAGAGGATCACTTTCGGCCGGAGCACGCCCGCCGGCAGCTTCCTCGAGATGCCCGACGGTCTGGAGGCGGCCAAAGGGCTGCTGGACGGCACGCTCGCCGGCCGTGCGGCGCTGAAGGCCGCGGACGGTGACGCCAAAGCGCTGGCCGAGCTGGAGAAATACGCGTCGAGCGGAGGGGATGCTGAGTTCGTCAAGGCTTTCCTCGGCACTCTGGGTGCCCAGGGCCTGACGCGGCTCCCCGGCTCGCTCGCCGCCCAACTGCGCGACGCCAGAGCCCACGGCGACGCCGAACGCGTCGCTCAGCTCGCTAGCGGTGGCAGCAAGGCGCTGCGCTTGCTGAGCGCCGCTCTGGCTAGAGGAACGAATCCGAAGAATCCGGCGTACGCGGGCGCCGGTTTCCTCCAGCAACTGGTGCAGCAGGGCCGGGCCCAGCACAAGACGGGTGGCACGACGTACTCCGGCTACCAGGCCCAGGCGCTCATCTGGCGAGCCCACGAGGGGAAGCCACCGTACTCGAAGGAGTTCATGGAAACCGTCGGACGCGACGTGATCGTCTACGAGTACGAGCAGCGCAAGGACGAATGGGCGGTGAGCAAGGAGCCACTGAGCCGTGTCTTCGCGGGCACCCAACTCCCCATCATCGACTTGGCCGGCGCGCTCGGCCTCGGCACCCTGCTGAGACCCGCGACCCATGCGGGCGCTCCGGGCGCCAAGGCCCAATCGTCCGTGATCGACGACCTGTTCCACGCGGCGAAGTCCAGCCGGGAAGCCTCCCATGCCTTGCTGAACCACACTCCGCCCGGATGGAAGAAATCCGTCCTGGACTACCTGCTGACGACCCGCTGGGAAGCCGCCCTCCACACGAAGGACCACGCACCGTTCAACGACCTGCTCGTGACCGCCACCACCGGCCAGGACGCCACATCCCAGAAGCTGGCAGCCGACCTGACGAAAATCCTTTCCACCGAGGTAAGAGGCGCCTTCGGCAAGGCCGACAGCGGCAACCTGGAAATCAGGAACCGGGACCTTCTTGATCGTTATACGGCCCTGAGCTACCCCCTGGCCCGCGCGATTGCAGCCAACATCGACCAGCTCTCCCGGCTCTACCTCAACCACGCGACCTTCGGCCAGGTCACGCCGCAAGATATGTCGTACGCGTTGCTGCTCGCCACTTCGAACGACGCCGGGTTCGAGGCACTGATACGCGCACAGACCGAACACATGCGAGCGGCACTCGACACCGTCCCTCCCGTGGGCCTCAACGCTTCCAACGCCGAACGACTCGGTTTCACCAAGGCGGACGTCAAGGAGTATGACTTCGACGGAGACGGACGGGTCGACAAGGCCGACATCATGCAATTCCTCACGGACCGGACCGTGGCCGAGGCTAGTCCCTTCAAGCACATCGTGGAGACCCGGCGCCAGGTACTGGTCGCTCAAGGGCTGGACGACAAGAAGGCGGACGAGGCTCTTAGAACCATGGTGGGCAACGCGCTGGGACTGCTTCCAGCGCCGGGAGCTCGGCAAGCGGGCGAAATCGCAGCCGGCGCCTTCGGGGAGTTGATCGGCAAGGGATACGACAAGCTCGCCGGAGTATCGTATGACGAGATTGCCAGGCAGGTGGCGCAGCACATGTCCGAACGCAGGCCCGGCTTGGACGAAACGCACCGAACACTTGCGGACAACCGCCTGGGTGTGGAGAGGCTGGCCGAGCAGATGCTCGCTTCTTCGATGCTGACCAAGGGTGTTCTTGACGACACTCGAATGGATGGCCGAATGTTCGCCATAGGAAATCCTCCCGCAATCAAACCTTTCGGCCAGATGAATCCGAAAGAATACAGCGACTTTCTAGAGTGGGCTCGCAAGAAGGGTGGCGGAAGCGATCTTCTTGATCGTTTCCATAACTCCTTCCGGCAGACCGGCGACGTGGAGGACTATCTCGATCTAGACATTCTCTCCTCCGGCGGTGACAAGTGAGTACATCTGTTCCACCTGCCGCACTAATCGCCTTTATGTTGCTCGCCGCATCTTGCACTACGACGAGCGATATCATGGGCTCCCCGGCACCTCCTCCTCGCCCCATCGTGGATTCGTCGCCCTATGTCTGCAGATTGGTACCGGAGAGTGCGTTCCGATTGGTAAGTGGCGTTACCAAAGTCCTGACGGAGAAAACGCGTGGAGACGAGAAGAGCGGCGATTGCTGGGCTCTTGACGTGAACCCGCGCCCGCTCGAGGTCGGTTGGCTCCAAGTTGGTGGTGGGACAAGCCAGGAACATCTGCAGTTCGTAGTGGACGACAGGCGTCAGCTCTACAGCAGGCACGGTGGCGTAGCACTGCCAAGGGGTCTCGGTGAGGGCATGGCCGCGTACATGCCAGATTCAGTGTTCGCCGACCAGCCCTATCAAGTGAGCGCGAGGTTCGCCTGTAGCGGGAAGGATCGGATGATTGACATCTACCTGGCCCGCGTTGCCGATGGTAGGGATGGGATCAAGGATCTGATCGAGCTCATGCGCATCGCCCAGAAACGCTACGGCGAGCTGTACGACTGCACGCCCGGCACCTAGAAAAGCACGGAGCCCACTCGACGCGGACCCCAAGGGCCGGGAGTGCGGTCGAGTGGGGGAGCGGTGGGCGGCCTTGTGGGCGCCCGGCCGACTATGTGCCAGGGGCCTCGCAGGTCCGTACGAGGCCCCGGCGGTGAGGATTCGAGGTCGGCGGAAGGGTCAGCGGAAGGCGCGGTTGACGGCGGAGATGATGGCCTTGAGGGAGGCCGTCGTCGCGTTGGCGTCGATGCCCACGCCCCACAGCACCTGCCCGTCCACGTCGCACTCCAGGTATGAGGCGGCCTTGGCGTCGGTGCCCGCGCTCATCGCGTGCTCCACGTAGTCGAGCACGCGCGCCCCCATGCCGACCTGGGCCAGAGCGTCGATGAAGGCGGAGATGGGGCCGTTGCCCGTGCCGGTCACCTCGCGGATCTCGCCGTCGAGGCGGATGTCGGCGCTGATGCGGTCGTGTTCTTCGGTGGACTCGTGGCGGTGGGCGAGGAGGCTGAGCCGGCCCCACCGGTTGGCGGGGTTGGGCAGGTATTCGTCGCGGAAGACGTCGTACATGGCGGCCGGGCTGATCTCGCCGCCCTCGGTGTCGGTGCGGGCCTGTACGACCTTGGAGAACTCGATCTGCAGCCGGCGCGGCAGGTCGAGCTGGTGGTCGGCCTTCATGATGTAGGCGACCCCGCCCTTGCCCGACTGGCTGTTGACCCGGATGACGGCCTCGTAGGTGCGGCCGATGTCCTTCGGGTCGATCGGCAGGTAGGGGACGGCCCACGTGTGGTCGTCGACCGGCACGCCCGCGGCCACGGCGTCCTTCTCGAGGTGTTCGAAGCCCTTCTTGATGGCGTCCTGGTGGGAGCCGGAGAAGGCGGTGTAGACGAGTTCGCCGCCCCACGGGTGGCGGGGGTGGACGGGCAGCTGGTTGCAGTATTCGGTGACGCGGCGGACCTCGTCGATGTCGCTGAAGTCGATCTCGGGGTCGACGCCCTGGGAGAACAGGTTCATGCCCAGGGTGACCAGGCAGACGTTGCCGGTGCGTTCGCCGTTGCCGAACAGGCAGCCTTCGATGCGGTCGGCGCCCGCCATGTAGCCCAGTTCGGCGGCGGCCACGGCGCTGCCGCGGTCGTTGTGCGGGTGGAGCGACAGGATGATCGAGTCGCGGCGCTTGAGGTTGCGGTGCATCCACTCGATCTGGTCGGCGTAGACGTTGGGCGTGGCCATCTCGACGGTGGCCGGCAGGTTCATGATGGCCTTGCGGTCGGGGGTGGGCTGCCACACTTCGGTGACGGCGTCGCACACCTCGACGGCGTATTCGAGCTCGGTGCCGGTGAACGACTCCGGGGAGTACTGGAAGCGCACGTCGACGTCGGTGGCGTCGGCGAGCTTCTTCACCAGTTTGGCGCCCTCGACCGCGATGGCGGTGATGCCGTCTTTGTCCTGGCCGAAGACCACGCGCCGCTGAAGGGTGGAGGTCGAGTTGTACAGGTGGACGATGGCCTGCTTGGCGCCCTCGATCGACTCGAAGGTGCGCTCGATCAGCTCGGGCCTGGCCTGGGTCAGCACCTGGATGACCACGTCGTCAGGGACGTGGCCCTCTTCGATGATCTGCCGGATGAAGTCGAAGTCGGTCTGCGAGGCGGCCGGAAAGCCCACCTCGATCTCCTTGTAGCCCATGCGTACCAGCAGCTCGAACATCTGGAGCTTGCGGTGCGGGTCCATCGGGTCGATCAGGGCCTGGTTGCCGTCGCGAAGGTCCACCGCGCACCAGCGGGGCGCTTTGGTGATGACCTGGTCGGGCCAGGTGCGGTCGCGCAGGCGAACGGGCTCGAACGGTTGGTAACGATGGATCGGCATGGTGCTGGGCTGCTGAGCGGTCATGACTGCTGCTCCTGAGTCGGACGGAAGAGAGCGGCCGACGCGCACGACAGGCTCCGCGGCGAGGGAGCCGGCCTTAGAGGCCCCCGCCGCGGCAGCTAAGCAGGAGGCCGCGCAGCATGACAGGAACGCTACCAGACGTCTCGCCATGCGCCGTCCCGGGTCCCAGATCCTGAGAAGCGGGTCGAGGCCGAGCCGGGTAGGGCCCAGGGGTGGCCGGGGTTCGGAGTTCGGGTCGATCCGGAGGCGGGCCCAGGAATCCGCCGGGGTTCAGAATTCGGATCTCGGGTCGGTCCGAGGGCGGGCCCACAGCTCGGCCAGGGCCGATGCTCAGTCGGGGATGAGGACGCTGAGGCAGGTCACGCAGCCTTCGAGTTTCTCGTACTCGGAGATGTCGACGGTCGTCACGGCGAGTCCGCGCTGTTCGAGCATGGCGGCGGTACGCGGCGCCGACGCGGCCAGCAGGACGCGGTCGTCCCCGAGCGGCACCACGTGCGCGCCCGGCTCCTCCTCCGGCACGAGCAGCCCGGGCAGGTCCACGTGGCGGGGATCGCCGATGAGGGTCCCGTCGGGCAGCGCGGTCACCCCGGACTTCAGGTGCAGCACGCCCCGCATGGTCACGGGCACGACCTCGCGTTCGGGAAGGAGGGCGGCCAACTGGGCGATGCCCTGGTCGTTGGAGCGCACGGACCTGCCGGCGTACAGGGTGTCGCCGGTCTGCAGCACGTCGCCGCCTTCGAGCGTGCCCGGCTCGGCGATCCTGACCACCGTCAGCCCGAGGTCGTGTACGGCCGCCGCCACGGAGTCCACCTCCGGCCGCCGCTCCGGCGCACCCGGCCTGGTCAGCACCGCCAGCCGCCCCGACACCACCACGGCGTCCTCCACGAAGGGCGCGTCGGGCAGATCGTCGGCGGGCGGCACGTGGACGGGCCGCCACCCGGCGTCCGCCAGGGCCTCGACGTACGCGTCATGCTGGGCGAGGGCCCGCCGGTGGTCCACGGGTTCGCGTTCGATGTGGGTGACGATTCCTTCGGCGATTCGGGGACCGGGCTTTCTTACCAGCGCAATACCAGGCATAGGGCGTCTTCTATCACGAGGTGATTAGAGTCTTGGGCATGCGGGACGACGAGATTCTCACCAGGATCAGCGCTCTGGTCAGCGAGGAGCACACGCTCCGCGACAAGCTGGCCGCGGGCGAGGTGACCACCGACGAGGAGCACGCGCGCGTCAAGGAGCTGGAGACGGCCCTCAACCAGTGCTGGGACCTGCTCAGGCAGCGCCGGGCCAGGCGTAACGCGGGTGAGGACCCCGACGACGCCGCGGCCAGGCCGGTCCGCGAGGTGGAGAACTACCGCCAGTAGGCGGCGGAAAACCTGTCGCCCGGCTGCGGCGGGTGCGCTTGGCTGACCTCATGCGGATCCAGCCGATCGATCTCGACGACCAGCCGGACGACCTGGTCGCGGGCCTGTACGACGCCTACGTGGCCGCCGCCGCGGCCGACCACCGCGGCCCTCTGCCGCGGCTCGCCCGCTTCCACCGGGATTTGTGCACCCCCGACCTGGGCAGGCGGGCCGAGGCCTGGGTGGCCGTCGAGGACGGTAAGGTCGTGGCCGGCTACGGCCTGTCGCTCCCGCTGGTCGACAACGCTCACCTCGGGGTGATCTCCGCGCTCGCCGTCCACCCTGAACGCCAGCGGCGCGGGCTCGGGACGGAGTTGTTCGCGCACGTGCTCGGCCGCCTGCGTCACCACGGCAGGCGGCTGCTGCTCGCGGAGACGCCCGTCACCGGCGCCGGCGCCCGTTTCGCGCGGGCCCGCGGCATGGAGGTGGCGCTCGCCGAGGCCCGCCGCGTGCTCGACCTGCGCAGGGCGGACTGGGCGGCGCTCGAACGCATGATCCCCGAGGTCGACGGCTACCACGTCGAACGGTTCGAGGGACCGGCGGGTGCCGAGCTGGTGCCCGATCTCGCCACCCTGATGGACGGCATGAACGACGCCCCGCGCGACAGCGGCGTCGAGGACGGAATCTTCAGCCCGGAGCGCGTACGCCACCGGGAGGAGGGCATCGTCCCCGGTGGCCAGACCTGCTACACCTCGATCGCCCGCCGCGACAGCGACGGCGCCCCCGCGGGTTACACGCGCATCTACGTCAACGGCGACCGCTCCGACGGTTGGGCGGGCCAGGCCGACACGACGGTGCTCGGCGCGCACCGCGGCCACCGCCTGGGCCTGCTGCTCAAGGTGGGCAACCTGCTGTGGTTGCGCGAGCGCGAGCCGCACGTCGAACGCATCCTCACCTGGAACGCCACCGGCAACAGACACATGCTCGCCATCAACGAGGCCATGGGGTTCGAGCTGTTCGACGAATGGAACCAGTGGCGTATGGAGGTCCAGGCGCGCGTGGAACCTGGGGCGTACGAGGGCTAACCTGACCGTCTGTGACCATGGAGGCGCTGAGAGACGGAGACCCCAGGCAGGTGGGCCCGTACACCCTCCTGGGTCGGCTGGGTGAGGGCGGCATGGGCGTCGTCTACCTGGGCCGCGCACCTGACGGCACGCGGGTGGCCGTCAAGCTGATCCACGCCAGGATGGACGCGGACCCCGGCTTCCGGCGCCGTTTCGCCCGCGAGGTGTCGGCCGCCAAGCGGGTCGCCCGTTTCTGCACCGCTCCCGTCCTCGACGCCGACGTCGAGGGCGACGTGGCCTACCTGGTCACCGAACACGTCGAGGGGCCGAGCCTCGGTGACGTCGTGCGGTCCTCGGGGCCGCTCAGGGGCTCGGCTCTCGACGGGCTGGCCGCCTCGATGGCCATGGCCCTGCGCGCCATCCACGGGGCCGGGGTGGTGCATCGCGACCTCAAGCCGTCGAACGTGCTGCTGTCGCAGGTGGGGCTGAAGGTCATCGACTTCGGCATCGCGCAGCTCGCGGACGCGGAGGTGAGCAGCGCGATCGTGGGGACGCCGTCGTACATGTCGCCCGAGCAGGTGTCGGGCGCCACTATCGGGCCGGCGTCGGACATCTTCTCGTGGGGCTGTACGGTCGCCTTCGCCGCCGGGGGCGTGCCGCCGTTCGGGTCGGGTTCGGTGCCGACGGTCCTGCTGCGCATCGTCAACGAGACCCCCGACCTGCGCGGGCTCACGGGGCCGCTGCGGGAGCTGGTGGTGGCGTCGCTGACGAAGAATCCGGCGCTGCGTCCCACGGCCCAGGACCTGATGGACCGCCTCAGCGCCTCGGACATGCCGGGCAGCGGCGCCTCCGCGGGCGGTACGGCGCTGCCGGGAGGCGCAGGAGGCGGGCGGCCGACCGCTCAGGGCGTCACCGCGGGAACGACAGGCTCGGGTGCCACTTCGGGAACCGGCCCGGGTGCCACCACAGGGACGACCGGCCCGGGTGCCACCACAGGGACGACCGGCCCGGGTGCCACCACGGGGACGACCGGCCCCGGCGGACGCGCCGGTGACGGCGCCGGAGGGCCGCACCATCCGGGAGACCACGAACCGCCGGACGTTCCCGCGGGCGGAGAAGGCGGTGAGCCCCGGCACAGGCCGGCGGCGGGCAGGCAGCGCAAGGTGGTGGCGGCCGCGTCGGCTGTGATCGTGGCGGTGGCCGGGGTGTCGGCGGCGCTCATGTGGCGTGATCAGGGCAGCGCGGGCACCGGCTCCACCCCCGCACGCAACGACGCCGGCGCGACGCGACAGGCCCGGGAGAACCCGCTCAGGGCCCGGTCCGAGGTCTCGTTCTACTCTCCTCCCGAGCCGGGCGCGAGCAGGCAGGCGGCTCTGTGGACGAAGGAGCGCCCCGCGGACGCGGAGCTGATGAGCAGGCTGGCCGCGGTCCCCCATGCCATCCGCCTCGGCCGGCCCGAGGTCAGGTCGAAGATCGACGAAACGATCAGGGCGGCGGGCGGGCGGGGAGGCGTCCCGGTGTTCCTGGTCAACCGCCTGCCGGGCGGCGACTGCCTGCCGGTCGAGCCGGCGGAGCCGGCCGCGTACCAGGAGTGGATCAAGGGCGTCGCCCACCAGATCGGCCAGGCCGGGGCGGTGGTCATCCTGGAGCCGTCGAGCCTGGTCAAGCTGCCGGGGACGGAGAAGTGCGACAAGGACGGCTCCCCCGACCAGCGTTACCGGGACCTCCGGCAGGCCGTACGCAGCCTCAAGTCCAACCCCCGCACGGCGGTCTACCTCGACGGCAGCCAGGACTTCTGGCCGGGGACCGACGTCATGGCGCGGCGGCTGATCGCGGCGGGGATTGAGGAGGCGGACGGGTTCTTCGTCAACACCGCCGGATTCGAGCGTACGGACGAGAGCGTCGAGTACGGCAAGGCGCTGTCGGCCTGCGTCAGCGTCCAGCTGAGCACAGGCCGCGACGCGTGCCCGAAGGACGTGCCGGTCGACCGGTCGAGGATGCCGCACTTCGTGGTCGACACGGCCAGGAACGGCCAGGGTTCGTGGGAGCCGGCGAAGAAGTACGACGACCCGCAGGTGTGGTGCAACCCTCCGGGCAGGGGCGTCGGCCCGCGGCCCACCACGGCAACGGGCGAGGAACTGGTCGACGCGTACCTGTGGATCGCGCGGCCGGGCACGTCGGGCGGCCGGTGCAGGCGCGACACCGACGGGGAGAAGGATCCCGAGCGCGGCGTCGTGTCCCCGGAGCTCGGTGAGTGGTGGGCCGACCTGGCGCTGGAGCGGGCGAAGAACGCGAATCCGCCACTCCGGTGAGCCCGCGCCGGGAGATATCAGCATGAACTCCCGCGGTCCGGTCCTCCACAATGGGGATGTGACTGCACGCTTGCGCATCGCCTCTGAGCTGAGGATGTTCCTGCCAGTGAGCCGGCGACGCGAGTGGCAGGAGGTGGCTCCCGACGGCACCTCCACGCTGGGGCACCACGTCGAGTCCATCGGCATCCCGCTGACGGAGGTGGGCCCGCTGATCCTGGCCGGCGATCGTGGCGTGCCGCCGTCCTACCAGCCCGCGCCGGGCGACGTGGTGGAGGTGCACCCGGTGCCGCGCCCGCAGCAGTTGCCCGAGGAGCCACGGTTCCTGCTGGACGTGCACCTGGGGACGCTGGCGCGGCGGTTGCGGCTGCTCGGCGTCGACACCGCCTACCACAACGACATGGACGACCCGGAGCTGGTGGTGCAGGCGAACGAGGAACGCCGGGTGCTGCTGACGCAGGACCGCGGCCTGCTGCGCCGCCGCGCGTTGTGGCTGGGCGCGTACGTCCGCGGCTCGCGCCCCGCCGACCAGCTCCGTGACCTGCTGGAGCGCTTCGCGCCGCCGCTGCGCCCGTGGACCCGCTGCACGGCGTGCAACGGCGAGCTGGAGCAGGTCGACAAGGTCGAGGTCGAGCCGCTGCTGGCGGCCGGCACGCGGCGCAGCTACGACGCGTACGGCCGGTGCGGGGAGTGCGGCCAGGTCTACTGGCACGGCGCGCACAGCGGGCACCTGGAGGAGATCGTACGCACGGCACGAGCCTGGGCGTCATGACGCGACGGTGAGGACGCCGGCCGGCCGATCCGCCGCATCGCGCCGGCACGGCCCCGAGAGCTCGCGGCCCGGCCGCCCGTCAGGCGGCCCAGGGGCCGATGCCCGACACCCGCTCCACCTTGATGCGGCCGATCAGTGCGGTCGGCGAGGTTCGGTTGGCGAAGGGATAGCCGGTGCCGAGGTAGCGCTGTGCCTGCCGGTCCATGAAGGTGGCGAACCTGTCAGGAATGCCGGGGCCTTCGAAGGTCACGGTGCCGCGTACGACGAGGTGCTGTCGCAGCCCCTCCGGAGAGTTCCTGTCGTCCTCGACGAGCACCGTGACCCGCGGATTCGACCACAGGTTGCGGACCTTGACCCGGTGGGCTTCGACGCCGAACACCAGGTCGTCCCCATCCTGTGACACCCACATGAGGCTGACCTGGGGCGAGCCGTCGGGGTTGACGGTGACGAAAGTGGCGTAGCGGTCGGTTTCGAACAATCTGTGCGCGCACGCCGGCAGCTTCTGCTCAGTCATGATCCCAATGTAGGAAGCCGAGGGGAACCGCTGGGTACCCTGGGAACCATGGGTGACTTTCCCGGCTATGGCGACGTTTTTCTCGCTGACTGCCCCGCCCGGCTGGCGGTCGAGGTGATCGCGGACAAGTGGTCGGTCGTGGTGTTGTACGCGCTCAGCCGCGGACCACGCCGGCACGGCGAACGGGTCGATCTGATCGGCGGGATCTCCAAGAAGATGCTCACCCAGACGCTTCGGCGGCTCCAGCGGTACGGGCTGGTCAGCAGGGAGGCCCATGCCGAGGTGCCGCCACGGGTCGAGTACGACCTCACCGAACTCGGCACGACCCTGACCGAGCCGATCGCCATGCTCACGCGGTGGGCCGAGGAGAACGGCGACGCCGTCCTGGCCGCCACTTAGGCACGTGGCCGTGAGGTCGTCCGCGAGGTCGCCGGCGGCGGCGGTCGTCCTCTCGCAAGGGTGGCGTGATGCGTTCCGGACATGCGGTGGCCTGCGGTGGGCCGTGCCGCGGGCCCGGTCCTGGCGTGCGTCCAGGGAAGCCCGGCGGCCTGCACAGAGTGATGGCCCGGAGCCGGCTGTTTAGAAAACGTTTCGTTCTCAATGGGTGAGGTCTATGGTGGTTAGAGAACGATACGTTCTCTAGGGGGCGATGTCATGGGCTTCGTGTTGTCGGGCCTCATTCTGACAATGCTGCTGGGCGCGCTCGACCAGACGATCATGGCGCCCGCGCTCCCGGCCGTGGCGGGCAGCCTGGGCGGGCTCGACCAGATGCCGGTCGTCGTCACCGCCTACCTCGTCGCCGCCACCGTGGTCATGCCTGTCTACGGCAAGCTCGGCGACAGGTACGGCCGCAAGCCCGCCATGCAGGTGGCCATCGTGGTGTTCGTGGCCGGAGCCGTGCTGTGCGCGCTGGCCACCTCGATGCCGCAGTTCATCGCCTTCCGCGCCCTGCAGGGGCTGGGCGGTGGCGGGCTCGTGATCGGCGCCCAGGCCATCGTCGGCGAGATCGTCAGCCCGCGCGAAAGGGGCCGCTATCTCGGCTTCATCGGAGCCGCCTACGTCGTGGCCGCCGTGGGTGGACCGCTGATCGGCGGGCTGTTCATCGACCGGCTGAGCTGGCGGTGGATCTTCGCCATCTACCCACCGCTCGGCCTGATCGCCCTGATCGTGCTGAGCGTCACGTTGCGGCTGCCGAAGCCCCGTACGCGGGCGCCGCTCGACGTTGCGGGCGCGCTCACCCTGGCCGTCGCCGTGGTCGGCGTGGTCATGGTGGGGCAGACACGCGACCCCGTATACCTGGTCGTGGCCGCTGCCGGGCTGGTGGCCTGGCTGGTCAGCACCCGGTACGCCAAGGACCCGATCCTGCCGTTGCGGCTCTTCCGTGACCGGGCCTTCGCGATCCCCGTGGCGATCAGCCTGCTCCTCGGGTTCGCGCTGTTCGGGACGATCACGTACATGCCGGCCTACCTGCAGATCGCCACGGGCACCAGCGCCACGCAGGCGGGGCTGCTGGTGACCGCACTGATGGGCGGCGTGCTGGTCACGACCATCGTGTCCGGCCGGCTGATCACGCGGACCGGGAAGTACAAGGCCTACCCTGTCGCCGGCACGGCCGTGGCGGCGGCCGGACTCGGGCTGATCGGTCTGGCCGGCGGCTCGGCGCTCGGGCTCGCCCTGGCCATGCTGCTGACCGGGCTGGGCGTCGGGCTCGTCATGCAGACCATGGTGCTGGCCGCGCAGAACGCCGTGGAGTACGCCGACCTCGGCACCGCCACCTCGTCGGTGACGTTCCTGCGCCAGATCGGCGCCTCGGCCGGGGTCGCGCTGGTAGGGGCCCTGATCACCATGAGGTCCGGCATCGCCGCCACCGATCCGGCGGCCCTGCCCGCCGGTGTGCGCGAAGCCTTCACCGCCGCCGTGCCGCCGGTGTTCGCGGCCATGGCGCCGCTGCTGGTGGTGGCGTTCGTGCTCGCGCTCGCGCTGCCGGCGCGGCCACTGCGCACCACCGCCCACACCGAGGACGAAGCGGTGGACGCCGGGAACCGGCAGTGAGCGCTGAGGACCGGGGCGCCCATGGCGAGAGATTCGTGAATGCGAGGAGAACGGGTGATGGAAGGCGAGGAGCGGTGGTGACCGCGCCGCGGCCGTACGCCGGAAGCACATGTCGTGGTCGCCGGTCCGGAGTGGATGACGAGGAGATGACGTGAAAGCCGAGAGAGACCGTGAAAGCCGGGAAGCGCCCCGAAGCCTCGTCGCACCCCTGGACGCCTTCGGCCATGACGATCTGGCCGTGGCCGGCGGCAAGGGCGCGAACCTGGGGGAGCTGGTCAGGAAGGGCCTGCCGGTGCCGGGTGGTTTCGTCGTCACCACCCACGCGTACGGGCTGGTCGCGCAGGGCCATGACACGCGCGAGTACTTCGAGCGAGCCGAACTGGCCGCCGACCTGGCGGAGGCGATCGCCGACGCCTACGCCGGTCTCGGCGGCGGGCCCGTCGCCGTGCGCTCCAGTGCCACCGCCGAGGACCTGCCGGGGGCCGCGTTCGCCGGTCAGCAGGACACCTACCTCAACGTGGTCGGCGAGGAGGCGCTGTTCGACGCCGTGCGCCGCTGCTGGGGTTCGTTGTGGACCGATCGCGCGAAGGCCTACCGTGCGAGGTTGGCCATCGACGGTTCAGGGGTGCGGATCGCGGTGGTGGTGCAGAGCATGGTGGAGGCCGAGACGGCCGGGGTCATGTTCACCGCGAACCCCGTCACCGGCGACCGCGCGCAACTCGTCATCGACGCCAGCAGCGGCCTCGGGGAGGCCGTCGTCTCCGGGCTCGTCACGCCCGACCACTATGTGGTCGGCGCCTCTGGGAACGTCGACTTCACTCCGGGCCGCCGCGAGGTGGTCATCCGGGGTACCTCCGGCGGCGGCGTCAGCCGCGAGACCGGCGCGGCGGACGCCGCCGAGCGGCTGCCCGATGCGGTGGTGGAGGAACTGGCCCGGCTCGGCCGGGACGTCGCCGCGCACTTCGGGCGCCCCCAGGACATCGAGTGGGCCTACGCGGGCGGCCGGGTGCACCTGCTGCAGGCGCGGCCGATGACCGCGCTGCCGCCGCCACCGGTCGGGAAGCTCAACCCGATCCAGCGCCGGCTGGTGACCGTTCTGCTCGAATACCTCCCTGAGCGGCCGTACCCGATCGACGTGACGACCTGGCTGCCGTACGGCCCGGCCGCGCTCATGCGCAAGATCACGTCCTCGTTCGGGATCCGGGGCGCGTTCGAGAACTTCCTGCGCGAGGAGGACGGGGTCGTCTACCAGCTCGTGCCGCCGAAACCGCATCCGACGCCGAGGATGTTGCTCACCCCGTTCCGGCTCCTCGCCAGGGCCAGACGGTACGACCCCGCCCGCTGGACCGAGGACCCGCGCTACCTCGACTATCTCCACCGGGCCAGGGAGCTGGCCTCGCGCGATCTCGGGTCGATGCCGTGGGAGCGGCTGGTCCGCGTGCCGAGGGAGGTGCTCGACGTCGTGCAGCCGGTGGCCGGCCTGCGCATGGACTACCTGCCGGGCTCGGGGCTCGCGCTGCTGCGGCTGCTGATGGCGGTCCGGCTGCTGGGCCGCCGCGAGCTGTTCGGCGACCTGCTGTACGGGGCGCGTACCCGTACCACCGACGCCAACGAGGCGCTGGAGCGGCTCGCGCGGGTGGCCAGGCGCACCGGAGCGCTCGACGCGGACCCGTTGCCGGCCGAGTTCGAGGGCGAGTTGCGGAAGTTCCTCGCCGAGTACGGTCACCGGGAGACGTCGAGCCCCATCCTCGTCACCCCGCCGACCTGGGCGGACGCTCCTGAGGCCGTGCTCGGCCTGGTCAGGGCGCTGGCCGGCGCCCCACCCGGGAAGAAGGAGGGCGAGGACGCGCTCGACCGCCTGCTCCGTCACCCGCGCCTGCGTTCCGAGCGCCGCCGCGCCCGGGTGCGGCGCTGGGTGGCGGCGGCCCGCGCGGGCGTCGCCTTCCGCGAGGACAGCCACTTCTCCTTCACGCTGCCGCAGCCCGTCCTGCGCAGGTCGCTGGTGGAGATCGGCCGCCGCCTGGCCGACGTGTGGGTGCTCGACCGGCCCGAGGACGTCTTCCACCTGCGGCTGGAGGAGCTCGAAGCGATCGGGGACGTCACCGCGCTGTCCGTGGACGACAGGGAGCGGCTGCGCGAGAAGGTCAGGGCGCGGGCGGCCAAGCGGGAGGAGCTGTCCGGTGTGCGGCTGATCGACCCGGCCGCGGTCTTCCCGTCCCGCGCGACGGGCGACGCGCTGCTCACCGGGTCGCCCGCGAGCGGCGGCGTCGCGACCGGGCCGGTGAAGCTGATCAGGGAGCCGGCCGACTTCGGCAAGCTGAAGGGCGGCGACGTGCTCGTCTGCCCGTACACGAACCCCTCGTGGACGCCGCTCTTCCAGCAGGCGGCGGCCGTGGTCGTCGACACGGGCGGCGCGGGCTCGCACGCGGCGATCGTGGCCAGGGAGTACGGCATCCCGGCCGTCATGGGCACGGGCACGGGCACGTCGGTGCTCCAGGACGGCGACATCGTCACCGTCGACGGCGGCGCGGGCACGGTCGCCCGCGTTACCTAAGATGCGTGTCATGGTCACCGACCACCGCAAGCTGCCGCGGCGCCGGGGAGAGGCGCTCCACGCGGCCATCTACCAGGCGACGCTCGACGAGCTGGCCGAGGTCGGCTACACCGGGCTGACCATGGAACGGGTCGCCGAGCGGGCGAGGGCCAGCAAGGCCTCGCTCTACCGGCGCTGGCCCTCCCGCATCGAGCTGGTGATGGAGGCGGTCTACAGCTCGCTGCCCACCCCGGAGTCCTCGCCCGACACCGGCAACCTCCGCGACGACCTGGTGGCGATGCTGAGCCGTACGGCGCAGGCGTTGTCGGGCCCGGCCGGCGAGGCGATGCGCGGCCTGCTCGGTGAGGCGCTGCGCAGCGAGTCGCCGCTGAGCGCCATGCGCAGGAGCACGCAGGGCGTCGGGAGGAAGATGATGGAGGAGGTCGTCCGCCGGGCCGTCGAGCGGGGCGAGGTCGATCCCCGCGACGTCACCCCTCGACGGCTCGACACCGGGCAGGCGCTGCTACGGCACCATTTCCTCTTCCAGGGCACGCCCATCCCGGACAGCCTCGTGGTCGAGATCGTGGACGAGGTGCTGGTGCCGCTGCTCAAACGGCGGTGAGCGGGCTTGTCACGGTCCGGCTCCGCCTGAGCGCGTGCCGCGCGGCCAGCCCGGCCATGCAGACGCTGACCAGCGCGCTCACGGTGACCGCCGCCGCGAACGTCCACGGCGCCTGCGCCAGACCGAGCAGCGTCAGAGCCGCGACGGGCAACCAGGCCAGCGCGGTGACGATGGCCGCCACCGCGAGCACCTTGGCGCCGGTCCCGGCCTCGGACGTCAGCGAGGGAACCTCCGCCGCCACCGTGAACACGGGCAACGACAACGCCAGGACGCCCGGGACGAAGAAGCCGCCCGTCATCGCGTCGCCAAGAGGCCCGGCCGAGGCCGTCGCGTAGGAGAGGTAGCCCAGCAGCACGATGGGGACGGCGACGGAGAGCGCCGTCGTGACCACGCGCCGAGCCCTCTCACGCGTCACGAGCCCATGCACGGGGTCGTCCATGGCGCCGCGGGCGGCGAGCACGACCGGCGTCATCGCCAGTGCTCCCATGACGCCCGCCGTGGCGAACAACGACGTCGCCATGCCCTGCAGCGTCTGGGCGAGCGTCCCCATGTCGGTGGCCTCGGCCCAGGCGCGGTGCAGGCTCTGCCGGTCGCGGGTACTCGGATTCCACAGGAACCACAGAGCGGCGCCCAGGACGTACAGGACGGCGGTGGCGGGAACGCGGAACGGCCGCCGTCCCGGGATGCGCCGGTGGTGGAGCCACGCGTCGGCCGCGCCCCCGATCAGGTCGAGCACCGTGCGCACGCGCACCGGCCGGGAGGCGACCAGGTCGGCGACCTCGTCGCCGTAGCGCTGCCGCCACGCGTGCGGATAGAGGCTCACCATCGACCTGGCGATGACGCGCAGGATCATGTCGTCCCCCAGACGGTCGCGGTGCGCCGTGCGCCCGCCTGCTCGATGCGCCGCAGCGTGGCGAGCTGCTCCCGCAGCGCCTCGCGCCCCCTTTCCGTGATCCGGTACGGCTTGCGCCGCTCGGCCGTCTCGACCGCTTCGATCCACGCGCGCTCCTCCAGCCGCATCAGCGCGCCGTAGAGCGTGCCGGGCTCCAGCGCGGTGCCCGAGAACTTCTCGATGTCGTGGATCATCCGGTAGCCGTGTTTCTGCCCTTCGGCCAGGCTGATGAGCACCAGCAGCGCCACGTCGGTGAAGCGGCCGAGCTCGGATGTCTTCCGTGCCATGTAGTCAGTAAAACTTAGTAAGTCTTACTGAGCAATCCCGATCGTGTCCGCCGCGAGTCGCATCGCGTGCTCGAACGCCGTCCTGTGGTTCTCGATCACGTTGTTGAACTGGCCGAACACCTCGAAGCCGACCCACCCGTACAGCGCGGTCCACGCCGAGACGGCTCGCCAGATCACCGCGTCGGGCACGCCCGGCATGAGCTCGCGGAACGAGCCGGCGTCGCGTTCGAGCTCCTCGGGGGCGTGGTCCGCGGGCGGGGTGATCGCGCCGGCCTCCCAGGCGTCGGAGATGATCCGGCCGTACACGGCGACGTCGCGCACCCTGGCCGCGATGGTGTCCTGGGGCGCCTGGTAGCCGGGTACGGGGGAGCCGTAGATCAGGGCGTATTCGTGCGGGTGTGCGACGGCCCACTCGCGCACCGCGTGGCAGGCGGCCAGCCACCGTCCGGGGAAGTCGTCGCGGGGGCAGGCGGACCCGGCCTGTTCCACGGCCTCGCCCAGGGCGTTGTAACCGTCGACGATCAGCGCGGTGAGCAGGTCGTCGCGGCTCGGGAAGTAGCGGTAGATGGCCGAGGAGACCATGCCCATCTCCCGTGCGACGGCCCGCAGCGACAGGCCGCCCGCTCCCTCCGTGGCGAGCTGGCGCCGCGCGATGTCGGTGATCTCCCTGGTGAGCTCGGCCCTGACACGTTCTCTTGCGGTACGGCTGGCAGTCATGCTCCACAGATTATCAGAGCGGTGCGAAAAAACGAGAGCACTGCTCTTGACGGCCATCGCTCTTTTGAGAGAGCATCGCTCTCGTAAGGAACGGGTGGTCACTGGAGCCCCGAGCCGGGCCGGCCACCTCCGCGGCCGCCTTCGCCGCGCTCTTCGTCAACGCGGTTCTCCGCATCGTCTGGAAGCAGGTCTGCACATGGGTAAGCACGTCGTCGTGGGCTCCGGCCAGGTCGGCACGCATCTGGCCGCCAAGCTCGTCGCGCAGGGCCACGAGGTCGTCGTCGTCACCCGCTCGGGCCGCGGTCCCGACGGGGCGGTCAAGGTGGCCGCCGACGTCGCCGACCAGGCCAGGCTCACCGAGCTCGCCAAGGGCGCCGACGTTCTCTACAACTGCGTCAACCCTCAGTACCACCGCTGGCTCACCGACTGGCCGCCGATGGCCGCGTCATTCCTGGCCGCCGCCGAGTCGAGCGGCGCCGTGCTGGTGATCCTCGGCAACCTCTACCCGTACGGGCCGGTCTCCGTGCCGATGACGGAGGACCTGCCGCTCGCCTCCACCACCCCCAAGATGCGAGTACGCGCGAAGATGTGGACCGACGCGCTGGCCGCGCACGAGGCCGGCCGGATCAGGGTGACCGAGGTGCGCGGCTCCGACTACTTCGGGCCGGGCGCGACCGACCAGTCCTACCTGGGCGAACGCTTCATCGGGCCGCTCAGGGCGGGCAAGACCGTCCCGCTCGTCTGGCCGGCCGACATGCCGCACAGCTGGACGTACCTGCCGGACGTGGCCGACGCGCTGATCACGGCGGGCGGGGACGAGCGGGCCTGGGGCAGGCCGTGGCACGTGCCCACCGGCGCGCCGCTGACCTTCCGCCAGCTGGGGGAGAAGATGGCCGTGCTGCTGGGGCGGCCCGCCCCCCGGATGAGGCAGCTGCCCTGGCCGCTGCTGCGGGCGGTGGGGGTGTTCTCGCCCTTCCTCGGCGAGCTGAAGCACACGCGCTACCAGTTCGTCGCGCCGTACGTGCTCGACTCCTCGGCGTTCCAGCGTACGTTCGGCGTGGCGCCCACCCCGATCGAGGACGCGCTCAAGGCTACGCTCGACGCGTGAAGACAGCCCTGATCGGCCTGGGCGACATCGCGGAGAAGGCCTACCTTCCGGTGCTCGCCGCCCAGCCCGCCCTCGACCTGCACCTCTGTACGCGCAACACGGCCCGGCTGGACCGGCTCGGCGACACCTACCGGATCGCCGCCCGGTCGTCGAGCGTGGACGAAGTGATCAAGGCCGGCGTCGAGGCGGCGTTCGTGCACGCCGCGACCAACGCCCACCCCGAGATCGTCGAGCCGCTGCTCAGGGCGGGTGTGCACGTCTACGTCGACAAGCCGATCGCCTACACCCTCGCCGAGTCCGAGCGGCTCGTGCGGCTGGCCAGGTCCGAGGGCCGGTCTCTGATGGTGGGGTTCAACCGCCGGCACGCGCCCGGATATGTCGGACTTGCCTCTCATCCACGCCATCTCCTCCTCATGGAGAAAAATCGCGCTAATCACCCCGACGCGCCCCGACGGGTGATATTCGATGACTTCATCCACGTGGCGGACACCCTCAGATTCCTCGCGCCCGGCCCGGTCACCGACACCACGATCAGGACCCGCGTCCGCGACCGCCTGATCGAGCACATCGTCCTGGAGCTGTCCGGCGACGGTTTCACCGCCATCGGCGTCATGAACCGGGTCGGCGGGGCCTCCGAGGAGTCCTGCGAGGCCATGGGCGACGGCGCCAAGCGGCGCGTGGTCAACCTCGGCGACGTCATCGAGTACAAGGGCGGCGAGAGCCTCGTCAGGCGGCCCGACTGGGTGCCGGTGGCCAGGCAGCGCGGCATCGAGCAGATCTGCCTGGAGTTCCTCGCCGCCGTACGCGAGGGCCGGGTGATCGACGCCGGCGACGCCCTGGCCACCCACGCGCTCTGCGAGCAGATCGCCGAGCACGCCGCCTGACCTCTGGGCAGTGCCCGCCGGACGCCGCCCGGCCCGCGACGGGCGGCCCCGTCGCGCGTGCCCGAGCCGCGTCCGGACGGCTCAGCCGCGCTGCCTGAGCCGCATCGTCCGGTCGGCCCTGGCGAACATGCGCTTGAACGGCTTTTCACCGAGCCGGGCGAGCACGGTGTACCCCTTCGAGTCGCTCAGCGGGCTGGACGACGACACGACCCCCGCCACGGAGCCGCCGTACATCGCGGGCCCGCCGCTGCCGCCGGCGGCGGCGTGGCAGTTGCGGGTGACCATCAGCCCCGGCCCCTCGAAGACCGCCTCCGACGCGTCACCCACACACCGGTACAGCCGGGTGCCCGGATACCCCTTGCCCGCCGGGTAGCCCAGCAACTCCAGGCCCTCCAACGTGGCGCCCTTGGCCGTGGTCATCGCCGGCAGCCCCCGGCCGGTCACGGCCTCCAGCGGGCGCTTGCCGCGCCCGACCCCCACCAGCCCGATGTCGTACGGCAGCAGCCCCGGCGAGTACGGCCGGTTGCGCCACCTCGCCGGCACCCACGTGCGCACGGCGGGCCAGACGCCGAGCCCCGGCCGCCCGCCGTCGTAGCCGGGCAGGAAGGCCAGGTTCTCGAGCGACCGGCCGTGGTTGTAGAGGCAGTGCGCGGCCGTCAGCACGAGGCTGCGGCTGCGCGAGCCGATCACCGTGCCGCCGCACAACACGTCCCGCCGGGAGACGGGGTCGTGACCGAGCAGCACCCCGGTGAGGCGCCGCGCCCCCGCGTAGGGGCGCGCGACCGGCGCGTAGCCGAGGCGGTCCCCGTCAGGCGTCAGGACACGGGCGGAGGGCACGTTGCGCTGGGACACCTCGGTGACGGCGGTCGGGTCGATCAGGGCGAGGGACAACACCAACCTGAGCACCCGGCCAGCCTAAGGCGAAGATGATCAGACCTCTGACCTGCGACATTCCTCTTTACCAAGTCGTGTACTGGGCGGCGAGAGCGCGCAGGCGGGCGTGCGCGGAGTCGTAGACCGCCGCGCCACCCGTGTACGCCTTGGGCAGCTTGGCGACCATCGTGTAGTTGGTGTCGCACACGTTGCCGACCGGCGCCTGCCCGGCCTGGCTGACGAGCTGGTAGGCGTCGAGCGTGTCCAGCCCGGTCAGCTCCGACGTCCACGTGACCAGGTCGTGCTGGCTGATCCGGTACGCGTCCTCCAGGGGCCTGGCCGACCCGGTGGACATCAGGTGCAGGTCGTCCTCCATCCGGGGCCACGGCGTGGCGACTCCCTTGATCAGATCGACCGCGACGACCGTGTTCATGGCCGCCTCGACCGCGGTGCCGCAGACCTCGCCGTGGCCCTGCAGCCCGTGGCCGTCGCCGATCGAGAACATCCCTCCCTCGACGTTGACCCCCAGGTAGACGGTGACGCCGGCGCGCAGCTCGGGGGTGTCCATGTTTCCGCCGTGCGCGTCGGGCGTGATCGTCATGCGGGCCTCGTTCGCGGCCGGGGCCACGCCCACGGTGCCGTGCATCGGGTCGAGCGGCAGCTCGACGCTGAAGTCGCTGTTGCGGGCGTGGTAGACGGCCACGCCCTTGGCGAGGTCGATGTCGTAGCGCCAGACCCGTTCCTCCAGCGGCGGCTGGAGCATCGCCGTGGTGTGGGTGCCGGTCAGCGCGCCGAAGTGGGGGAACGTCGTGGAGACCGCCCAGTCCCTGGCCGGGGTGATGGCGATGAAGTGCAGGGCCAGCGTGTCGCCCGGCTCGGCGCCCTCCACATGGAAGGGGCCGGTCACGGGGTTGAGGTAGGGGAACTCGCACACCTGGGACGGCAGGTCGTCAACGTGCCGGACGAGGCCGCCGAAGCAGTCTTCGGTGTAGAGCTCCACGATCGTGCCCGGCCGCACCTTGCCGACGGCGGCGCGCCCGCCGAAGGTGTAGCTCAGGTCCTCCGGCGCTGGGTGGTAGGAGACGACGTTCACGAGACCTCCGTGGGAAGTGTGGGCTTACGGCCGATCAGGTAGGTGATGCCCAGAATGGCCAGGCCGATGGCGAGCCACACGCCGCCGACCCACTGGGCCGCGACGTTCTGGTTGTACACGACGGCCACGAGGACGGCGAAGCCGATGACCGGGGCGACGAGGTGGGCCCACCAGTTGGTGCTGCGCTGCTTGACCGTGTAGTGCACGACGACGGAGACGTGCAGCACCAGGAAAGCGGACATGGCGCCGAAGTTCACCAGCGAGGCCAGCTCGCCGACGCCGTTCGCCCTGGTGCTCATGAAGACGCCGAGGACCAGCGAGACGGCGGCCACCGCGAGGGTCGCGTTGACCGGCACCTTGTGCTTCGCGTTCACCCGCGACAGGAAGGCGGGCAGTTGCCGGTCGCGGGCCATCGCGAACAGCAGCCGCGACGTGGCGGCCTGCGCGACCAGCGAGTTGGCGAAGCCCCAGGCGACGGCGGTCGCCACGGCGGTGAGCACCGCCAGCCACGGCCCGCCGGCGTACGCGGCCGTGTCGTAGAAGGCGTTGCCCGCCGGGTCGCCGTCGGCGATCAGGGCGTCGCGGCCGGGGGTGAGGAGGGCCGCGACCCAGGTCTGCGTGACGAACAGCACGGCTGCCAGGCCGAGTGCGGCCAGCATGGACCTGCCGAGCCTGCGGGCGTCCTCCCGGTTCTCCTCGGCCAGCGTGGAGATGCCGTCGAAGCCGAGGAACGACAGCACGGCCACCGACGCGGCGGCGAACACCACGCTGAACGTGAACCCGGACGAGTCGAAGATCGGCGTGAGCGCGCCGGTCTGCGCCTTGCCCTGCGCCAGCGCGACGCCGGCGACCACCAGGAAGATCGCCAGTACGACCAGCTCGGCCGCCAGCATGATCCGGGTGATCCTGGCCGTCATCTGGATACCGAGGTAGTTGACGACGGTGTTGAGCACCACGAACGCCGCCAGCCACGCCCAGACGGGAATCAAGGGCACGAACGAGTTCATGGCGACGCTGGCCACCAGATAGAGCAGCGACGGCACGAGCACGTAGTCGAGCAGGATGGCCCAGCCGGCCATGAACCCGACGGGGGCGGCGATGCCGCGGCCCGCGTACGTGTAGACGGACCCGGCCATCGGGAACGCCTTGGCCATCTGCGCGTACGACAGCGCCGTGAAGGCCATCGCCACCAACCCGATCACGTACGCCAGCGCCACCATGCCGTGGGAGACGGAGAAGACGTTGCCGAAGATCCCGAACGGTGCGATCGGCACCATGAAGATCAGGCCGTAGATCATCAGGTCGGTGAAGCCCAGCGAGCGCTGGAGCTCCTGGCGGTAGCCGAACTGCTCGATCGTGCTCATGGGACGGCTCCTTGTGCGTCGGGGGCGTCTCGCACCTTAGATCCAAAGCTTTCTAGTGAAAAGGTTTCTCTAGAAAGAAATTCAGGCCGTCCGCCCTGCCGAGCTGAACGGGATGGTGCACCTGCCGTCCCAGCAGTGTGAGCGTCCCGCGTGCGCTGGTGATGGTGGCGCCGTCGGCCACCGCGTCGAGCGCGGGCACGGCCAGCGAACCCGCCCGCCCGCACAGCGCGGCCAGCATCGCGACAGCCTCGTAGCAGCCGTGGCCGTGGGCGTTCAGCATGGGGGCGTCGGGGCCGAAGCGGGCCGCGTACCGCTGCGCGAAGGCGAGGCTCGCCTCGGTCGGCAGGTCGCGGAAGTAGCCCATCGACGCGTACAGCCCGCCGGTGACGTCACCGCCGATGCCCAGCAGGCCGTGCTCCTCCAGCGCGCCGCAGAGCCGGGTCGCGCCGAGCCCGCCGGCCGCGTACGCGCGGTTGAAGTCCATGAGGTCGCTGCCGATCAGCGTCAGCAGGACGGCGTCGGGACGGGCGTCCGCCACCCGGTCGAGCCGCCGCACCGCGTCGCCGTACGGGACGAGGCTCTCACCCACCACGGTGGCGCCGAGCGCGCGCAGCAGCGGCCGGGCGTTCGCGTGCACCAGGCGCGGCCAGATGTAGTCGTTGCCCAGCAGGAACCACCGTCGCGCCCGTCGGGTGCCGACCAGCCACTCGATGCCCGGCGCGAGTTGCCGGTCGGGGGTCTCGCCGAGGAAGTAGACGCCCGGCGCGTGCCCCCCGCCTTCGTACGGAGGCCCGTAGACGAACGGCACCCGCCCGGCGATCGCGGCCACCACCTCGACCCGCACGTCACTGGCGTGGGCGCCCGTGACGGCCTTCACCGTGCCCGTCCTGACCAGCTCGGACACCTCGGCCGCCACCTGCCGCGCGGGCCGTCCGCCGTCGACGAGGACCAGCTCGACCGGCCTGCCCAGCAGGCCCCCCGCGGCGTTGAGCTCCTCCGCCGCCAGCACGGCGCAGTTGATCGCGCAGGGCCCCATCAGGCCGAGCACCCCGGACACGGGCACGACCAGGCCGATCCTGATCGCACCCGACGGGAGGAGCCGCGCTTCGAGAGGATCGACGGTCGCCGCCACGCCGACGAGTATCCTCCCTTCAAGCTCTCCGACGAAAGGACCTCCTCCCATGACCTCCTCAGGCCTCGGGTCCTCGCTCGCCTATCTGCTGAGCCGCGCGGAGCGCAGCGTCAACCGAGGGCTGGCGGCCGGGCTGGCGGGCGAGGACGTCACCGTCGAGCAGTGGCGCATCATGCGCGCGCTGGCCGACGGGCGGGGCGACTCGATGGGCGAGCTGGCCGCGGCCGTGCTCATGCCCCATCCGACCCTGACCAAGGCGATCGACCGGCTGATCGAGCGGGCGCTGGTCTACCGCGGGCCGTCGAAGGGCGACCGGCGGCGGGTGGCGGTGTTCGTCTCGGACCGGGGCGCGGAGCTGCTCGCGCGGGTGGACGGAGCGGTGGCCGAGCACCACGGGCTCGTCGCGGTCGCGTTCGGCGCCGAGCGCACCGAGCGGCTCATGCGCGATCTGGAGGGCCTGGTGGCCGCGCTCGACTACGCCGAGCTGCGGAAATAAGTCCAAGAAGAGCGCCGGGGCCCGCCCCGGACGGCGGGCCCCGGTCGTTCGGGCCGGCGGTCGTCCTTGACCACCGCTGGTCTGAACTCGCTGGACGTTACGGGTAGAGGCCGCGCATCTGGTGCGCGTCGGCCACTCGGCCCACGCCGATGACGTGCGCCGCCTGCCTGAGCGTCAGCCCGCGCTCGGCGGCCAGCGACTTCACCTCGGAGTAGGCGCCCTGCATGAGGTCGCGCAGTTTCAGCTCGACCTCGCTGGAGCTCCAGGAGTAGGCCTGCATGTTCTGCACCCATTCCAGGTACGACACGATCACCCCGCCCGCGTTGGCCAGGATGTCGGGCACGACCATGGTGCCGGAGGCGGCGAGGATCTCGTCGGCCTGCGGCGTGGTCGGGCCGTTGGCGCCCTCGACGATCAGCCTGGCCCGGATTCTGGGCGCGTTGGCCTCGGTGATCGCGCCTTCCAGCGCGGCCGGGACCAGCAGGTCGACGTCCAGTTCGAGCAGGTCGTCGCGGGCCAGCGCGTCGGCATGGCGGTAGCCGTGCACGCCGCCGGCCTCGGCGACCCAGGCGCGCAGCCGGGCGATGTCGAGGCCGCCGCTCGCGTGGACGGCGCCCGTGACGTCGGAGACGGCCACGACCTTGCAGCCGGCGTCGGACAGGTATTGGGCGGCGAGCGCACCCACCTTGCCGAAGCCCTGCACGGCCACGGTCACGCCCTCGGGCGAGCCGCCCAGCGCGGCCAGCGCCGCGATCTGCACGCCGCGCGAGGTCGCGCTCGCGCGACCGAGCGAGCCGCCCAGCGTCATCGGCTTGCCGGTGACCACACCGGGCACGGAGTAGCCGGCGTTGACGCTGTAGGTGTCCATGACCCACGCCATGGTCTGCTCGTCGGTGCCGACGTCGGGCGCGGGGATGTCCTTCTCCGGGCCGATCAGCGGCAGGATCTCGTTGACGTAGCGGCGGGTCAGCCGTTCCAGCTCGCGGGTGGTGAGCCCGGACGGGTCCACGGCCACGCCGCCTTTGGCGCCGCCGTACGGGATGCCGACCAGTGCGCACTTCCACGTCATCCACATCGCGAGCGCGGTGACCTCGTGGATGTCGGTGCCGGGATGAAACCGGAGCCCGCCCTTGGCGGGGCCGCGTGAGACGTTGTGCTGGACCCGGTAGCCCTGGACGACGTCGAGACGTCCGTCCTCGCGCCGCACCGGGACCGAGACGGTCAGGGAGCGGCGGGGCGTCGCCAGCATCGTACGGAGCCCGTCGTCGAGCCCGAGATGCTCGGCGGCCTGGTCGAGTTGGTGGAGAGCGGAGTCGAGTGCTTGACGCCCCGGTGTGATCAGGGCCGGCGTCGTTGACGGCACCATGATGCTCATCGAAGAGTTTCCTCCTGGTATTTACGCCCTTTATGTAGGGAAGGCGCCTTTGCCTTCCTTTTTGGGCGATCTTGTTACGATCATCCTATGGCGGGGGTTTGATCTTGCCTAGGTGTTGGAGAAATCCCAGCCGGTGATCAGAGGTGTCACGAGCGTCGCCACTCTGGCAGGCTTGCGTGCGGATGTGTGCCGAATCGTCGATCTGAGGAGTGGAATGCCCGCACTCGTGGTGGGGCCGATGCTGCGTTATGTCGATCGTGACAGCGCTTCGATCTGGGTGGAGACCGCCGACCCTTGCACGGTCACCGTCGAAGCGGACGGCAGGGCTTACCGGTCGCCTACCTTCACCGTGCACGGACACCACTACGCGATCGTGGATCTCGTTGGACTCACCCAGGATATCGGGTCCTATTCCGTCACACTCGACGGGGAGGCCGTATGGCCCCTGGAGAGTCACCCGCCCAGCCGGATCCGGTTGCTGCCCGCGGAGGGAATGCGCAGGCTGATGTTCGGCTCGTGCCGCACCAGCGTGCCGCACGACGCCCCGCACGTGATCACGCACGGCTACGACATGCTGGGCGAGCTCGGCACCCATCTCGCGCAGGCCGGCGACGAGGAGTGGCCGGACCTGCTGCTGTTCCTCGGCGACCAGGTCTACGCCGACGGCCCGTCACCCGAGATCCTGGCCTACATCAGGGCGCGGAGGGACACCGAGCCGCAGGGCGAGATCGCCGACTTCGAGGAATACGCCGAGCTCTACCGCCAGGCGTGGACCCACCCCGACATCCGCTGGGTGCTGTCCACCGTGCCGACTGCGATGATCTTCGACGACCATGACGTGCGCGACGACTGGAACACCTCGAAAACCTGGCGGGAGCAGATGGCCGGGACACCATGGTGGCGCCGCAGGGTGGTCGCCGGGCTCGGGGCGTACTACGTCTACCAGCATCTCGGCAATCTTTCGCCGGCCGAGCGCGCCGAGGATCCGCTCCTGCAGAAGCTGCTGAGCGGCGAGGGCGACGCCGGGGACGCGCTCGACGCGTTCGCCGACAAGGCCGACACCGAGCCGAGCAGCAACCGCTGGAGCTACGCCCGCGACCTCGGCGACACCCGCCTGATCATGGTCGACACGCGGTGCGCCAGGCAGCTCACCCCGGGCGACCGCCGCATGCTCGACCCCGAAGAGTGGGCCTGGCTGGAGGAGCAGGTCACCCGCCCGGCCGAGCGCCTGATCATCGGCTCGTCGATCCCGTTCCTGCTGCCCGAGGGTGTCCACGGGGTGCAGAACTGGAACGAGGCCCTGTGCGACGGCACGTGGGGCCGCCTCGCCGCCAGGTGCTCCGAGGCGCTCCGGCAGGCCTTCGACCTGGAGCACTGGGCGGCGTTCCGGCGCTCGTTCGACGACCTGGCCGGGATGCTGGTCGAGCTCGGCAAGCCCGTGCTGATCCTCTCCGGCGACGTGCACTACTCCTACCTGGCCAAGGCCGACTCGGGACCGATCTACCAGGTCGTGTGCTCGCCCATCCGTAACCCGCTCAGCCGGCTACTGCGCTGGGCCAACGTGGTCACCCAGTTCGGCCTGGCCACGCTGGTGGGCGGCCTGCTGGCGCGTTCGGCGGGCATCCCGCGGCCGCCGTTCCGCTGGAAGATCATCAAGGGCCCCTGGTTCCAGAACGCGCTGGCCACGCTGACCCTCCCCGGCACGCTCACCTGGTACGAGTCGCGCAACGACGTCATGCAGCCGATCGAGTCCGTACGCGTGGGCTGAGAGGAAGATCGTCACCGCTCCTGGGGCTGACGCCATGCCTTCCTACTGCTCCTTCATGGCGTGAATCGCGTCGGCGAGCTGGTCGATCGCCCAGATCAGGTCGTCCTCGGAGACGACGATCGGCGGGGCCAGCCGGATCGTGGAGCCGTGCGTGTCCTTGACCAGCACGCCCCGCTTCAGCAGCGCCTTCGACACCTCGCGCCCGGTGGCCAGCGACGGGTCGATGTCCACGCCCGCCCACAGGCCCCGCCCGCGGATCTCGGTGACGCCCCTGCCGAGCAGCCCGCGCAGCCGGCTGTGCAGGCTCTCGCCGAGCTTGGCGGCCCTGGCCTGGAACTCGCCGGTGTTCAGCAGCTCGACGACCGCGATGCCGACCGCGCACGCCAGCGGGTTGCCGCCGAACGTGGAGCCGTGCTGGCCGGGGTGGATGACGCCGAGCACGTCGCGGTCGGCCGCGATGGCCGAAACCGGTACGACGCCGCCGCCGAGGGCCTTACCCAGGACGTAGATGTCGGGCACGACCCCCTCGACGTCGCACGCGAACGTCTGCCCGGTGCGTCCCAGACCCGACTGGATCTCGTCGGCGATCATGAGGATCCCGCCGTCCGAGCACAACCGCCTGAGCTCGGTCAGGTAGCCTTCCGGCGGCACCAGCACCCCGGCCTCGCCCTGGATGGGCTCGACCAGCACGGCGACCGTGTCGGCGTCGACGGCCTGCCTGACCGCCTCGGCCGAGCCGTACGGCACGATTCTGAAGCCCGGTGTGTAGGGGCCGAAGTCGTCGTGCGCGTCCGGGTCGGTGGAGAAGCTGATGATCGTGGTGGTGCGGCCGTGGAAGTTGTTCTCCATCACGATGATGTTGGCCTGGTCGGGCTCGACGCCCTTGACCTGGTAGCCCCACTTGCGCGCCACCTTGATGGCGGTCTCGACCGCCTCGGCGCCGGTGTTCATGGGCAGGATCATGTCCTTGCCCGTGAGGTCGCCGAGCCCGGCGCAGAACCGCGCGAACTGGTCGTGGTAGAACGCGCGGCTGGTCAGGGTCAGCCGTTCGAGCTGGTCCCGCGCCGCCTCAATGATCTTCGGATGGCCGTGGCCGAAGTTGAGCGAGGAATAACCGGACAGGCAGTCCAGATAACGTTTCCCCTCGACGTCGGTGACCCACGCCCCGTGCGCCTCGTGGATCACCACGGGCAGTGGATGGTAGTTGTGCGCGCTGCGGCTCTCGCTGATCTCGATCAGCTCCGCGCTGGTCATGGTCACTTGTTCCCCCTGATCTCCAGTGTGCAGCACTTGGGACCCCCGCCCGCCTTGCGCAACTCCGACAGGTCGACCGGGATCACCTCGTACCCCCGGCGCTTGATCTCCAACTGCAGGGTGGAGGCCTCGGCGTTCATCACCACGTGGGTGCCGTCGCTGACCGCGTTCAGGCCGAGCACCTCGGCGTCCTCGGCGGTCGCCAGGACCGCGTCGGGGAACATGCGGCGCAGCACCTCCTGGCTGCCCAGCGAGAAGGCCTGCGGGTAGTAGGCCACGTTCCTGCCGTCCAGCGGGAACAGCGCCGTGTCCAGGTGGTAGAAGCGCGGGTCGACCAGCGTCAGCGAGATCACCGGGCGGCCCAGGACCTCCTGCGACTCCTGGTGGGCGCGCACGTCGGTGCGGAAGCCCGTGCCGGCGAGCACGACCTCGTCGAGCGCGAGGAAGTCGCCCTCGCCCTCGTTGACGTGACGGGGCTCGTGCACCGGGTATCCGCGCGCGGCGAACCAGCGCAGGTAGGCGGGGCCCTCGGGGCCGCGCTGCGGGTAGGCGAACCTGGCGCCGTAGACGCGCCCGTCGACGACCAGCGCGCCGTTGGCGGCGAACACCATGTCGGGCAGCCCGTCGATCGGGTCGATCAGGCTGACGCGATGGCCGAGTTCCTCGTACGCGGCCTTGAGCCCTTCCCACTGCAGCACCGCGACGTCGCGGGACGCGCCCGCCTCTGGGCGCATCCACGGATTGATGCTGTATTCGACGGCGAAGAACTCAGGGCGACACATGAGGAAGTGTTTGGGCATGCAGCGCTCCATCATCGTTGACCAGGGAAAACCCCTCCCGGGGTGACGCAGCCAGCCTAGGAACCGCTGCCGGTGGCGGCCAAGACTCCGACATTGCGTATTCGCGCAGGTCTGTTGCGACTTTCAGGCGTCTGTGCGTGTTCCGTTGCGCGGTTCCGGCACAGTGGTGCCGGGTGGTGCGTCGACCAGCCTGGAGAGCACGATGACGCTCTTGGTCCGCACCACGAACGTCTCCGCCGCGATGCGCTCGATCACCCGCTCCACGTGGCGCACGTCCGTCGCCCTGATGTGCAGCAGCGCGTCGGCCTCGCCCGTGATCGTGGCCGCGCCCACCACCTCGGGGAACCTGGCCACGGCCAGAGCGATGTCCGACGGCTTGGTCTTGCCCTGGCAGAACAGCTCCACGTAGGCCTCGGTCGTCCAGCCCAGCGCCTGGGGCGCCACCCGGGCGCTGAACCCGGTGATCGCCCCCGTCGCCCGCAACCGGTCGACCCGTCGCTTGACCGCCGACGCGCTCAGCCCCACCTGGGCGCCGATGTCCGCGTACGTCGCACGGGCGTCGTCGACGAGCGCCGCGATGATGTCACGATCGAGCCGGTCCAGTTCCACGCGCTCTGTATACAGCCTGGCCAGGCTGGCGCGCGACGCGCGGCGCGCGGGAGACTGGGCGCTCGTACATTGTCCGGAGGGTTTTCACCACGATGAGCGCAGCGAGTTTCCCCGAGGGTTTCGTCTGGGGGGTGTCGACTTCCGCTTTCCAGATCGAGGGGGCCACGACCGCCGGCGGCCGCGGCCCGTCCATCTGGGACGGCTTCTCCGCCGACCGCGCCGAGGCCTGCGACCACTATCACCGCCATGCCGAGGACGTGCGGTTGATGAAAGACCTCGGAATAGCCGCCTACCGGTTCTCGGTGAGCTGGGCCAGGGTGATTCCCGACGGCCGCGGAAAGGCGAACGCGGCGGGGCTCGACTTCTACGACCGGCTGGTCGACGAGTTGATGGCCGCGGGCATCACGCCCTATGCCACCCTTTACCACTGGGACCTGCCGCAGGCGCTGGAAGATGGGGGCGGCTGGCCGGTTCGCGACACGGCACACCATTTCGCGGATTACGCCACGGTCGTGCACGAACGGCTCGGCGACCGGGTCGGCACGTGGTTCACGGTGAACGAACCGTGGGTGGCGTCCTTCCTCGGGTACGGCTCGGGCATTCACGCGCCCGGCAGGACGTCGACGGCCGACGCCTTCATGAGTGCGCACCACATGCTGCTCGCCCACGGGCTGGGCGTCCAGGCGCTGCGCGCCGCCGGGGCCTCCGAGGTGGGCGCCGCGCTCAACATCTCGCCCGTGCTCACGCCCGCCCAGGTGAGCGACTTCGGCAGGGAGCTGACCGAGGAGGACACCGAGGCCGTGACCAGGATCGACGCCCTGGTGAACCGGCAGTTCCTCGACCCGATGTTGCGCGGCGCCTACCCCGCCGACCTGGTCCCGCTCATCGAGCGGCACGCGGGGCTCGGTCACGTCCGCGACGGCGACCTCGACGTCATCGCCCAGCCCGTCGACCTGCTCGGCGTCAACTACTATGCGCCGCTGGTGGTGCAGGCGCAGCCCAGCGAACCCGCGGACCCTGCTTTCCCGGGAAGCGAGGGTGTGCTTTTCTGCACGGTGCCCACGGCGGTCACCGCAATGGGCTGGCCCATCGTGCCCGGTTGCCTTTCCCAGCTGCTCGGGCGCCTTTCCCGGGAATATCCGCGGACCGAGCTGTTGATCACCGAGAACGGCGCCGACTTCGTCGACGTGGCGACCGGCGACGGCATTCACGACCTCGAGAGAATCGGTTTCATCGAGGAACACCTGCGCGCTCTGAAAACTGCGATCGACGACGGCGCCAACGTCCGCGGATATTTCGTCTGGACGCTGCTCGACAACCTCGAATGGACCGATGGCTACCAGCGCAAGTTCGGACTCGTGCACGTGGACTTCGCCACCCAGCGACGCCGGCCGAAGGACAGCGCCCGGTGGTATCGCGACGTCATCGCGCGCAACGGCCTGCCAGGGACCCGCGCCAGACGGCCCACGCTGGAGACCGTGGCCGCCCGCGCCCACGTCTCCAGGGCCACCGTCTCGCGCGTCGTCAACGGCGAGACCTCCGTCAGCCCCGAGGTCCGCGCGACGGTGATGCGGGCCGTCAGAGAGCTCGGCTACGTGCCCAACGCGGCCGCCCGCAGCCTCGTCACCCGGCGCACCAACACGGTCGCCCTCGTCCTGTCGGTGCCCCGGCAGGGCGGCGATCCGCTGACCGCGGCCGTCGTCCAGTACGTCACCAGCATGCTGGAGGGCGCGGGCAAACAGATCACGCTCATGCTGGCCGACACCGCGGAGAGCCACCGCCGCATCGTCTCCCACGTCGAGGGGCGGCTGTCGGACGGCGTCGTGCTGCTGCCGCCCGACCGAGGCGACACCCTGGCCGAGCGGCTCTCGCGGACCGGCGTGCCGATCGTGCTGCTCGGCAAACCCGCGGTCGCCTCCCTGGTGCCGTACGTGGACGTCGACAACGCCGGGGGAGCGGCGGCCGCCACCGAGCACCTCGTCGCACGCGGGCGCCGACACATCGGCATGGTCTGCGGCCCCATGGACCTCATCTCCATCCAGGACCGCCTGGCCGGCCACCGCGCGGCCCTGCACCGCGCCGGCCTGAGACCGCTTCTGACCCCGGCCGACGGCTACACCCGCGCGTCCGGCGCGGCGGCCGCACGCCGGCTCATCGAGGACAACCCGTCACTCGACGCGATCTTCGCGGCCGGCGACCAGCTCGCCATCGGGGCGTTGCGGGCCGCGCGGAAGGCCGGGCGGCGGGTGCCGGACGACCTGGCGATCGTGGGCTTCGACGACATCGACGCCGCCTCCGCCACCACCCCGCCGCTCACCACCGTGCGCGTCCCCGTCGCCGAGCAGGCGCTGGCTCTCGCCCGGCTGCTGATGTCGCGCCTGGACGGCGGCCACGCCACATCCGTCGTGCTGCCGGCCCGGCTCGTGGTCAGGGACTCCACCTGACGGCCGCCCGGCCGCACCCGGATTTCCCGTACGGGCTCCAGCCGTCGATCCGCGGCCCGGCGACTTAGCATCGAGGGCAGGACCCCGCAGGGAGGCCAGATGCGCTTCGTCCGCCGCAAGCAGGAAGCATCCGCCGAGCCCGACGGCGAGGTCACCCGAGTCGCGCCCGCGCCCGCGGCCGCGTACGACGGCGACCTCTACCGCCTGCCCGAGTGGGCGCGGCGCCGCGGCGAGGAACGCGCGCTGGGCCGCGCCCACGCCGAAGGCGGCCAGTTCGACACGCTCACGCTCCAGACCGGCAGCGTGCCCCGCTTCCACGAGCTGGAGGACGAACGCCTGGAAGAGCTGGCCAGGATCGACGAGCGCACGGAACGGGAGATCCAGCGGGCCCGCGCCGAGCTGGAAGCGCAGAAGATCCGCCTGGCGGAGTCGCAGCGCGCGTTCGGGGAGGCGCGCAAGGCCCTCGACGACAGCAGGCAGCGCGTCACCGAGCTCGAACAACCCAGCAGGCGTCCCGGCGACGGACGCCCCAGCTCGATCGCCGTCTCCGGCAGCCGCTGGCCGGTCGTCCGCCGCTGGCTGCCCGCCGCGCTCCTCCTGTTGCTCCTGCTGGTCGTCGAGGTGCCCATCCTCTACCAGGTGATCCTCAGCTGGGGCGACAGCGTCGCGATGACCGCGCTCCTCGCCGCGGGCGCCGCCCTCATCATGCTGGTGGCGCCGCACATGTACGGTCGCGCGTTCCGCTCCTGGCAGGAGCACGGCAGCTCGTCCCAGGGGCGCTGGCTGCTGATCGGCGTGGCGACGGTCTGGCTCGGCCTCATCGTCGCCGTGGCCGTGCTGCGCCGGGACGCCCTGGTCCGGCCCCTGGTCGTGGACGGGCAGGAGATCGGCCCCACCTCCGAGGGCGTCGGCCAGCTGCCCACCATGGTCCTCCTGCTGGCGCTGCTCGTGGCCACCGCCCTCATCGCCGCCGACCTGGGCCGCCGCATGCACAACCCCAACGACCGCCGCCTCAGGGAGCTGCGGGCCAAACGTGACGCCGAGGCCCGCGTCCTCGCCGAGGCCCAGGCGGCCTACCAGCACGACGCCGGCTACGCGGAGAGCATCGTCCACTACGTCGAGGCGGCGGAGCGCCGCCGGGCGAGCCGGCTGCGGCAACTGGACAGCGGCTTCGACAGCCTGGCCACGGCCTACCTCGGGGGAGTGGTGGAGGGCCTGAAGGACCCAGAGGCCGCCAGCTGGGCCGAACGCATCGTCCTCCAGCGCCGCACCCGCTCCTGACCGCGTACGGGCCCGTACGCACGGGGCTCACGCGCGTACGGGCCCGCCGGCGGAGGCCGGGACAGGCGGTCAGGAGGTGGAGAAGGTGAACCAGTTGACGTTGACGAAGTCGGCCGGCTGGCCGCTGCTGAAGGTCAGGTAGACCGTGTGCGTTCCCGTCACGCCGGAGATGTTGGCCGGGATGGTGCGCCAGCTCTGCCATCCGCCGGTGTTCCCGATGGCGAAGTCGCCGATGGGGGCGGCGGTGGGGCTGTCGAGCCGCACCTGCACCAGCCCGCTGACCCCGGCGCCCGCCCCGGACGCCACCCTGGCCTTGAACTGGCGGGCGGCCTGCGAGCCGAACGTGACGCCGTCGAAGCGCAGCCAGTCGCCGTTGGAGAGGCCGCCGACGTTCTGGCCGCCGCCCGAGTCGGTGGTGGACTCGACCATGGTGCCCGACTGGGCGGTGTAGCGCTCGGCCTGGATGGTGGAGCGGGCGTCGACACTGCCGGGCGGGTCGCTCGGGTCGGGGTCGGGATCGCCGCCGCCCGTGCCGCTCTGCCAGACCGCGACGTAGTCCACCAGCATCGGCCTGCCGGGCACGGTGTCCCCGGTCGGGGTGCCGAAGCCCGCCACGCCGTTGGGGAAGGCGCCTCCCATGGCCACGTTGAGCAGCAGGAAGTAGCCGGCGTGGCCGGTCATGTTGTTCCAGGTCGTGGCGTCGAACCGGGACTGGCTGAGGCTGTGGTACAGCTGGCCGTCGACGTACCAGCGCAGCTGGTTGGGGCTGGTGCTGCGGTCCCACTCGAAGCGGTAGGTGTGGAAGGCCGACTGGCAGGAGGCGCCGGGGCAGGCACGGCTGGCGCCGAGGCCGTTGTTCTCCTCGCAGGGGCCGCCGGGGGCGACGCCGCAGTGGAGCACGGCCCACACGGAGTTGAGCCCGTTGACGTTCTCCATGATGTCGAACTCGCCGATCCCCGGCCAGTTCCAGTAGTTCCCCCGGTACGGCGACCCGAGCGCCCAGAACGCCGGCCAGTAGCCGAGCGCGGCGTTGCCGGTCACGTTCGGCATCTGGATGCGGCCCTCGATGCGCAGGACGCGCCCGTCGGCGGGCTTGAAGTCCGAGCGCCGGGTCTCGATGCGGGCCGAGGTCCACTCGCCCGAGCCGCTCCGGAGCGGGGTGATGCGCAGGTTGCCCGAGCCGTCGAGGCTGAGGTTGGAGGTGCTGGAGGTGTAGTTCTGGATCTCGCCGGTGCCCCAGTTGGCCGGTCCTCCGGGGTACGCGTGGCCCGTGTCGATGATCCAGTTGTTCGATGAGGGCAGGGTGTTCGCCGGGCCTTCGAAGTCGTCGGCCCAGACCAGGGACCAGCCGGCCGGCGGGGGCGGCACGGAGGCCGAGGCTCCGGCGGTCATCTGGACGAGCAGGCCGGTAAGTGCAACGAGCACCACGGCCACGGGTGCCAGGCGGCGCCGGCGCCTGTTCGCTGTTGTCATCATCGCTCCATGGGGGGTGTGGATGCGAGAGAGCGCTCTCTCACCGATGTGAACACACGGCTTACCCGGTGTCAACAATCCGCACAGCGGCTGCGTGGGCAGGTGCGCGTAACGGGCAAGAGAGCGCTCTCGGCGAGGGTTCGCGCCTCACAGCAGGTCCACGGTGGCCGCGCCGGCAGCCTCGAACGCCTCCTGCCAGAACGCCTCCAGCTGCGGGAACCGGTCAGGGCTCGACGTCTTCTTCCGGAGGAACCCGTGCACGACCACCGCGTACCCGTTCATGTCGGGCAGCAGGCGCGCGTCCCGCAACTCCTTGATCTTCTGCCGGCGGGCGTCCTCGCCGAGGTCCAGCTTGTTGACGTCCAGCTCGCCCCGGTTGCTGATCAGGTCGCTGAACACGATGAGCCGGTGCGCCTTGTCCGGCTGCCGCTGCGCGGCGAGCTGCTTGGCCACGTAGCGCAGCGCCCCCAGCACGTCCGACCCCTCGCCCTCCGTCGGGCAGTCGAACAGCTCGACCGCCCTCGGCACCACCTGCGTGATCCGGTGCTTCCTGACCCGATCCTCGACCACGGGGTTGTCGTTGGGGTTCTCCGCCCGGGTAGCCGCGACGGGCACCGGGTCCTGGCGGCAGGCGCTGCTCTCCGAACCGCCCGTGACGGCCGCGAACCCGATCCAGTCGCACCCCTCCGCGAACGCCGGCATCTTGGAGGTGACGTCGTTCCTGGAGGTGGCCGGATCGGCGTAGCTGGTCGAGTCGACGACCACGCCGCAGAGCCCCCTGGCCTCCGTCCCGCACGCCGTCACGCCGGCCGCGACCACCGGCAGCACCGCTAACGCCGCGACCACGCGACGCGCCGTACGGGCTCGTCCCGGGGCCACGCGCCGCGCCCGGGCCCCGCCGCTGTCCTCCGCCACCCGCCGTCCTCCCGATCGTGTGAGGGATGCCGTCAGCCGTCGCCGTGCCCGCGCGGCCTTCCTCCTCATGCGCCGTCCTCCTGATCGCGAAGGGAAGGCGGGTCGTCGCGCTGCCCGCGCGGTGGTTCGTCCCCGTCCTCCGGGTCCGCGCCGGCTCTCCCGCCCCGGTCGTCCTCCGCGCCGGCGTCGTCAGCGGGTGGTCCGCCCGGTGAGAGCCGGCGGCGGGAGCGGCCGGGCAACTCCCTGGGCAGCACCTCGGCGTGCCACACCTCGATGCGGTTCTCCACCTCGCGCAGGATCCGCCCGATCTCCCGCCGGCCCGAGACCGCCGTGGGGTTGCCCGCCGTGGCGTCCATGGCGATGATCTCACCCTTCCACAACGACGGGACCTCCTCCTTGCGGGGGTGGGCCCGCAGCACGCCGCTCTTGTACGCGGCGATGAGCTGCTCGGCCCTGGCCTGCACCGCCTCCACCTCGTGGTCGCGCTGCATCAGCGCGCTCTCCCACTCCTGGGTGAGGTGCTCGATGCGGGCTCTGGCCCGCTGCACGCCGGCGTTCGCCTCCTCGACCAGGGCCCGCCGCCGCGCCTCCGCCCGCAGCGCCCTGGCCTCGGCGATCGAGATGAACGGATCCCGCTGCGTGGATCGTGCCCCCTCAGCCCCCGCGCCGGGCCCGGCGTCCGGCCGGGCCTCGGCGGTGCCCTGGTGGTTCTCGAGGGCGGCGCCGGGCGGGGCCCCGGGGGCGGTGCCCGGGTG
>NZ_SMJZ01000069.1 GCF_004348345.1 Nonomuraea longispora
ACCCGCCCCTCCTTGATGGCCGAGTAGAGGGCGGCCTCGTCGACGATGCCGCCGCGGGCGACGTTGACGATGCGCACGTTGGGCTTGACCTTGTGCAGCTCGTCGTCGCCGATGAGCCCGATCGTCTCCTTCGACTTCGGCAGGTGCACGGTGATGAAGTCGGCCTGCTTGAGCACGTCGTCGAGGGGCAGCAGCTTGACGCCCATCTGCGCGGCACGGGCCGGCGGCAGGTAGGGGTCGTAGGCGATCAGCTCGACGCCGAACGGCTGCAGGCGCTGGGCCACGAGCTGGCCGATCTTGCCGAGGCCGAGGATGCCGACGACCTTCTCGTCGAGCTCGACACCGGTGTACTTCGACCGCTTCCACTCGCCGTTCTTCAGCGCGGCGTGCGCCTGGGCCGTGTTGCGCGCGCTGGCCAGGATGAGCGCGAGGGTCTGCTCGGCGGCGCTGGTGATGTTGGAGGTCGGCGCGTTGACGACCATGACACCGGCCTTGGTGGCGGCCTCGACGTCGACGTTGTCGAGGCCGACGCCGGCGCGCGCGACCACGCGCAGCTTGGGGGCCGCGGCGATGGCCTCGGCGTCGACCTGCGTGGCGGAGCGGACGATCAGCGCGTCCACGCCGGCGAGTGCGGGCAGCAGCTTGGAACGGTCGGCGCCGTCGGTGTGGCGGACCTCGAAATCAGCGCCGAGTACGGCGAGGCCGGCCTCGGACAGCTCCTCTGCGACCAGAACGACGGGCTTGTTCACGGGTGTGGATCCTCCGGGACGGGCGGGCTTCGGGGGACTCGTCACACGTCCGGCCCCCCGACGGTCCCACAGAGTCTAACGGTCGCTTGTGAACGCGTTCACGAGAGCCCCCAGGATGTGAGACAAGGGCGGCCGTACCCACAGAACACCAAACTCATCCATATCGCGGCCGTCTTTGTCTTGCTCGGGAGATTTCTTCGCCATTAGCCTGATAAGCCGTGGCCGACTACCTATGGTTCGTCATATGAGCATCGGGAATCCTGCGCTTGCCGACGTGCTCGCCCAGCATGGCACCCCCCATCGCCTGCTGGGCGCTCTCGCCGACGGTGGAATCCTGGTGGCGGTGCGAACAGATCGCTCGGTCGTCCTGGGGACGACCCAAGCCGGTGACCGGGTCCTGCTCGGCTACACCGGCCCTGCCACCTATGCCAGGCACCGCGGCAGCCATTCCCTGTCGGCGTGTGACGCCGACACCATCCTGGACATCCAGCGCGTCACCGGCGTGCGGGAGATCGTCATCGACGCGGCCGGACCAGCCGCCGCGGCCGTGCCCATCGACGATCTCCAGCGCTTCCTCACCTCGACGCGGAGCGGACCGACGCCCGTGCTGTCGGGGGCGGCGCCCGCCGCCTACGCGACGGGCGCCATGGCCACGGTCTCGCGCGGTGCCGCGCTGGCCCAGGTCGCGCCCCCCTCCACCCAGGCGCCCTCGTTCCCGTGGGTGCCCGCGCCCAGGCCGCATCTGTCGGGGCCCATGCAGCAGGTGGACCCCGGCTACCGGCGGTGCACGCATCCGATCCTGCCCGCCCTGCGGCAGGCCATCGCGCAGCTGCTGATGGACTTCCCTCTCGTGCACCACGTCTGGATCTCAGAGGCGCGCACCGCGTCCGGCGTCCCGGGCATCATGTTGCACGTGAAGGTGCACATGTCCGCCGCGGAAGACGTCGTACGCGACCTGCACCGCCTGGTGCGGGCCCGGCTGCCGCAGTTCGCGGCGTCCGGCGCGCCGATCCTCATGGCCAGGGTGGCCGACACGCGCAGCGAACGCCGGATGATCGAGATCGGGGCACACGTTGTGTGCGCCGACGTCCGCGACTGACACGTGAGACGGGCCCGCGCGGGCCCGTCACACCACGCCGGAACCGGGCCCTACCGAACAACGCTCTGTTCGGCTTCAATGAGGGCATGATCGCACCGGAGACGAGCGCCTCCACGGTCCCCCGGAGCGTGCGCGTCGGCTACGGGGTGGGATCGTTCTGCACCGCCACGGTGGGCGCCGTTCCCGGATTGCTCCTGCTCTACTACATGACGAACTTCCTCGCCGTGCCCGCGTGGCTGGCCGGGGTGGTCGTGACCGCGCCCAAGGTCTGGGACCTCGTGATCAACCCGCTGGTCGGGCGCTGGTCCGACCGGACCAGGTCACGGCTCGGCCCGCGCAGGCCCTGGATGCTCGCCGGCGCGTCCACGCTGCCCGCCGCGTTCTTCCTCGTCTTCGCCGGGCCGCCGCTGACCGGTGTCCCCGCCGCGCTGTACGTCGGAGTGTGCTTCCTGGCCACCGCGACGGCGTACGCGCTGTTCGAGGTGCCGTACAAGGCGATGCCGGGCGAGATGACGCACGACTACCACGAGCGCACCTCGCTGCTCCAGTGGCGGATGGTCTTCATCGGCGCGGGCACCGCCATCAGCGGCGTGCTGGCTCCCGCCATCGTCACCAGCCAGGGCGACGACGGCACACTCGGCAGCTACCGGCTGATGGGCGTCACGATCGCGGCCATCCTGCTGGTCTCGATGCTGGGCTCGTTCTTCGGCACCGCCCGCGCCCCGATGACCGGCGCCCCCGAGCCCGACGGGGGCGGATGGCGCGAGCAGTTCGCCGCGGTCAAGGGCAACGCGCCGTTCCTGTGGATCACGGCGCTGGCCTGCACCCAGATGCTGGCCGTCAGCATGATGCTGGCCGCGGCGCCGTACTTCGCCACCTACACCATCGGCACGCCGGACGCGACGCAGACGTTGTTCGCGGCGCTGGTCGGCCCGATGCTGCTGACGATGCCGCTGTGGGTGCGGCTGTCCAAGCGGTACGACAAGCGCGGCGCGATGGTGCTGGCCGCGCTGATGTTCGGAGGCGGCACCGCGGCGGCCATGGCCACCCCCGTCTTCGGTTCCCTGTACGCGCACGTGATGATCCTTCTCGTCGGCGTGGGCATCGCGGGCGTGCAACTGCTGCTGTTCTCGATGCTGGCGGACGTGATCGCGGTGGACGCGGCGAGGACCGGCAAGCGCAGGGCGGGTGTGCTGACCGGGTTGTGGACGGCCATCGAGAGCGGGGTCAGCTCGTTCGGCGCGCTCGTCTTCGGCGTCATCCTGTCGCTCGGCGGCTTCATCGAATCCGAGCCGAGCAGGCCGGTCGAGCAGCCGGTCAGCGCGGTGACCGCGGTGCTCGTCGGGCAGACCACGGTCCCCGCGCTGATCATCCTGGCGTCGGTGGTGGTGACGCTGAGATACCGCCTCACGCCACCCGGCGCGCCGGGGCCGGACGTGCCCGCGTGATCGACCCGGCCGCGGGGCGACGCCGGTGTCGGGCTCGGCCTTGACCGGCATGCGCACGAAGTACGGTCATCGCCAGCGATCCGCGTATTCTGGACACGAGGCGCGGTTCAGGAAGATACTCGCTACATGAGCTCCACGCTTCCGCCCTTTCGTGCCTCGGATGGGGAACGCGACCGTGCGATCGACGAGCTCAGAGATCGCGCCGTAGAGGGCCGCATCTCCCATGACACGTTCGTGGGCCGGGTCGACCAGGTGCTCAGGGCGCGCAACCGCGACGAACTCGACGAAGTGGTGGCCGACCTGCCCAGGCGGGCGACGCTGCGCCAGCGGCTGACCGACGCGGTGGCGGCGGTGTCGGAGTTCACCTCCAGGGTGCAGTCGGCGTGGCGGCGGCCCCGGCTGCCCCGGCTGGCGCTGCCCGACGACGAACGGCTGCGTTACGTGGTGGGCAGGGGCTCGGCCTGCGACCTCGTGCTGTCGGACCTGACCGTCTCCCGCGTGCACGCCGAGCTGCGGCGCGAGAGCGACGGGTGGATGCTGGTCGACCTCGGCTCACTCAACGGCACCCGGCTCAACGGGTGGCGGCTGGTCGGCCCCGCGCGGGTCAGGTCGGGCGACGAGATCGCCTTCGGCGACTGCGGTTTCCTGCTCACGTCCAGCCAGCCGTCCGTCTGACTTTTCCATCCTCCCGATAAATACGGCCTCCGATAAATACGGAGATTTGCGGATTACAGGCTGACGGTGCTGCTCCATGCTGCAGGCGATCCCCCAGTCATTTGGAGACCCCATGCGGCGCACCTCAGCATCCCTCGTCGCGGGCACGCTCGTCGCGGCCCTCGCGTGGGCGTCCAGCCCCTCCACCCCGGCAGTCGCGCTCGACCCCTCGGCAGGCGTGGCCGACCTGACCCAGGACCTCAACCAGATCCTCAGCGACTCACGGCTCACGATCGCCAGGGCGGGCGTCGTCGTCAAGAGCGCCGAGAGCGGCGAGGAACTGTACGCCACCGACGCCGGCAAGCTGCTGATCCCGGCGTCCAACACCAAGCTGTTCACCTCGGCCGCGGCGGCCGAGACGCTCGGGCTCGACTACCGCTTCACCACCAGCGTGCTGAGCACCGGTCGCAAGGCGGGCAAGGTGCTGACCGGCGACCTCGTGCTGCGCGGCACCGGCGACCCGACCATGCTGGCCGAGGACTACGACGCGCTGGCCGCCAGGGTGGCCCGCGCCGGCGTCAAGGTCGTCACCGGCAGGCTCGTGGCCGACGACAGCTGGTTCGACGCTCAGCGGCTCGGCAACGACTGGGCGTGGGACGACGAAACCGCCTACTACGCGGCCCCGATCTCGGCCCTGACCGCCTCCCCCGACAAGGACTACGACGCCGGCTCGGTGATCGTCGCGGTGGCCGCGGAGAACGGCAAGGTGAAGGTGACCACGACACCGGACACCGGCTACCTGAAGATCGTCAACAGGGCGACGGCCGGCTCCGAGACCGACGTGCTCATCGAGCGGCAGCACGGCACCCGCACCGTCGTGATCACCGGTACGGTCGCGGACCCGTACCAGGAGTGGGTGGCCGTGGACGACCCCACCGCCTACGCCTCGTCGTTGTTCCGGGAGTCGCTGGCGAGGCACGGGGTCAAGGTGCTCGGCCGTACGACGACCGGCGCGGCCCCCAAGGGCGCCAAGGAGCTGGCCGCGCACGAGTCGATGACGCTGGGCGAGCTGCTGGTGCCTTTCATGAAGTTGAGCAACAACATCCACGCCGAGATCCTCACCAAGGCCATGGGCCGCAAGGCCGCGGACCAGGGCACGTGGGCGGCCGGGCTCAAGGTCACCACCGACTTCGCCACGACCAACGGCGCACAGGTGATCAACATGCGGGACGGCTCGGGGTTGTCGCGCCGCGACGGCTTCTCGCCCGGCTCGATCGTGCAGTTCCTGTCTGCCGTACGCGGCAAGCCGTGGTTCGACACCTGGTACAAGTCGCTGCCCATCGCGGGCGAGTCCGAGCGTTTCGTCGGCGGCACCCTGCGCAGCCGGATGGCCGGCACCCCCGCCGCGGGCAACGTGCACGCCAAGACGGGCTCGCTGACCGGGGTGACGGCGTTGTCCGGCTACGTCACCAGTGCCGACGGCGAGCCGCTGATCTTCTCGATCATGCTCAACCAGTACCTGTCGGGCTCGCCGAAGGACATCGAGGACAAGATCGCCGTACGGCTCGCTCAGTTCTCGCGCGCCTCGGCGAGCGGCGAGCCGGTCGAGCTGCGCGCGTCGGACCCCGGACCGGCGGGCGACCTGGAGTGCTCGTGGTTGAAGCCCGCGCAGTGCTGACCACCGTATGACGAAGGCGGCTCCCTGACGCGCAGGGGGCCGCCGCGGTTTACCCGGCTACGCGCACTGGATCACGATTTGGCCACTTGGAGCGGTCTTTTCAGGACAAAGCCGACCTTTGACCGCCAGAATGCGGTTCGACCTTGTGGGCACACGGCCGACCCGGAGGAGAGAATGCGCGGACAGCTCAAGGCATGGGCCTGCCTAGGGAGTCTGGCGACGCTGACCTTCCCCGCACCGGCCGCGCAGGCGGCCACCGGCGCGCAGGCCTGCCGGGTGACCGCGGCCAAGCCGACGATCTCCAACGGCTTCGTCCGCGGCACGGCCACCAGGTCGGGCTGCTCCGGCAGGGCCCTGCTCCGGGTACGCGTCGCGATGGCCGTCTCCGGCCCCGACCGGGTGCTCAAGAGCGGCTCCAAGACCATCGAAACCGGCTCGATCACCGCGAGAGTGCGCTGCACCACCACCCCGCGCACCTACTACGTGGTCGCGCTCGACGCCAAGGGCCACACCGCCAAGTCGGGCACGGCCCGGCTGACGTGCGGCAAGTTCGCATCGACGGGCGAGGAGGCCCTGGTCAAGCTGACCAACAAGGCGCGGGCCGGCGGTGACTGCAAGCCCCTCACCCACGACCCCAGGCTGCACCTGGCCGCCGAACGCCACTCGGCGGACATGGGGGCCAAGGGGCGGCTCAAGCACACTTCAGGCGGGCGCACGTTCGGCGAGCGCATCAAGGCCGTCAACTTTCCCTACAGCCTGATCGCCGAGAACGTCGCCATGGGCTACCCGGCCGCCGCCACCGTGCTCAGGGACTGGCTGAAGAGCCCAGGCCACCGCAAGAACATCCTCAACTGCTCGTTCACCCACATCGGCGTCGGATACAGCACCAAGGGACAGGCCTGGACCCAGATCTTCGCCACCCGCTGAAGCCACGGGAGCGTCGGGCTTCACCGGCCTCACCCGCCGGTTGCCATCGCACGCCCACACGCTCCCCTCCGGGCGGGCCCGGCCGCGTCTCTCCCCCGCACAAATGACCGCGGCCGGGCCCGTGTCACCCTCCGGCGCCGGGCCGGTCGGAGAAGCGGGCCAGCACCAGCGACTCGACGACGCCGACGACCGCGTACGCGAGGATGGACACGGCCGTGACCACCACGATGTCCGCCCACACCTCGTCGTAGCGAAACCCGCCGATCGCCCGCAGGATCTCCGCGCCGATCCCCTCACCGGTGGCCAGCCATTCGGCGATGAGCGCGCCGATGATCGAGGCCGGCACCGAGATCCTTGCCGCGGCGAAGACCGAGGGCATCGCGGTCGGCACGGCCACCTTGCGCAGGACGGTCATGCGGGTGCCGCCGTAGGCCAGAACCAGGTCGGTGGCCTGCGGCGAGGCCGATCTCAACCCGAAGACGATGTTCACCAGCGCCGGGAAGAACACCACGATGCCGCCGATGACGGCGACGCCCGGCAGGTCCCTGCCGAAGATCAGCGTGATCAGCGGCGTCATCACCACGAGCGGCACCGAGCGCAGCAACATCGCGACCGGCATGAACGTCTGCTCGACGGTCCTGAACAACACGAACGTCACCGCGACGGTCACCGCGGCGACCATTCCCGAGGCGAACCCGATGGCGGCGTCCCTGACGGTGATGCCCAGCGCGCCGAACACGGCCTCGCGGTGCGCCTGCGACGCGGTCAGGTATTCCCACACCTGGGGCGGGCGCTTGCCCACGAGCGGGCTGATGCCGAACGCCTCCAGCGCCAGCCACCACGCGGCCACGACGATGACCACACAGGGCGCGAGGGGCCCGACGACCCGCAGGATGGTACGGCCGATCACTGCGCCTCGCCTCTCGACCAGGGGGTGACCACGCGGGCGACGAGCGCGACGGCGGCGTACCCGAGACCTGCGACCAGCCCGGCGACGAGCGCCAGCCCCCAGGTGCGCGGCACCTGGAACTGCTGCTGGGAGATCATCAGGGAGACGCCGAGCCCCTGGTCGTTGCTGCCGAGGTATTCGCCGATGATCGCCCCGAGCAGCGCGGAGGGCGCGGAGATCTTCAGTCCGGCGAACGTGCTGGGCAGGGCCGAGATGATCTGCACGTACCGCAGCCTGGCCAGGCGGCCACCGCCGTAGACGGTGACGAGGTCGAGGCCTGCCCGGTCGGCGGAGCGCAGCCCGAGCAGGGCGCCGATGAGCGTGGTGAAGAAGACGGAGATGGCGGCGAGGAACACCACGGTGGCCTCGCCGCCGAAGACGACCAGCACGATGGGGCCGATCGCGAGCAGCGGAACGCAGTAGCTGATCACGGCGAGCTGGGTGGCGACGGCTTCGAGCCGGGGCACGAGCAGCACCAGCAGCGCCACGCCGATGGCCGGCCCGTTGCCCCACAGGAAGCCCTGCGCGGCGGCGGACACGGTGGCGGTGAGGTTGGGGCCGTAGAAGGCCCAGCCGTCGTCGCCCATCGAGGCCAGCACGGCCCACGGCGTGGGCACCGCGCCGCCACCGGCGAACACCGTCACGGCCAGCAGCCACCACAACACGACGAGGGCGAGGACACCGGCCAGCCCCTGCGCCCTTCTCATGAGGCGTGCCCGAACAGCAGGTCGCTGAGGTGGTCGTGGAGGGCGTGGAACTCCGGCGTACGCATCATGCCTGGCGTGCGCGGGCGCGGCAGGCCGATCTCCACCAGCTCGACGATGCGGCCGGGACGCGGGCTCATGACGGCGACGACGTCCGACAGGAAGATCGCCTCGCCGATGCCGTGGGTGACCATCAGCGTGGTGGCGGGCTTCTCCGTCCAGATGCGCAGCAGTTCCAGGTTGAGCCGCTGCCTGGTCATGTCGTCCAGGGCGCCGAACGGCTCGTCGAGCAGCAGCACGCTGGGTTTGACGACGAGCGCGCGGGCGATGGAGACGCGCTGGCGCATGCCGCCCGACAACTCGGCTGGCCTGGCCTTCTCGAACCCTTCGAGGCCGACCAGCTTGATCAGGTCGTCGATGACACCGGGCTCGGGCCTGATCCCGGCGACCTCCAGCGGCAGCCGGATGTTGGCCGCGACACTGCGCCAGGCCAGCAGGGCCGCGTCCTGGAAGGCGATGCCGAGGTGGTGGCTCCTGCGCAGTTCCGCGGGCGTCTCGCCGTTCACCCGGATCTCGCCGCTGGTGGGCTGCTCCAGGCCGGCGAGGATGCGCAGCACCGTCGACTTGCCGCAGCCGGACGGGCCGAGCAGCGACAGGAACGAGCCCTTCGGCGTACGCAGGTCCACGCCGTCGACGGCGGTCACGCCCTTGCCGAACGTCTTGCTCAGCCCGGTGACGCTGATGCCGGTGCCGTGTCCCTCGACGGGCTCGCTCATGCCGGCTTCTTCAGGCTCGGGTCAGCCTTGTAGATCTCGTCGAGCACGCTCAGGTCGAACAACTGCTCGGCCCTGATGGTCAGGCCGGCCTTGGCCAGCGAGGCGATGTTCTGCTCGATCAGCTCCGGTGTCATCGTGAACAGCCCGTTGGCCTTGACGTCGGGGGTGACGACGAGCTCGTTCTGCATCTTGGCCTCCTCGGTCTGCTCCTTGACGTCGAGGTTCTGGTCCTTGCCGTAGACGGTGGCGGCCAGCTCGGCCGACCTGGCCGGGTCGGCGACGGCGTCCTTCCACCCCTTGATCTCGGCCGTCAGGAACGCCTTGAGCTTGTCGCGCTCGTTGTCGATCGTCTCCTGGGTGACCGTGAACGTCTCGGCGACCAGCGGCAGGCCGGCGTCGGCGAGCAGCAGGTGCGTGGCGTCGTGGCCCTCCATCCTCAGGCGTACGGGGCCGCTGGTGACGAAGCCGACGTAGCCGTCGAGCTGCCCGGAGGTCAGCATCGAGGGGTCGGACTGGAACGGCACCCGCGTCACGCTGCCCTCGTCGATGCCGTTGGCCTTGAGCAGTGCGTTCCAGACCAGCTCGTTGGAGTCCTGGACGCCGATCTTCTTGCCGGGCAGGTCCTTGGCGCTCTCGATCGGGTTCTTGCTCAGGGAGATGACGGCGAACGGGTTCTTCTGGAAGGTCGCGCCGACGATCTTCAGTGGGGCGCCCTGCAGCACGGCGGGGGCGGTGATGGTGGGCGCGGACAGGCCCGCCCAGCAGCGCCCGGTGGCCAGTCCCGACTCGACCGAGGTGCCGGAACCGCCGCCCGACAGCAGCTCCACCTGGGAGAATCCGGCCGCCTTGTAGTAGCCCTTGCTGTCGGCGAAGTATTCGCCGGCGAACTCGACGTTCTTCTTCCAGGAGAGCTGGAGCTTCACCGCGCCCAGCCCGCCGCCGGAGGAGGAGCCGGCGGGCGAGCCGCTGTCGCCGCAGGCGGCCAGACCGAGCGCCAGACCGGCCAGCCCTGTCGTCCGCAGGAACGCGCGACGGTCGAAGGTAGCCATGATTCTCCTTGAGCGGCCGTGAAGGTGCAGGTCAGGACGTTATCTACCGATTATTACCATCAAGTGACGGTATTTTCGGACTTCTCGTTCGGTGGACGGCCATTGCCCAGCATCGAGGGAAAACCGCTGGCGGCCCCTGTAGGTCCCTACGAGAGTGCGGGGTCAGGACCGTAGATCCCTCCAGCAAGCCAGGGGCTCCGGTAGCGTCGGGCGTGAAATGAGACTTGACGGAATCCCCCTTTGGGACGGTACCGAACTTCGCGGCCCTGTCGACCTGAGCTGGGAGCCCGACCGGATCATCGACGTGAGCCCGGCCGCGCCGCGCGACGACGACCTGTGCGTCATCCCCGGCCTGGTGGACACGCACGTGCACCTGATCGGTCACGCCGGCCCCGGCGACCCGCCCGACTTCGCCACCTGGCCGCTGGTCACCACGCGCGACGAACAGGTGCTGCACGGCGTGGCCCACGCCCAGCGGGCCATGCGGCACGGCGTCACGACGCTGCGCGACCTCGCCGGCGACGAGGCCCAGGTCGCGCTGCGCCGGGCCTTCGACGCCGGGGTGCTGCAGGGGCCGCGCGTCCAGGTGCACGGCGTCGTGGGAATGACCGCGGGGCACAACGACCTTTTCGTGCCGCCGGCCTCGCCGCTGCGCAAGCCCACGGCCGACGGGCCCGACGAATGCCGCAAGCTCGTACGCACCTGGGCCAGGGCCGGCATGGACGGCATCAAGCTCACCACCAGCGGCGGCGTGCTGTCGATCGGCGACAGGAACGCCTGGCGCAACTACACCCGCGACGAGATCGGAGCCGTCGTCGACGAGGCCCACGCGCTCGGCATGCCGGTCGCCTCCCACGCCCACTCGGAGGAGGGCATCCGGGTCGCCGTCGAGGAGGGCGTCGACTCGATCGAGCACGGCACGCTCATGAGCACCGACCTGGCCGAGGTCCTGGCCGCCCGCCGCACCCCCGTGGCGCCGACGCTGCTCATCAACGAGGCCATCGCCGAAGGCCGGGTCCCGGTCACGCCGGAGGCCAGGGCCAAGGCCGCCGAACTGGTCGCCGCCCGCGACGTGCTGCTCGCCCGGGCGGCCGCGCTCGGCGTACGGTTCGTGCTGGGCACCGACGCCAACGGCCACCACGTGCAGTTCGGCGACCAGCTCGCCGAGGTCCGCCACATGGCGAGGATCCTCGGCATGGACGCGGCGTCGGCGCTGCGCGCGGCCACCTCCGACGCCGCCGACTCGATCGGCATGCCCGTCGGCCGGATCGCACCCGGGCTGGGCGCCGACCTCATCGTGCTGCGCGGCCGGCCGTGGGAACGCATCGACGACCTGGCCACCGGCAACATCGTGGCCGTCGTGTCACGAGGCGCCGTCGTCGCGGGCGCGCTGCCCTGACCGCAGCGCGAGATAGAGGTCCGTACGGTCGCGCATCGACGACATGCGCCGCCCGGTCAGTTCCTCGATCCGCTGCATCCGGTAACGCAGCGTGTTGACGTGCACGTACAGCTCGTCGGCCGTGCGCTGCCACGACCCGCAGGTCTCCAGAAACAGGTCGAGCGTGCGCAACAGCTCGGAGCCGTGCCGCGCGTCGTAGTCCTCGACGGGCGCGAGCAGGCGGTCGCGGAACGACCGACGGACTCCGACCGGCAGTGAGGCCAGCAGCAGTTCGAAGCTGTCGATGTCGGCCACCGACATGATCGACACGGGGCCGGGGCCGCTCCTGGCGGACTCCATGCCGCGCCTGGCCGTCTCCAGCGCCTCGCCGAGCCGCGACACGCTGGGCACCATCTCGCTGATCCCGGCCGCGATACTTATTCCGGGGCTTGTCCCGGGGCTCATCCGAGGACCGCCCCCGCGGCCGGCGACCAGGTCGCGCAGCTCGTCGGCCAGGCTCCTGCGTGAGGCCCGGCCGTTGACCAGCACGATCGCCTCGCGCGGCGTGCCGCCGACGATCAGGTGCCGTCCTCTCCTCGCCAGCCCCTCGTGCAGCAACTCCGGCAGGTCGTGCTCGGGACCGCCGGTCCGCGTGACCACCATGGCCGCCGTCGGCAGGCCAGGGTCGGCGCCGAGCAGCCGCAGATGCGCCGAGACCTCGCCGGGCGGGATCTGGCCGAGGACGTCGAGCAGCGTCTGCGCCCTGACCCGCTCGGCCCTGCGCTGCTCGGCGGCGAACCCCTCGACCGTCACCACCTCGGTGACCGCGCCGAACGACTGGTCGGGAGCCGCCAGCAGCAGCGGCAGCCGGCGCAGCTCGCACGCCTTGACCAGCTCCCGCGGCAGCTCGCCGAGCACGATGAGGCCCACGACCAGGCCGGCCGCGTCGCTCGCCCACAGCGCCTCGGCGAAGCGCTCGCAGTCGGACGGCTCGGAATACCACACCCCGCTGGTCAGCACGAGGTCGCCGGACTGCAGGTAGCGGCGGGGATCGGGCAGGTCGGTCGGGTAGGCGCGGCGGATCTCGCGATCGAGTGCCTCCTCGCCTGCCACCAGCGTCAGCCGCAGGTCGTCGCGTGCGAGCAGATCCGCCAGCCTCATGAAATCCGATGGTATGCCAGGCCGCGTGGATGGACGGGACGGCCGGGGTCCGTACCACGGACGGGAGCGCAGCGGCTCGCCCAGAGAGGGGTTTCCGCACGGAAATGCCCGTGACAGTTCAGAGGTTCGCACGATATCTGCCGGGCCGGGTGGTCCGGTTTACTCGGTGCCATGCGTCCCAAGGCGGAACTCCACCTGCACATCGAAGGCACCCTTGAGCCCGAGCTCGTCGTCGAGCTGGCCAGGCGTAACCGGATCGAGCGGCCGGCCTTCGACGTGTTCGACGTGGAGGCCGTCCGCGCCCGCAACGACTTCGCCGACCTACGCTCGTTCCTTGACGTCTACTACGACAACCTGGCGGTCCTGCGTACCGAGGAGGACTTCTACGACCTGGCCGCCGCCTACCTGCGGCGGGCCGCCGCGCAGGGGGTGCGGCACGCGGAGATCTTCTTCGACCCGCAGGCGCACACGAGCCGTGGCGTGCCGCTGGAGGCGGTGTTCGGCGGGTTGTCGGCGGCGCTGCGTGACGGCGAGGTGCCGGCCGCGCTCATCCTGTGTTTCCTGCGTGACCGGGGCGCGGAGGAGGCCGAGCGCACGCTGCGGGCGGCGCTGCCGTTCCGTGAGCAGTTCATCGGGGTGGGCCTGGACTCCGCGGAGGTGGGATATCCGCCGTCATTGTTCCGGCGGGTCTTCGACATCGCCGCCGTCGAGGGTCTGCACCGGGTGGCGCACGCGGGCGAGGAGGGCGGTCCCGACTACGTGTGGGAGGCGCTCGACGTGCTGGGCGTGGAGCGGGTCGACCACGGCATCAGGGCGATGGAGGACCCGCAGCTCGTGGCCAGGCTGCGGGAGGAGCGCATCCCGCTGACGGTGTGCCCGCTGTCGAACGTGCGGCTGGGGGTGGTGCCGTCACTGCGCGACCACATCCTGCCCGCGATGCTGGACGAGGGGCTGGTCGTGACGGTCAACTCCGACGATCCGGCCTACTTCGGCGGCTACGTCGAGGACAACTACGAAGCGTTGCGGCGGGAGCTGGGGATGACGGGCGAGCAGCTCGACCGGATCGCCGCCGGCTCCTTCGCCGCGGCCTTCGCGTACGACCCCCGGCACGGTGAAGGGGCCCACCCCGCGGGCAGGCCCCTTGGCTCTTAGCCGCTCAGGACCGACGTCAGCTGGTCGTGGCCGAGCAAGCGATGTCGTCGCCGCTGCCCCGGCCGAGGATCCCGCTGAGGATGTCGCCGGTGTTGAGGACGAGCAGACCGGTCTGGTTGGCGGAGGACTCGCGGGCGATCGTGTTGTCGTCACCGCAGAAGAAGAAGACGCGCGAGTTGTTGTCGCCGTCCTCCTCGTTCATGGGCATCTGAACCTGGGTCGTCGCCGCGAGCGCGGAGCCGCCGGACAGGAGCAGCCCTCCGACGAGCCCGGCCAGGATGAGCCCTGATCTGTACATGTCTTATCCCCTCTGATACCGATTGACTACTCTCTGTAGCTACCGGGGGAAGATCTGCCCGGCCGTTCTCTTCGACAAACTCCGGCATCTGCGCTCTTGACCGGGTCGAAACCGGCGCCTGGCGAAGCCAGGCCGGAGATCATCCAGCTTGACGATCAGATGCGTTCCCGCGAGGAGCCGAAGATCAACTCTTGACCGATTCGCGACCATGGCGCGCGGGGCCACGCGGCCCCAGACTGGTGCGTGTCACGGGAGGCAGTCATGACCACAGGGGCCGATACCGGCCGCGCGTACCGAACTCGACGCCATGCGCGCCCTCGTGGTGATCGGGCTGGTGTTCTTCCACGCGTCGCTGGTGTTCGACTCGCGCGACGACTTCTACGTCAAGAACGCGGAGACGACCGACATCACGTTCGTCATCGCGGCGCTCTGCGTGATCTGGGCGATGCCGCTGCTCTTCCTGATCGCCGGGCTGGGAGCCTGGCACTCCCTGCGCCGCCGGGGGCCCGGCGGGTTCGCCGTGGAGCGATTAGCCCGGCTGGGCGTGCCGCTGCTGTTCGCCCTGGTCACGATGTTGCCGGTGCCTCAGTGGCTGCGGCTGCGGGCCGATCCCGGCTACCACGAGTCCTATCTGGAGCTCCTGCCGAAGTTCTTCTCCGTGCGGCCGGATCCGGGCGACTTCCCGTTCGTCGTCGAGGGGACGTACTTCGAGACCGGGCACCTGTGGTTCGTGTGCTGCCGCTCTACATCCTGCACCATCCGATCGTCGTGGCCGTGGCCTTCCACGTGGCCGGCTGGCAGGCGCCGATCCTGGTCGAATATGTGGTGATCGTGGCCTTGTCACTGGTGCTGACGGTGGCCGTCTACGACGTCCTGGTACGCAGGACCCGGGTGACGAGGTTCCTGTTCGGGATGCGGGAGTCTAGGGGACGGTGAGGACGACCGGGCCGTCGTCGGTGATGGCGACCGTGTGCTCGACGTGCACGCTCCGGCTGTCGTCGCCCGAGCACACCGACCACCCGTCGTCGGCCATGTAGTAGGCGTCGCCGCCCCCGGCCATCAGGCTCGGCTCGATCGCGATGACCAGGCCGGTACGCAGCCGCAGGCCGCGGCCACCGCGCGCCTCGTTGGGCACGAACGGCGACTCGTGCATGGCCCGGCCGATGCCGTGGCCGCCGAAGTCGTTCTGCATACCGTAGCCCGCGCCGCGGCCGACCGCGGACATGGCGTGCCCGATGTCGCCCATCCTGCCGCCGGGCAGAGCCGCCTCGATGCCCGCGGCCAGCGTCTTCTCGGCGACCTTGATCAGCTTGAGGTCCTCGTCGCGGGGGTGGCCCACGGTGAAGCTGACGGTGCCGTCGGCGTGCCAGCCGTCGACGTACGCCCCGCAGTCGATGCTGATCAGGTCGCCGTCACGCAGCCGGTACGGTGTCGGGAGGCCGTGCAGCATCACCCCGTTGACGGAGGTGCAGATCACTCCGGGATAGGGCATCGCGCCGAACGACGGGTGATAACCGAGGAACGACGCCCCCGCGCGGGCCTCCTCGATGACGGTCCTCGCCACCTCGTCGAGCTGCTTCAGCGTCACCCCGATGCCTGCCCGCTCCCGCACCGCCGCGTGCACGGCGGCCACCACCTTGCCCGCCTCCCGCATCGCGGCTATCTCACCGGCTGACTTGAGCTCGATCACGGCGCCTCCTCGTCGATAACTATACCGGTATTACTATCACACGAGGATGGTGCCGGTTGGCCACGTCAGAGCGTGATGACGACCTTTCCCCTGGCATGCCCCCGTTCGAGATAGCCGACGGCCTCGGGGACGTCGCTCAGCCGGTAGGTCCGGTCGATGACGGGGGCGATGTCCCGGGATTCGAGCATCCGGCCGAGGGCGGCCAGGTCGTCGGCGTTCTCCTTGGTCATGAGCGAGACGAGCTTCTGGCGTACGAACAGGGACGACACGAGCAGCAGGACGATCCGCCCCACGACCCCGACCCAGGGGCCGCCGGAGCCGCTGTTGTGCACGAAGGTGCCGCGCGGGGCGAGCACGCGCCTGCAGGCGGCTAACGAACGATTGGCAATGTTGTCGAGAATGAGGTCATATTTCTGCGTGCCTCGGGTGAAATCCTCTTTGGTGTAGTCGATGACGTGGTCGGCGCCGATCGACCGGACCAGATCCGCGTTCCGCCCGCTGCACACGGCCGTCACCTCGGCCCCCAGAACCTTGGCCAGCTGCACGGCGAACGTCCCCACCCCGCCGGAGGCGCCGTTCACCAGCACCTTGCGCCTGCCGACCTGAGCCTTGTCGCGGACGCCCTGCAAGGCGGTGAGCCCGGCCGTGGGCACCGCCGCCGCCTCCTCGTACGTCAGCGCGGCCGGCTTGCGCGCCACCGGCCCGCCCTCGGGCACGGTGACGTATTCGGCGAACGCCCCCTTGCACACGCCGTAGACCTCGTCGCCGGGCTGGAACTTGGTGACGTCCTTGCCCACCGCTTCGACCTGCCCGGCCAGGTCGAAGCCGAGCACGTGCGCCTTGGGCCGGGTCAGCCCGGCCACGGCGCGGAAGATGTACGGCGAGCCGCGCATGAGGTGCCAGTCGCCCGGGTTGACCGAGGCCGCGCGCACCCGGATGAGCACCTCGTCGTCGCCCGCCTCCGGCTTGCCGACCTCCTGCAGCTCAAGCACGTCGGGCGGGCCGTAGGCACGGTAGCGGATGGCCTTCATGGATCTCCTGCCATGTGTAAGAGATTTCTTACATATGAAAGGACGATAGCATCCGCTCCTGCCGCGAACAATGCACGCGCACGTCTTGTTCAGCCGGCCGATGGCTCAGCGCAGGAGACCGCCGCCCCGCGCGGCTCACCACATCGGGTACGGGCCGAGCGGGACAAGGCCCGGCTCACGTCGTCGTTGTCGTACATGATGGCGTCTGCGGTGTACGGCCGACGGCGGGTGCGCTTCTTCAGCGGCATACCCACCCACGCGCTGTTCGCGGAGCTGACCCGGCTGGTGGAGGACGGGACGACCAAACCCTTCGTCCACGCGGTCCATCCGCTGTCGCGCATCGCCGAGGCCCACCGCGCCCTGGAGGCCGGTGGCGTACGCGGGAAACTGGTCGTGGAGATCGGATAGCCGGCGGGCGGAAGTCTCATCGCCCCGCCCGCCGGCTCCGGCGAACGTCAGGCCTTCAGCCAGCTCATCATCGGGCGGAGCTTGGCGCCGGTCTTCTCGATCGGGTTCTCGGCCAGCTCGTCGCGCCTGCGGTGGAACTCCTTCTGGCCGCCGTCGAACTCCTCGACGAGCTGCCGGGCGAAGGTGCCGTCCTGGACCTCGGCGAGGATCTCGCGCATCGCCTGGCGCGACTCCTCACCGATGACGCGCGGGCCGCGGGTGTAGCCGCCGTACTCGGCGGTGTCGGACACCGACCAGTACATCTTCGACAGGCCGCCTTCGTACATGAGGTCGACGATCAGCTTCATCTCGTGCAGGCACTCGAAGTAGGCGACCTCCGGCTGGTAGCCGGCCTCGATGAGCGTCTCGAAGCCCGCCTTGATCAGCTCGGACACGCCGCCGCACAGGACGACCTGCTCGCCGAACAGGTCGGTCTCCGTCTCCTCCTTGAACGTCGTGCGCAGCGCGCCGGCGCGCGTGCCGCCGATACCCTTCGCGTACGACAGCGCGAGGTCGAGCGCCTTGCCGGAGGCGTCCTTCTCGACGGCCACGAGGACCGGCACGCCGCGGCCCGCCTCGAACTGGCGGCGCACGAGGTGGCCGGGGCCCTTGGGCGCGACCATGCAGACGTCGACGCCCTCGGGGGCCTCGATGAGGCCGTAGCGGATGTTCAGGCCGTGCCCGAAGAACAGCGCGTCGCCCTCGACGAGGTTGGGAGCCACGTGGTCGGCGAACAGCTCACGCTGGATGTGGTCGGGGGCCAGGATCATCGTGAGGTTGGCCTCTTCGACCGCCTCGGACGGCGTGACGACGCGAAGGCCGTCGTTCTCCGCCTTCTCGCGGCTCTTGGAGCCCTCCGGCAGGCCGACGCGCACGTCGACGCCGGAGTCACGCAGGGAGAGCGCGTGGGCGTGGCCCTGGCTGCCGTACCCCAGCACGGCCACGTGGCGCCCCTGGATGATCGACAGGTCGGCCTGGTCGTCGTAGTAGATCTCGGTCACTTGCTCAAAACCTTTCAGGCGGTACGGTCCAGTGCCCTGAGGGACCGGTCGGTGATGGAACGGGCGCCGCGGCCGATGGCCACCATGCCCGACTGTACGAGTTCTTTGATACCGAACGGCTCGAGAACCTTCACGAACGCCTCGAGCTTGTCGGGAGTGCCGGTGACCTCGATGGTCACGGCGTCGGACGCCACGTCGATGCAGCGGGCCCGGAAGAGCTGGACGAGCTCCAGCACGTGGGAGCGGCTGTCGGCGTCGGCCTTGACCTTGATCAGCGTCAGCTCGCGCTGCACGGACTGCGCCGGGTCGAGCTCGACGATCTTGAGCACGTTCACCAGCTTGTTGAGCTGTTTGGTGACCTGCTCAAGAGGCAGCTCCTCGACGTTGACCACGATCGTCATCCGCGAGATGTCGTCGTGCTCGGTCGGCCCGACGGCCAGCGAGTCGATGTTGAAGCCCCGGCGGCTGAACAGCGCCGACACCCGCGCGAGCACGCCCGGCTTGTTCTCGACGAGCACGGAGAGGGTGTGTCTACTCATCCTCGTTCTCCCACTTCGGCGCCATGTCACGGGCGACCTTGATGTCGTCGTTGCTGGTGCCCGCCGCGACCATGGGCCAGACCATGGCGTCCTGGTGGACGACGAAGTCGACCACGACGGGAACATCGTTGATCTCCATGGCCTTCTCGATCGTCGCGTCGACGTCTTCTGGACGCTCGCAACGCAGGCCCACACAACCATAGGCCTCGGCCAGCTTGACGAAGTCCGGGATGCGGCGCGTCGTCTGCAGGTCGGTGTTGGAGTAACGCTCGTCGTAGAAGAGCGTCTGCCACTGGCGGACCATGCCGAGATTACCGTTGTTGATGACGGCGATCTTGACCGGCACGCCCTCGAGCGCGCAGGTGGCCAGCTCCTGGTTGGTCATCTGGAAGCAGCCGTCGCCGTCGATGGCCCACACCGTGGCGTCGGGGCGGCCCATCTTCGCGCCCATCGCGGCCGGCACGGCGAAGCCCATCGTGCCGAGACCGCCGGAGTTGATGAACGTGCCCGGCTTCTCGTAGCCGATGAACTGCGAGGCCCACATCTGGTGCTGCCCCACCCCGGCCACGTAGTAGGTGTCGGGGCCGGCGATGGCGCTCAGCCGCTCCATCACGTACTGCGGGGCCAGCGAGCCGTCCTCGAACGTGTCGTAGCCCAGCGGGTAGGTGGCCTTGTATCCCCGGAGCACCGTCCACCAGTCGGCGTAGTCGCCGCGCTCCCCCGACGCCTCGATCGTGGCGACGAGGTCGCCGATGACCTCCTTGCAGTCGCCCACGATCGGCACGTCGGCGTGGCGGTTCTTCGAGATCTCCGCGGGGTCGATGTCGGCGTGCACGACTTTCGCGCGCGGCGCGAAGGACGACAGGTGGCCGGTCACCCGGTCGTCGAAGCGCACGCCCAGGCCGACGATCAGGTCGGACTGCTGGAGCGCGCCGACGGCCGAGACGCTGCCGTGCATTCCCGGCATCCCCATGTGCTGGGGGTGGCTGTCGGGGAAGGTGCCCCTGGCCATCAGGGTGGTGACGACCGGGATGTTGGTCAGCTCGGCCAGCTGGAGCAGCTCGGCCGACGCACGCGCCTTGTGCACGCCGCCGCCGACGTACAGGACCGGGCGCCTGGCCTCGGCGATCAGTTTGGCGGCCTCGCGGATCTGCTTGGAGTGGGGTCTCGTGACGGGGCGGTAGCCGGGCAGCTGCATGGTCGGCGGCCAGCTGAACGTGGTCTCCGCCTGCAGCGCGTCCTTCGAGATGTCCACGAGCACCGGACCCGGACGGCCGGTCGAGGCGATGTGGAAGGCCTCCATGATCGTACGCGGGATGTCCGCGGGATCAATGATCAAAAAGTTGTGCTTGGTGATCGGCATGGTGATGCCGGAGATGTCGGCTTCCTGGAACGCGTCGGTGCCGATGGCCGCGCTCGCCACCTGCCCGGTGATCGCCACGATCGGCACCGAGTCCATGTACGCGTCGGCGATCGGCGTCACAAGGTTGGTGGCGCCGGGCCCGCTGGTCGCCATGCAGACCCCGACCCGGCCCGTCGCCTGCGCGTAGCCCTCGGCGGCATGGCCGGCGCCCTGCTCGTGACGTACGAGGACGTGCCGGACCTTGGTCGAGTCGTAGAGAGGATCGTAGGCCGGCAGAATGGCGCCGCCTGGGATCCCGAACACTGTGTCGACTTCCATGTGCTCCAGCGCCCTCACCAGGGACTGCGCACCTGTCATGCGTTCGGTCATCGGCTCGTTCCTTGCGTGGCTACTCGCTTCAGGACATAAAAAAGGCCCCGTCCCACCGGACGGTGGGCCTGGGGCGGCGCGCAGGTCGTCGTGCTTCGCTATCGGCCTGCGCGCCGGCGAAGTACTACGAGAATCTCACTGCGAAGCATGGCTTACACGATAGCCGCTCCGAACGCCCCAGTGTCAACTTGGTGGACACATGTCTCAAACGGTGAGACTCGTCCGCATCAGGGAGTCGACGCCCCGGGCCGCCATGGGCCTGGCCACCAGGAAGCCCTGTCCCCGCGTGCAGCCCATCTCCTTCAGCAGTTCGAGCTGCTCGGGGCGCTCGATGCCCTCGGCCACCACGATGAGCCCGAGGTCGTGGCCGAGCCGCACGATCGTGCGTGTAAGCAGCGTCAGTGTGTCGTCCTTGCCGAGCCCTGACACGAACGACGGGTCGATCTTGATCATGTCCACGGGCAGTTGCCGCAGGAACGCCAGCGACGCGTAGCCGGTGCCGAAGTCGTCGATGGCCAGGCGCACGCCGAGCGCGCGCAGCTCGGACAGCCGCTTGATGGTCTCCTCGGCGTCTTCGACCAGCATCTCCTCGATCACCTCAAGGGTGAGCGCGGAGGCGGGCAGCCCGCTCTCGGCCAGCGCCTCCTCCACGGTCTCGACGAACCGGGGCGCGGTGATCTGGCGGGCCGACAGGTTGAGCGACAGGCCGATGTCCCAGGACTCAGCCCGCCAGGCGGCCACCTCGCGGCACGACTCGCGCAGGATCCACTCGCCCAGCGGCACGATCAGGCCGGTATCCTCGGCCGGCCCGAGGAACTGCTCGGGCGGCACGAACACCGACCCGCGCCACCACCGCACCAGCGCCTCGACCGCGGTCACCCGCGACGTGGCGAGGTCGACCACCGGCTGGTATTCGATGGCGAACTGCTGCTCGATCAGCGCCCGCTGCAGGTCGGCGGCCAGCTCCAGGCGGCGTACGACGTCGGCGTGCATCTGCGCGGCGAACACCTCGACCCGCCGCCCGCCGAGCTCCTTGGCGCGTGCCATGGCGACGTCGGCGTTGCGGATGAGGTCGCCCGCCGGCATGTCGTCCTCGGTGAAGGCCACGCCCACGCTGGCGGTCAGCGCCACGTCGCGGTCGGCGACGCGGAACGGCTCCTGCGAGACCGCGCGGACGAGCCGCTCGGCGAGGTCGACCGCGAGCTGCGCCTCGCCGCCCGTCTCCACGAGCACCGCGAACTCGTCCCCGCCCCACCGGGCGAGCGTGTCGTCGGCCCGCACGGCGCCGCGCAGCCGCCTGGCGGCCTGGCCGAGGAGGTAGTCGCCGCTGGCGTGGCCGACGGAGTCGTTGACCGAGGTGAACCCGTCGAGGTCGAGGAAGATCACCGCGACGTTGGCCCCTCCGGTGCCCGGCGTGCGGCCCGAGAGCACCTCACGGGTGCGTTCCTCGAAGTAGGCGCGGTTGGGCAGCCCGGTGATGCCGTCGTGGAAGGTCAGGTGGGCGACCTGGTTGCGCAGGGCCTCCTCGTCGCTGACGTCTCTGGTGGTCACCAGCATCAGCTCGTCGCCGCGGACGTGGCGGGTAGCCACCGACTCGGTGGGACGCCAGGTGCCGTCGGCGGCCCGCACCCGGCACGCGATCAGGCAGGCGCCCGGCGAGACGCGCTCCTCGTCGAGGTGCATGGCCCGCATCGCGACCTGGATGCCGGGCACGTCCTCCGGGTGGATGTAGTCGAAGATCGACCCGCCCACCAGCTGGCCGGGGCGGTAGCCGTAGGTGGCCTCGACCCCGGCGCCGATCTCGCGCACCACGCCCTCGTAGTCGCAGAGCAGCACCACGTCACCGGTGCTCTCCGCCAGCTCCCTGAGCTGCCGCTCGCCGAGCTTGACCAGACCGCGCAGGCGCAGGTTGGTCGCCGACGCCACGAACAGGCGTACGAGCAGGAGCAGCACGACGGAGACCGCGACCACCACGACGCCGGTGATCGCCGGCCCCTTCGGCCCGCCCGCCAGGTGCGCGAGCAGCGTGCAGGCCGCGACGGCGACCAGCGCCAGCGGCACCACGCCGATCACGCCGGCCACGGCGGAACCGCCCGCCTGCCCGCCGCGCGGCCCCCACGGGACGGCGGCCAGCAGCAGGAACGCGACCGGCGCGAGCATGACGCTCCACAGCGGCGCCTCGCCGCCGTCGAGCCGCGCAACCCCGACCGCCAGGCTGGCCACCGTCATGGTGGCGAGCACGCCGACGCCCGCCAGCCCTAGCAGCCATGAGCCGGCCTTGCTGGTGAGCACGGACGGAATCACGGCGAACGTGACCAGCAGCGCGATCATCGGCGGCAGCATCACGAAGGTGAAGGCGGCGGGGTCGGCGGCGTTGGCGTAGACATGGCGAAGCGCCACCACCCAGCCGATCAGGAAGAGCGATGCGGCGCACAGGTAGGCATCGGTGACCTGCCGTAAAACGGCTCTTGCCGGGAACTTGCGGTCGGCGGCGATCAGTGCGCCACCGGCCGTGACACCGGCGCCGAGCAGCACGAACATGTCGGCGAAGCTGACCACGAAGCTCTCGGCGAAGGGACGCAGCGCCACGCCGGCGGCCCAGATGACGGCGCCGCCGCCCATCCAGCGCGCGCCCATCGCCATGGGCCGAGGCACGGCCGGCTTCACCGAGGCCATCAGCAGGGCGCCGGCGGCGGCGAGCGCCGCGAGCCCTCCCGCGACCGCGCCGGTGAGCAAGGCCTGACCGTCCGCGAGGAGCGCGGCGGCGAACGCCACAACGCCGACCGCCGCCGCCGCGGTCAGCGGCACCCTTGGATCACGCCAGCGGATCACAGTCGTCGCCCATCCCGTCTCGTGCTCTGCACTCATGACCGCCGAAGCCCGGCGGACACTTCGCCAGTGTGTGCGGTTGTGAGTGCGCGGGTGGTGACAACGCCGATGTCGTCACCGATCTGATAACCACACGGACCGATTGCTGCCAAGAGCGCCTTGACAGTGAGTCAGGAACTCCCTGCAAACGTAACGGTACGCACCGCAGGTCACGGACCAGCCACGTTCCGGAATCCTCTCAGTACGTGTCGGTTATGACATTGACCAGCGGCTCACCTGCGAGATAGCGCTCCAGCTGGGCCCGGATGAGGCGGAGCACGCGCCGCTCAGACGCGGGGGTGCTGCCCGCGACGTGCGGGGTGATCAACACGCCTGGCGCGCTCCAAAGAGGATGGCCCTCCGGCAGCGGCTCCGGCGCCGTCACGTCGAGAGCGGCGCGCAGCCTGCCCGTCTTCAGCTCGGCGATCAGGGCGTCGGTGTCGACGATCCCGCCACGGGCGGCGTTGACGAGCACGGCGCCGTCCTTCATGCGGGCCAGGAACGAGGCGTCCACCATGCCGGTCGTGTCGGCCGTGGCGGGCACGAGCAGCACCACGACGTCCGCGGCCGGCAGCAGCGCGGGCAGGTCGGCCATGCCGTGCACGCCGTCGCGGGCGGTCCTCGCCACGCGTACGACCTCCACCTCGAAGCCTGCGAGCCGCCGCTCCAGCGCCGCCCCGATGGAGCCGTAGCCGACGATGAGCACGGTCGAGTCGGCGAGGACGCCGGTGTGGCGGTAGGTCCACTCGCGCCTGCGCTGCGCGTCCACGAACGAGGGGAACTCCCGCAGCACCGCCACCATCGCCCCGACCGCCCACTCCGCGGTGCCCGCGTCGTGCACGCCGCGCGCGTTGCACAGCGTCACGCCCTCGGGGATGTGCGGGCGGTACGGTTCCACCCCCGCGGTCACGGTCTGCACGAGCCGCAACGAGGTCATCCGCGCCATCGTCCCCCGCACGTCGGGCACGGTCACCAGTGGCGGGATCCAGACCTCGACCTCCTCGACGCCTTCCGGCACCGCAGTCGTGCTGTTGTACACCGCGCACTCGGCCCCTGGCAGGTCGGAAAGGACATCAGCCGCCGAATCAGACGGAACCCAGGTCTTCATGCGCAGAACCTTACGACTCCGGGGAAGTATGGAGCACATGAGGATGCACATGAGGAAGCTCTGCGCGATCCTGGCGCTGTCCGTGCTGCCGGCGGGGCTCGCCGGCTGCTCCACCGCCGGAGGCGAGGTGCGACCGACGGCCGCCGTGTCGGCGGCGGGGCCGGCATCGGACCCGAAGGACGTGGCGACCGGGCTGGCCGTGCCGTGGGCGATAGCGTTCATGCCCGGCGGCGGCGCCCTGGTCACCGAGCGCGACACCGCCAGGCTGCTGCGGGTCGCCCAGGACGGAAAGGTGAGCGAGCTAGGCACGATCGAGGGCGTGACGCCGGACGGCGAGGGCGGCCTGATGGGGGTCGCGGTCAAGGACCAGCACGTCTTCCTCTACTACACCGCCGCCGAGGACAACCGGATCGTCCGCTACCGGCTGACGGGCGACACGCTCGGCGAGCGCCGGGTGATCGTCGAGGGCATCCCCAAGGGCAGCAACCACAACGGCGGCAGGCTGGCGTTCGGCCCCGACGGCCATCTGTACGCCTCCACCGGCGAAACGGGGGACCGCGACCTGGCCCAGCAGCGCGACTCCCTGGCGGGCAAGATCCTGCGCATGACCTCGGACGGCACGCCCGCTCCCGGCAACCCGTTCGGCACGCTCGTCTACAGCTACGGCCACCGCAACGTCCAAGGTCTGGCGTGGGACGACTCGGGCCGCCTGTACGCCTCCGAGTTCGGCGCCAACACCTACGACGAGATCAACCTGATCGAGCCGGGCGCCAACTACGGCTGGCCCGAGGTCGAGGGCCGGGGCGACGACGAGCGGTTCGTGAACCCGATCGTCACCTGGTCCACCGACGAGGCCTCACCCTCCGGCCTGGCGTACGCCGGGGGCTCGCTCTGGGCGGGGGCCCTGCGCGGGCAGCGCCTGTGGCAGGTGCCGCTCGGCTCCGACGGCGCCGCGGGCCGCCCGGTCGCGCACTTCGCCGACCGCTACGGCCGCCTCCGCGCGGTCACCGCCGCCCCTGACGGGACCCTGTGGGTGGGCACCAGCAACAAGGACGGCAGGGGCTCACCCAGAGAGGGCGACGACCGCATCGTGTCCGTGCCCACCTCGTGACCGGTTCACGAGGCGGTGCACGTGGTCTGAGGCTGCGGACGGTACTTGGTGGTCAGCTTGTCGTCCTTCTTGACCACGCGGCCGTCCTTGTGGAACACCCGCGTGACGTCGATGGTGAACCCCTGGGCGCCCGCCGTCGGCAGGCAGCCTGGCGTGTTGCTGGTCTCCCGGCGGAACTGGGTGAAGTCCCGCCGTTCCGACTCGACCGCCTCGATCTTGTCGTACCGCTTGACGCCCCAGAGCGCCACCGTCACCGACGTCTGCGTGGACGCGGTCTTGATCAGCACGCCGTTGTCCGAGTCGTTGCGCCACTTCAGGTCGGTCTCGGGGTAGAGCAGCGCGACGTCGCGCCCGGCCGGGAACTGGTCGGTGTAGTAGTCCATCGGCTTGTGCTCGACGTCCTCGAGGCCGCTGAAGTACGCCGCGTTGTACATCGTCGTGGCGAACTGCGAGACCCCGCCGCCGACGATGTTGACCGTGCGCCCGCCGACGGTCTCCGTGGCCTCGACGTACCCGTCCTCGACGGTGCGCTCGCCCACCACGTCGTTGATCGAGAACGTCTCCCCCGGCTTGACGATGTGGCCGTCGAGCTCTTCCGCCATCCGCTGGATGTTCTTGGCGCGCGGCTGACAGCAGGCGAAGTTCGTGGTGAAGGTGGCCAGCGTCTCCTTGATGCCGAGGCCGCGGATCTCCGAGGTCGCGACCTCGGGGGCGACCGTGCCCAGGCGGACGGGGACCGTGCGCTCGCCACCCTCGGCGAACACCTTCTCGGCGTCCCTGGCCAGCAGCTTGTCGTTCACGCCCCGGCCGGTGCGGGCGGGCACCAGGACCGGCGCGCCGTTCACGATCTCGTACGTGGCGTCGCGCGGCTGCTGGGCGGCGGAGACCAGGCTGCTCTCCACGTCGGCGAGCACCGCCTTGGCGTCGAACTGCGGCGCGAGCCCGCCGCTGCCGTCGGAGGCGAAGGACAGGTTGGCCGCGATCGCGGCGGGCGGGACCTGCGCCTGCTTGCCGTCGAGGGTGAGCGTGATGGGGCCGGCGACGGCCCGCTTCGCCTTGACCACGGCCGTCCTGACAGCTTCGCTGGTGGTGACGGGCTTGGACGGCCGGAGGGTGAGCACGACGGCGCCGCCGCCCCGCAGGAAGGCGTCGCCGATCCGCTTGACGGCGTCGTCCCTGTCGAGCAGCACGCCGTCCTCCGGCTGGCGGGCTCTCGGCGTCAGCCCGGAGAAGACCACCCGGCCCTCCTGGGCGCGCTTGTCGACGGACTCGGCGAGGCCCTCGACGGTCCTGGTGAGCTGGGAGGTGTCGATGTTGATCTTCGGTTCGAGCTCGGTGGTGCCGGTCAGGCCGCGCCACACCTCCTGCGGGCTGGGGAAGCCGCTGGGTGCCTGGCCGATCGTGCCGACCACGTCGAGCTCCAGCCCGGCCTCGTCGGGCTGGATGGTGTCCTTCTTGCCGCCGATGTCGGCGATGACCGGCTTGCTCAGCTGGGTGGCGAGCTCGGTGCGCAGCTTGTCCGCCGCCTGGGTGACGGTCAGCCCACCGATGTCGACCCCCGACACGCGGGTGCCGCGCAGCACGCTGCCGGACATCAGCACGGCGGGCACGACGTACGACAGCACGCCGAGCACCAGGAGGAGCGTGAGCAGGCCCGGCAGGAGCCGCCGTCCGCGCGGCTCGGGCTCGAAGGCGGGCGGGTTCTCGTGCGGGCTCTGCCCGCCGAACACAGCAGCGGGCGAGCCCGCATCCTTGCCCGCCATCGGCCACGGCTGCGCCGGTGGCGGGGCCGGGGGCAGTGCGCCGTTCGAGGGACCGCCCGCGGCGCTCGGGGCTTGGGCCTGCCGAGACTCCGGACGTTCCGGCGGTCCGAAGATGTCCCGGGAGACTCCCGGGGGCAGGCCTTCGATCCGCGGCTTCTTGGAGACGCTCGACGTGGGCAGAGGCACCGAGGCGAACGGGTCGGTCGGTGATTCGATCGGTCCGGCGTTTCGCACGCCTCAATCTCCTCCCGGTCCGCAGCCAAGTCTCAGGCAACAGTAAGGCACGCGGATCGGCATATGTCACGGGAAATGACTACGGAAGTGTGTCAACCTAGCCACCGGTAGCGATGTTCCGGACGACCGGCCGTGCCGTAACGCGGCCGGAGCTCGGCCTGACCTGCAGCGCACAGGTATTCGAGATAGCGGCGGGCGCTCACCCGTGACAGGCCCGTGAGCTGGGCGGCCTCGGTCGCCGACAGGTCGCGGCCGGCCTCCCGCAGGCTGTCGGCGACCAGCGCGCACGTCGCCGGGGACAACCCCTTCGGCATGGGAGCCGTGGTCATGGGGGTGCCGAACAGCCGGTCGACGTCGTCCTGACGCGCTTGAGGGCCGATGGCGGTGATGCGCCTGCGGGTGTCGGCGTACTGCTGGAGGCGCTCGGTCAGCGCGGCGGCGGTGAACGGCTTGATCAGATAGTTGACCGCGCCGCCACGCATCGCCTCCTTGACCGTGGGCACGTCACGGGCCGCGCTGATCATGAGGACGTCCACGTCGTTGATCGCCTTGAGCACCTCAAGCCCGGACATGTCAGGCAGATAGATGTCGAGCAGCACAAGATCCGGCCGGAGCTCCGCCGCCGCGGCCAGCGCGCCCGCCCCGTTGTGGGCGACGGAGACCACGCTGAACCCCGGCACGCGGGACACGTAGCCGCTGTGGATCCGCGCGACCATGAAGTCGTCGTCCACCACGAGCACCCTGATGTCGTTCACGACCCCGCCCTCGCCCGCTCCGCCGCCGGAAGGAGGGCGGTGAAGACGGCGCCGCCCGCGTTACCCACCCGCACCCAGCCTCCTCTGCGCAGGCACGCCTGCCGGGTCAGCGCCAGGCCGAGGCCGCGCGGCCCCGACCTGGCGGCCTTGGTCGTGAAGCCCTCCCTGAAGACCTCCTCCACCAGGTCGGGGGCGATGCCCGGACCGGAGTCGCCGACGCGCACCCGCAGACCGGCGTGATCGGCCTGCACCGAAACCTCGATCGTGCCCTGGGCGCCGTCGAGGGCGTCGATGGCGTTGGTGACCAGGTTGCCCACCACCAGCACCGCGTCCTGCGGGTCGCCGAGCAGGCCGGCCGGCACGGACGAGTCGTCCGACAACACCAGCGTGGCGCCGCGCTCGGCCGCCGCCGCCGACTTGGCCAGCAGCAGCGCGGCCAGGGTCGGATCCTGGACGCGCTCGCGCAGGTCGGCCGCGTAGGCGCCGCCGGTGGTGCGGGTGATGAAGCCGATCGCGGCGCCGAACTCGCCCAGCTCCAGCAGGCCGACGACGGTGTGCATGCGGTTGGCGAACTCGTGCGCCTGCGCCCGCAGCGCCTCCGTCGCGCTGCTGGCGTCGTCGAGCTCGCGCGCCAGATGGACGAGCTCGGTGCGGTCGCGCAGGGTCACCACCCAGCCGCGGTGCTGACCGCGTACGGACACCGGGGTGCGGTTGAGCACCAGCACGCGCTCGCCGTGCAGCACGACGCGGTCCTCGCCGGGGTCGGCGCCCCCGAGCACGTCGCGCATGCGCTCGGAGACCGGCATCTCGGTCAGGTCGGCGCCCACGTCGCCCAGCAGCTCGCGGGCGGCGTCGTTGATCAGCGTGACGCGCCCGTCGAGGTCGAGCGCCAGCACGCCTTCCTTGACACCGTGCAGCACGCCCTCGCGCTGCTCCAGCAGGGCGGCGATCTCGCGCGGCTCCAGGCCGAACGTCTGCCGGCGCACCCGCGCGGTGATCAGCGCCGCCAGCGCGAGCCCGGCCATCAGCACGGCGAGCGCCGTCCAGACCAGCGGCGGGAGCGCGTCGACGACCTCGCTGATGACCGTGGTCTCCAGCACGCCGACCGAGACCAGGCCGATGATCTCGCCGTACTCGTCACGGATGGGCGTCTTGCCCCTGACCGTGGTGCCGATCGTGCCGGTCTCCTTGCCGACCCAACTGCGGCCCGTCCTGAGCACCGTGCTGCCGTCGGTGGACAGCTGCCTGCCGATCAGCGAGGCGTTGGGGTGGGCGTAACGTTTCTGGTCGGTGTTGGCGATCACCACGTAGTCGGCGCCGGTCTCCTGCTGGACGCTCATCGCCAGCGGCTGCAGCACCGTCTCGGGGTCGCTCCGCTCGAAGGCCTCCCGGACCTGCGGAAGCGCGGCCACCGACTGCGCGATCGCCAGTGCCCGCTGCTGGTGGAGCGAGGCCAGCTGGTCACGTGTGTGCTCGGCCCACACTCCCGCGGTGCCCCCGACGGCGAGCAGCACGATCACCATCTGGAGCACGAACAGCTGGGTCCCGAGTGAGGCCTCACGAACCCGTCTCACGGGCACATGGAAACAAACCGAGGTCACGGCCAGGTCGCGGGGACGCCGCGGGATCCCGCGACCAATACGACCACTATGACGGCAACCGCGCAAAGGCTCGACTCCGCAGGGTAGGGGCTTCACGATCCGGTTCCTGTAACCGTGCGAACTCTTTCTGGAGTGATCATGCGCCTGCGCATATTCGCCGCCCTCGCGGCACTCTCCCTAGGTGCCCTGACCGGCTGTGGCGAGACGTCGGGCACCTCGGCGAGCTCACCATTGCGGATCATGGTCCCGGCCGCGCCCGGCGGCGGCTGGGACCAGACCTCCCGCATCGCCGAGCAGGCCATCAAGGCCGCCGACCCGCAGCGCCAGGTCGAGGTGTACAACGTACCCGGCGCCGGAGGCACGATCGGCCTGGCCCAGCTCGCCGGAGAGAAGGGCAACGGCAACCTGCTGATGACCATGGGCCTGGTCATGGTGGGCGCCATCGAGCAGAACAAGTCGAAGGTCACGCTGGCGGAGACCACGCCCATCGCCAAGCTGACCGAGGAGTACGAGATCGTCGTCGTGCCCGCCGCGTCGCCGTACAAGACGCTGGACGACATGGTGGCGGCCTGGAAGGCCGACCCGGCGAAGGTGTCCATCTCCGGCGGGTCCGCAGGCGGCACCGACCACATCGTGGCAGGCCTGATGGCCAAGGCCGCCGGCATCGACCCCAAGCAGGTCAACTACATCGCCCACTCGGGCGGCGGCGAGGCGCTCAACGAACTCCTCGGCAACAAGGTGAGCGCGGGCATATCGGGCGTGGCCGAGTTCGCCGAGCACGTGAAGTCGGGCAAGCTGCGCGCGCTGGGCGTCACCTCGGGCGAGCGGCTGCCGGACCTCGACGCTCCCACCCTGAAGGAGGCCGGGCTCGACGTCGAACTGGCCAACTGGCGCGGCTTCGTCGCCCCCGCCGGGCTCTCCGACGCCGACAAGAAGGCGCTGACCGACCTGGTCACCAAGATGCACGACGCGCAGCCATGGAAGGACGCGGTGGCCAAGAACGGCTGGATCGACTCGTTCCAGACCGGGCAGCAGTTCGCCGACTACCTGGCCTCCGAGCAGACCAGGGTCAAGGCGATCATCGCCGAAATGGGGCTCGTCTCCTGATGGCCCGCTCGTGGCGGCCCGAGCTCGGGCTGGCGCTCGTCGTGCTGGTGCTGGGCGTGTTCGTCGTGGTCGGTACGCTCGACGTCTCCGCGGCGGCCTCCCAGCTCGGCCTCGGGCCGCGCTTCTTCCCCATGCTGGTGGGCGGAGCCATGGTGCTCATCGGCCTGTTCTACGTCGCCGACGTCCTGCGCGGCGGGCGCGGCGACCCCGAGGAGAGCGAGGACATCGACGCCCGCGCGCCCGCCGACTGGCGCAGCGTCGGGCTGGTCAGCGGGATCTTCCTGGCGTTCAGCGCGCTGCTGAACGTGCTCGGCTGGATCATCGGGGCGAGCCTGCTCTTCTTCGGCCTCGCCGTGGCGCTCGGCGCCGAGCACAAGCTGCGTGCCGCCGTGATCGCCGTCGTCGTGGGCATCACCACGTACCTGCTGTTCGTCAGAGGACTCGGCGTGTCCCTGCCCGGCGGGCCGCTGACGGGAGTGATCTAGGTGGAGTCGCTGCAGCTCCTCCTCGACGGCTTCACCGCCGCACTCACCCCGGTCAACCTGATGTACGCGCTCATCGGCGTCACGCTGGGCACGCTCGTCGGCGTACTGCCCGGCATCGGGCCCGCGATGACCGTGGCGCTGCTGCTGCCGATCACGTTCACGGTGCCGCCGGCCAGCGCGTTCATCATGTTCGCCGGCATCTACTACGGCGGCATGTACGGCGGCTCCACCACCTCCATCCTGCTCAACACGCCGGGCGAGTCCGCCTCCATGATCACGGCGTTGGAGGGCAACAAGATGGCCAGGCGGGGCAGGGCCGCCCAGGCGCTGGCCACGGCGGCCATCGGCTCGTTCGTGGCCGGGACGATCGCGACCGCGCTGCTGGTCGTGGCGGCGCCCGCCGTGGTGAGCTTCGCCATCTCGTTCGGTCCCGAGGACTACTTCGCGCTGGCCGTGCTCGCGTTCACCGCCGTGTCGTCCGTGTTGTCCCGTTCGGTCGTACGCGGCCTGGCCTCCCTCGGGCTCGGCCTCGTGATCGGGCTGATCGGCATCGACCAGCAGACCGGCCAGGCACGGCTCACGCTGGGCATCCCGCAACTGCTCGACGGCATCGACGTGGTCATCGTGGCGGTCGGCCTGTTCGCGCTCGGCGAGTCCCTCTACGTCGCCTCGCGGCTACGCCACGCCGTGCCCGAGGTGGTGCCCGTCGGCCGGGCGTGGATGGGCCGCTCCGACTGGGGCCGCTCGTGGCGGCCCTGGCTGCGCGGCACCGCGCTGGGCTTCCCGTTCGGCGCGCTGCCCGGCGGCGGCGCCGAGATCCCCACGTTCCTGTCGTACGCGGCCGAGAAGCGCCTGGCGCGCGGTGTGGCCCGCGAGGAGTACGGCCGGGGCGCGATCGAGGGCGTCGCCGGACCGGAGGCCGCCAACAACGCCTCCGCCGCCGGCACCCTGGTCCCGCTGCTGACGCTGGGCCTGCCCACGTCGGCCACGGCCGCGATCCTGCTGGCCGCCTTCCAGCAGTACGGGCTCCAGCCCGGACCCCAACTGTTCGACCACAACCCCGCGCTGGTGTGGGGCATGATCGCCTCGCTGTTCATCGGCAACACGATGCTGCTGGTGCTCAACCTGCCCATGGCGCCGCTGTGGGCGCGCGTGTTGCGGATCCCCCGCCCGTACCTGTACGCCGGGATCATCCTTTTCGCCGCGCTCGGGGTCTACGCCGTGAACGGCACCGTGGTGGACCTGTTCGTGCTCTATGTGCTCGGTCTGCTCGGCTACGCCATGCGGCGCTTCGGCCTGCCGGTCGCCCCTGCGGTGATCGGCATGATCCTGGGCCCGATGGCGGAGGTCCAGCTCCGCAGGGCGCTGGCCATCGGCGCGGGCGACGTGAGCGTACTGGTGCGCAGCCCGATCGCGGTCGTGCTGCTGGTGCTGGCGCTGCTCGCGCTGCTCACGCCGCTGCTCAGAAGGATGCTGGCCCGCCGCGCCGCCGGCGCGGTCCCGCCCTCCCGGGACGAGTGACCGCAGGCTCGGGCCGCGGCTCGTTCCGCGACGAGGTGACCGTACGGCGTCGGGAAGGCGCCGGGCCCCGCCGTTGATGCGGCGGGGCCCGGCGGCCGTGAAAGGCCGGTTCTACTCGGAGACGCCGAGCTTCTCCAGGATCAGCTGACGGGCTCGGGCCGCGTCGGCCTTGCCCTTGCTGGCCCGCATGACGCCGCCCACCAGCGCACCGGCCGCGGCGAGCTTGCCGGAGCGCACCTTGTCGGCCACGTCGGCGTTGTCGGCCAGCACCTGGTCGATGATCGCCGACAGCTCGCCCTCGTCGTTGACGATCCGCAGCCCGCGCTTCTCGACCACCTCGTCGGGCGTGCCCTCGCCGGCCAGCACGCCTTCGAGCACCTCGCGCGCCAGCTTGTCGTTGAGCGCCCCCGAGGTGACCAGCTTGGTCACCCTGGCGATGTCGTCCGGGGTGATGGGCAGATCGGCCAGCGGGGTGGCGGTCTCGTTGGCCCGCCGCGCCAGCTCGCCCATCCACCACTTGCGCGCGTCGGCGGGCGGGGCCCCCACCGCGACCGTGGCCTCGACCAGGTCGATCGCGTCGGCGTTGCGCATGGCCTGCATGTCGAGGTCGGACAGCCCCCACTCGGCCTGCAGCCGCTTGCGCCTGACCGACGGCAGTTCGGGCAGCGTCGCCTTCAGCTCGCTCACCCAGGCCGGGTCGGGCGCGATCGGCACCAGGTCGGGCTCGGGGAAGTAGCGGTAGTCCTGCGCCTCCTCCTTGGACCTGCCGGAGGTGGTGGTGCCGGTGTCCTCGTGGAAGTGCCGGGTCTCCTGGACGATCTTCCCGCCGCCGGCGAGCACGCCCGCCTGCCGCTCGATCTCGCTGCGGACGGCCCGCTCGACGCTGCGCAGCGAGTTGACGTTCTTCGTCTCGGTGCGGGTGCCCCACTCGGACGCGCCGCGCGGCATGAGGGAGACGTTGACGTCGCAGCGCAACGAGCCCTCCTCCATGCGTACGTCGGAGACGCCCAGCGAGCGCATGATCTCGCGCAGCTCGGTGACGTAGGCCCTGGCCGCCTCCGGCGCGAGCCGGTCGGTGCCCGGGATGGGCTTGGTCACGATCTCGACGAGCGGGATGCCGGCCCGGTTGTAGTCGACGATCGAGTAGTCGGCCCCGTGGATGCGGCCGGTGGCGCCGCCCACGTGGGTGGACTTGCCGGTGTCCTCCTCCAGGTGCACCCGCTCGATCTCGATGCGCACGGTCTCGCCGTCGACCTCGACGTCGACGTAGCCGTCGAAGCAGAGCGGCTCATCGTACTGAGAGATCTGGTAGTTCTTCGGCATGTCCGGATAAAAGTAGTTTTTCCGGGCGAAGCGGCACCATTCAGCGATCGAGCAGTTCAGCGCCAGGCCGATGCGGATCGTCGACTCGATGGCCATGGCGTTGGCCGTCGGCAGCGCGCCCGGCAGCGCCAGGCAGGTCGGGCAGACCTGCGTGTTGGGCGGGGCGCCGAACGTCGTCCTGCAGCCGCAGAACATCTTCGACGCGGTGCCCAGCTCGACGTGCGTCTCCAGCCCGAGCACCGGCTCGAACACGTCGAGCGCTTCGTCATAGACCATGGTCATAGCGACGGGGCCTCCTTCAGCAACGGGCCGCCCCAGCGGCTCTCCAGGGCCTGCTCCACGGCGGCGCCGACGCGGTAGCAGCGGTCGTCGGCCAGCACGGGCGCCATGATCTGCAGGCCCACCGGCAGGCCGTCCTCGTCGGCCAGCCCGCACGGCACCGAGATGGCCGCGTTGCCGGCCATGTTGGACGGGATGGTGCACAGGTCGGCGAGGTACATCGCCATCGGGTCGTCGACCCGCTCGCCGATCGCGAACGCCGTGGTCGGCGTGGTCGGCGACACCAGCACGTCAGCCTGCTCGTAGGCGGCCTCGAACTCGCGGGAGATGACCGTGCGCACCTTCTGCGCCTGACCGTAGTAGGCGTCGTAGTAGCCGCTCGACAGCGCGTACGTGCCCAGCATGATGCGCCGCTTGACCTCGGGACCGAACCCGGCGGCCCTGGTCAGCGCCATGACCTCCTCGGCGCTGCGGGTGCCGTCGTCGCCGACGCGCAGGCCGTAGCGCATCGCGTCGAAGCGCGCCAGGTTGGACGAGCACTCCGAAGGAGCGACCAGGTAGTAGGCGTAGAGGGCGGTGGTGAACGACGGGCACGAGACCTCGACGACCTTGGCCCCGAGCGACTCGAGGAGCTGCACGGCCTCGTGGTAGCGGGCCAGCACGCCCGGCTGGTAGCCGTCGCCCGCCAGCTCCTTGACCACACCGATCCGCATGCCGGCGACGTCGGCGTGCCTGGCCGCCTCGACCACCGAAGGCACGGGCGCGTCGACGGAGGTCGAGTCCATCGGGTCGTGACCCGAGAACGCCTCCTGCAGCAGCGCCGCGTCGAGCACGGTGCGGGCGAACGGCCCGGGCGTGTCGAGCGAGCTCGCGAACGCGATCAGCCCGTAACGGGAGGAACCACCGTAGGTCGGCTTCATCCCCACGATGCCGGTGACCGAGGCCGGCTGCCGGATCGAACCGCCCGTGTCGGTGCCCGTGGACAGCGGCGCCTCGTAGGACGCCACGGCCGCGCTCGACCCACCGGACGAACCGCCCGGCACCTTCGTCAGGTCCCACGGGTTGCGCGTCGTGTGGTACGCGGAGTTCTCCGTCGAGGAGCCCATGGCGAACTCGTCGAGGTTGGTCTTGCCGAGAATGACCAGCCCCGCCTCGCGCAGCCGCCTGGTGACGGTCGCGTCGTAGGGCGGCCGCCAGCCTTCGAGGATCTTGGACGCGGCCGTCGTCGGCATGTCGCGCGTGGTGAAGATGTCCTTGTGCGCGATGGGCACGCCGGCCAGCGGCCCGAGCTTCTCCCCGGCCCGCAGCCTCGTGTCGACGGCCCGCGCCTGCTCGATCGTCGTCTCGCGATCGACGTGGAGGAACGCCTGGACCTTGGGCTCCACCTCGGCCATGCGGTCGAGATGCGCCTCGGTCACCTCGACCGACGACACCTCGCCCGCGGCGATCATCGAGCCCAGCTCGGCGGCGGTCTTGCGGATGAGACTCATGCCTCCTCCCCGAGGATGCGCGGCACCCGGAATCGGTCGTCCTCGACGGCGGGAGCACCGGCCAGCGCCTGCTCGGGCGTCAGGGACTGTCGCACCTCGTCGGCACGGAAGACATTGGTCAGCGGAAGCGCGTGCGACGATGGCGGCACATCTTCGGCGGCGACCTCGGCCACCTTCGCGACCGCCTCGATGATGGCATCGAGTTGGGTGGCGTAGTGGTCGAGCTCGTCACCGGTGAGCGCCAGCCTGGACAACCGGGCCAGGTGTGCGACCTCGTCGCGGGTTATGGCGGACATGAGTCGTTGAACCCGTTTCGTGGATGGAGTCTTCGGACACTGCCATCCTAGAGGGCTTGACGAACCACGCCCGAACGGTTAACTCGCTGGCAACACGGCCGCCGGGGCACGCGAGGCGCGGCCGTACAACTCCTCCAGCCCGGCCTGCGGGCGCGAAGACGACGACGTCGACCTGGATCTGCTCGTGCCGGACCGGGTCCGTGACGAGTGCGGCAGCCCCCCACCGCGGCCGCGTGATCGCCCGGTGGAAGCCGTCGTAGCGTCACGCGGTGCGGGTGATCTCCGGCGTATAGCCCAAACCGACTTTCGGCATCGCCTCCGTGTGGTCGCGCAGCCAGGCCGCGGCGTCCGCGGCCGGCATGGGCTCGCAGAACAGCCACCCCTGCGCCACGTCGCACCCCATGTCCGCCAGGCGGATGGCCACCTCGTCGGACTCGACGCCCTCCGCCACCGAACGCAGGCCCAGCGAGCGCACCAGGTCGACGATCGAACGCACGATCCTCTCCTCGTCCTCGGACTCGCCGATCCTGCTCACGAACGACGCGTCGATCTTGACCTCGGAGATCGCCAGACGCTGGAGTCTGATCAGCGAGGAATAGCCGGTGCCGAAGTCGTCGATGGCCAGCGGGACACCGAGCGTGGCCAGCGCCTTGATCGTCTCCTGGGTGTAGGCCTGGTCGCCGGTCAGGATGCGTTCGGTGACCTCCAGCTGGATGGCCGCGGGCGGCAGCCCGTACTTCGCCAGCCCGACCTCCAGCCGCTCCGGCAGCGCGGAGTCGAGCAGGTCGCGGGCCGAGATGTTGACCGAGATCTGCACGCGAAGCCCCGTGTGCCACCAGCGGGCGGCCTGCTCCAGCGCCTCGTCGATGACGTACGCGGTCAGCTGGCGCATCAGGTAGGACTGCTCGGCCAGCGGGACGAAATCGGACGGCGGGATCGGCCCGTTCGCCGGATGTCGCCAGCGCAGCAGCGCCTCCACCCCCTGCACCGCGCCCGTGCCGAGGCTGACTTTGGGCTGGTAGTGCAGGCGCAGCTCGCGGTTGTCGATGGCGCGGCGCAGGTCGCCGAGCAGGCTCAGGCGTTCCGGCGAGTTCCTGTCCTTGTCGGGCTGGTAGAGCTCCACCCCCGTACGGCCCTCCTTGGCGAGGTACATCGCCACGTCGGCGCGCTGGAGCAGCAGCTCGAAGTCGGGGGCGTGATCCGGATAGAGCGCGATGCCGACGGAACCGTCCACGTCGAAGGTCATGCCCTCCAGGCGCACCGGCTCGGTCAGCGCCGCGCGCAGCCTGGCCGCGACCTCCCTGGCCGCGTGGGTGTCTCTGATCGAGGGCAGCAGCACGGCGAACTCGTCGCCGCCCAGCCGCGCCACGACGTCTCCAGGGCGTACGGAATGGGTGAGGCGATGCGCGACCATCTGCAGCAGGCGGTCGCCCACCGGATGGCCCATCGTGTCGTTGACCTCCTTGAACCGGTCGAGGTCCAGCAGGAACAGGCCGACCCGCTCGTCCTGCCTGGCCTCGGCGAGCGCCTCCTCCGTGCTGACGATGAGCAGCTTCCGGTTGGGCAGGCCGGTCAGCTCGTCGTGCATGGCCTGGTGGTCACGGCGCATGGACAGCGTGGCGGTGAAGTAGACGGCGGCCAGAGGCGCGACGAAGAGCGGCACCAAACCAGGCGAATGGCTCATGACCACGACGACCAGGGGCGCCAGGCCGAGCAGGCCGGCGTAGACGAGGCTCTGCGGGCCGACGGTCGCCCTCAGCACCCGGCTGAGCGAACGCCGCTCGTGCAGCGCGACCGCACTGCACACGAGGGTCGCCCTCGTCGCGAAGTACGCGATCCCTGCCAGCCCGATCGCCAGCAGGTTTCCGCCGCTGGGCACCCATGGCAGGGCGGGACTCGGCACGATGCCGAACGTCCCCAGCACCACGCCCGCGGCGGTGAGCGCGAGGGTCGACTGCGCGATGTTGAACATGACCCGATGCCACGACTTGCGCGTCACCACGCCGTTCATGGCCACCGCGACCCCCTGCATGAGCACCGCGCAGGGCAGCCCGAAGTGCAGGAGCACGGCGAACGTGAACATGGTGGAGGGGTAGGTGCCGCCCACGGCCGCCGCTGATGACACCATGACGGGCCTGAGCTCACCCAGGATCACCAGCACGGCCAGCACCCAGAACAGCGGCGTGCGGGCGAGTTCCACCAGCTCGGACATGTCGAGCCTGAGCATGGCCACCACGAGTGCGGTGAACCCGATCACGGTGATGCCCGCGAGAAACGCCCACAACGGCGTGCCGGCGCGTGGACCGGTATCGCGGGTGTCGGTTGGGTCAGTCATCGGTAACAGAACCCCCATTAGGTCACTATGGGAGGGTACGACCTTCACCCCACTTCGCGAAACCAAGCGCGTACGTTCCGTCACTTCTCCTTTCCGACATATACCCAGAAAACACCCTCCGTAGCACGCCATGCACGCTGCGAGCTCCACCCCACCCGAGTGATGCCCGAATGAGCCAGGTGGCGGGTCCGGCCCGGCCTGGTCCGTACGCAACGGCGAAACACGACCGTCGAAGCCGGCTGCTGGCCCCCACCCGCCC
>NZ_SMJZ01000006.1 GCF_004348345.1 Nonomuraea longispora
CCGCCGCCCCCGACCGACCGACGAACCCGCCCCGGACCGCGACAGCAGGCCCGACGACGATGACGAGTTCTTCGACCGCGAGACGATCGCGGTCGAAGACCGGACGGTCGGCCCGCCGGTGGACCGCCCCGACGATGACGACCTGCCCTACCGTCCGACCGCCGCGTCCAAGCGCGCCCCGATCATCCCGGCCTGGGCGCGCACCCTGCGCAGCATCAGGGCCATGCTGATCTGGCAGGCCAAGGACGCCGCCTACGTCGTCAGCTACCACGGTGTGCGCACGCCGAAGTACACCGCCAAGGCGCTGTGGTACGCCGTTCCCGGCTTGTTCCGCACCCTTGGCCGCCTGCTGCACTGGGCTGCGGCTGAGGAGGGCAACTGGGCGCTTCGCCAGCACGCCGCCGACCGCAACGACCCCGAGGTATGGCTCAAGCTGGACAAGCAGCGTCAGCGTCAGTCCCGCTGGCGCGTGTCGGTGGTCACCGCGCTGGCCGGCCTGGCCTTGGTCGCCCTGCTGGTCCTCCTGCTGGCCGACGTGCCCGGCCTGGTCCGCTCCCTGCTGCCGCTGCTGGCAGGGCTGCCGGACTGGGCGTTGCGCCTGCTCGTGCTCACACCCGCCGTGCCGGTGCTGGCCCGCGTCGGACGGCCCGCCGACGCGCCCATCACCGACCGCGTGAGCGAGGGACCGCGCTACCGCAAGCTCACCGCCGAACTCGTACGGCGCGCCCTGCTCTCGTGCGGCATCGCCGGGATCAACTCCGCAGTGGCCAAGGATCAGCACGCCATCAGCTTCCCCAACGACATCCACCGTGACGGCCCCGGCCACCTCGCCATCGTGGATCTGCCCTACGGCGTGGAAGCTTCCGACGTGATCGCCCGCCGGGGACGCCTGGCCTCCGCGATGCGGCTCCCGCTCGATCAGGTCTGGCCCGAGCCCGGCACCGGCCACCCCGGACGCCTGGCCCTGTGGGTCGGCTACGAGCCTGCCTCGCAGATGAAGCAGCCCGCCTGGCCGCTGCTGCGCGAGGGCCAGGTGGATGTGTTCAAGCCCTTCCCGTTCGCCACCACCCCGCGCATGGAGACGGTCTACGCCGAGCTGATGTTCCGCAACTGGCTCGACGGCGGCCAGCCCGGTTCGGGCAAGACCTTCGCCTTGCGGTTGAAGGTGCTGGCTGCCGCCTTGGACCCGCGCGCTGAGCTGCGAATATATGAGCTCAAGGGCGTCGGTGACTTCAAGGTGCTGGAGCCAGTCTGCACCGAGTACGGCAACGGCTTCGACGATGAGACGTTGGCCCGCTGCGCGGGAATGATCAAGTGGCTCTACCAGGAGTGCCAGCGCCGATCCAAGCGCATCTCGCACTACGCCGCCCTGGGCAAGGCCCCGGAGAACAAGGTCACGCCCGAACTGGCCTCACTCAAGGGTTCGGGGCTGCATCCGCTCATCGTCGCCATCGATGAGCTGCAAGAACTGATGCTCTCCAAGTACGGCAAGGAAGCCGGAGAGATCCTTGAGAAGGTCATCAAGCTGGCCCGCGCGCTGGGCATCATCCTGCTGATCGGCACGCAGATCCCCGACAAGGACAGCCTCCCGACCGGCATCACCCGCAACGTCAACACCCGCTACTGCCTCAGCGTGGCCGACCAGACGGCCAACGACATGATCCTGGGCACCTCGATGTACAAGCAGGGCTACCGCGCGACCGTCTTCCAGCCGGTCGTGGAAGCCGGGTGGGGCATCCTGTCCGGCCTGGGCAAGCCCGCCGCCCGCCGCTCCTACTACGTCAACAGCCAGGACGCCGAACACGTCGTGGCCCGCGCGATGAAGCTGCGTGGCCTGGCTGGCACCCTGCCGGAGACGGACACCCAGACCCGTCAAGACGCCCCCGTCTTCGACGTGCTGTCCGACCTGGCCAACATCTGGCCCGCCGGGGAGAACGCCGCATGGAACGAAGCGCTGTGCGCCCGCCTGATCGAGCTGCGGCCCGACTTCTACACCGGGTGGAAGTCCGAACAGCTCACCACCGCGCTCAAGCCGTACGGCGTGAGCGTAGGCGACATCGGACGCCGCATCGACGGCAAGGCCGTCACCCGGCGCGGTATCCGCTTCGACGACCTCACCGAAGCCGTAGCAGAACGTAACCGCCGAAACGGCACCGACTGACCCTTCGGAGGGTGCTAGCGCTAGCGGGCAATCCTGCTAGCGCTAGCACCCCCGCTAGCACCCCAAAACAAGCCATGATCAGGGCGCTAGCACGCTAGCGGCCCTGGCTGACGACACCCTGAATCCGGCCTGGGAGGCTGTTTTGAACCCCGCCGTGCTCGCTGCTAGCGCAGCGATCCTCACCCCAATCGTTCTCACTCTCCGTTACCTGACGCTGTGCTACGTCAAGCCCTTCCGCACCTGCCGCAAGTGCGACGGCAAGCGCCGCATCCCCAACCGCATCGGCAAAGGCTCCCACGACTGCCGCCGCTGCGACGCCACCGGCCTGCGCCTGCGCTGGGGCCGTCACGTCCTCAACTACGCCCGCCGCCTGCACCGCGACGGCACCCGATGACCCCGCCAAGCCGAAGGAGACCGCCGATGCGCACTGACCAACTCCGCTACGCCCTGGCCGCCGCCGCGCGCGGCTGGCCCGTCTTCCCACTCGTGCCCGGCGGCAAGGAGCCGCTCAAGGGCTGGCCGTGGAAGGAACGCAACACCACCGACCCCGACGCCATCCGCGACATGTGGGCGCGTCAGCCGTACAACGTCGGCATCGCATGCGGCCCGGCCCGGCTCGTGGTGCTCGACCTCGACACCCCCAAGCCCGGCGAGATCCCACCGCCCGAGTGGGACCGGCCCGGCATCAACGACGGTGCTGACGTGCTGGCCGCGCTCTGCGACCAGCACGGCCAACCGCTCCCGCTGGAGACCTTCCAAGTCCGCACCCGCCGGGGAGGAACCCACCTGTACTACAGCGCCGCGGACGGCCTGAACCTGGGCAACACCCAGGGTTCACGCGGCGGCCTGGCCTGGCTGATCGACACGCGCGCCAACGGCGGGTACGCCGTCGGCCCCGGCAGCACCGTGACCGCCCCCGACGGCAACGGCACCTACCAAGTCCTCAACCCCGCGTCTCCCGCACCACTTCCCGACTGGCTGGCCGACCTGCTCACCCCGGCCCCGTTGCCCGAACAGCGCCCGGTGGTGGTGGACCTGGCCAGCGCCGAACGGCACAGCGCCTACCTGCAAACCGCCATCAACGGCGAGTTGGAACGGGTGACCAGTTCACCCGAGCACGGCCACAACGTCGCGCTCTACCGCGCCTCCGTCGCGCTGGGTCAGCTCGTGGCCGGTGGCACGCTGTCCGAGCACGAGGTGACCGGCCTGCTGCTCAACGCCGCTCAGAACGTCGGCCAGCGGTACGGCGAAGCCTGCCGAACCATCGGATCAGGGCTCAAAGCCGGTGCCCGCAGGCCGCGAACGGTCGCCGCATGAACAGCTCCGACAAGCCTTCTCACCTGCACCTCGTGCGTGGTGATGCCGTCCACGCGCCCGACCTGTCGAGCACTCCGCCGGCGCCCTTCCGCACCTCGTGGACCGCCGACGAACTCATGGCCATGACCTTCCCCGAGCCCAAGTACGCCGTGCCCGGCATCCTGGCCGAAGGGCTCTCGCTGCTGGCCGGACCGCCCAAGGTCGGCAAGAGCTGGCTGTCACTCAGTACGGCTATCGCCGTCGCCGCCGGAACTAAGGCCCTGGGCTCCATCCCGGTGGAACCCGGCCCAGTGCTCTACCTGGCCTTGGAGGACACCCCGCGCCGACTCCAGAACCGCATGGCCAAGATCCTGCACGGCCAGCCCGCACCCGCTCAACTCACCCTGGCCACCTCATGCCCGACCCTGCCCAACGGCGGAGCTGAGCACATCGCACGCTGGCTGGAACGCAACGTCGGCGCGCGCCTGGTGGTCATCGACGTGTTCGCCAAGGTACGCGGCACCACCCCGCCCGGCCTGTCGGCCTATGACGCCGACTACGCCGCGATGGGGTACGCCAAGCGCCTGGCCGACACGTTCGGCGTGGCTGTGGTGCTTGTGCATCACGTCCGCAAGATGGGCTCTGACGACTTCCTGGAGCAGGTCTCCGGCACGAACGGTCTGGCCGGTGCCGCTGACTCCACGTTGGTGCTCAAGCGCGCCCGAGGGACTGCCGACGGCGTGCTCCACATCACGGGGAGGGATGTGGAAGAGGCCGAACACGCCCTGTCCTTCCAATCCGACACCGGCACCTGGCACCTCCTCGACGGCCCGCCCGAGGATCACCAACTCGGAGAGACCCGCACGGCCATCGTCCGATACCTGCGCAGCAACCCGAACAGCCCGCCCAAGGACATCGCCGAAGCCATCGGCCTGTCCCGCGACACGGTCAAGCGGACATGCGCCCGCATGGCCACCGACGGCCAGGTCGGCGTGGACGCCGCCGGACGCTACCGCCTGCCGGGGACAGAGTCCCCCGGAAGTGTCCCCGGCGTCCCCGCTGTCCCCGTACCGCCTCTGACCAGCACAAACGCGACCGATCTCCGGGGACAGTCCACCCTGCCCGCTGTCCCCGCTGTCCCCGCCAAGGAGAACGACCCTTCATGAACACGGCCATTGAAGACGCCCAGCTCTACCGGATCACCGACGCCATGCAGCTCCTGAGGCTCAGCAGGAGCTTGATCTACGACCAGATCAGGACAGGCCGCCTGCGCTCAGTCAAGCAAGGCCGCGCCCGTCTGATCACCGCAAACGCCATCCGCGAGTACATCGCACTTCTGGAAAAGGAAGCAGAGGAAGCAGCCTGATGACCAAGCGACGTAGCAGGGGAGACGGCGGTCTCCACTGGGATGACAAGCGGCAACGCTGGATCGCGACCGCAAGTCTCGGCTTCGCGCCGGACGGCAAGCGGATCATCAAGCGGGGAAGCGGCAAAACCAAGACGGAAGCCAAGGCCAAGCTCAAGGAGGTACTCAGGGACTACGAAGACGGGCTGACCATCGCGCCAGGGGAGTTCACCGTCGCTCAGGCCGCGACTGACTGGTTGGCCTACGGGCTCAGCGGTCTGGACCCGAGCACCGTTGCGACGAACACGACCCTGGTCAAGACACACATCATCCCGGCACTGGGTAAGCGGAAGCTCCGCGACCTCAGTGCACAGGATGTGGACAAATGGCTGGCAGGCAAGGCCAAGACGCACAGCACGAGCACCGTGGCCCGGCTCCACTCGTGTCTGAATCGGATCATCAAGCGCGCCATGGCGCGGGACAAGGTCCGTCGGAACGTCGTTGAGCTGTGCCGAGTGCCTCAAGGGAAGGAAGGGCGTCCGTCCAAGGCGCTCACGATGGCTCAGGCCGAAGAGGTGCTCAAGGCAGCCGAGGACAAGAACCTGTACGCCTACATCGTGGTCTCCCTGCTCACCGGCGCGCGAACGGAGGAACTCCGCGCGCTGCGCTGGGATCACGTTGACCTCGTGGGCAACCTCGACGGCACCCCACCGATCCCGCCGTACGTCGCCGTGTGGCGCTCCGTGCGGAACGGGGGAGACACCAAGACCCGCAAGTCACGGCGCACTCTGGCACTCCCCAAACGGTGCGTCGACGTGCTGATCGAGCAACAGGAAGCCCAGCAGAAGGAACAGGGCGACGCCTGGTCAGAGCACGGCCTGGTGTTCGCGTCCAACGCCGGAACCGAACTGGACGCGGCCAACGTACGGCGCGCGTTCCGCCGGGTCATCAAGCGCACCAGCTTGAACCCGAAGGAGTGGACGCCCCGAGAGCTGCGGCACAGCTTCGTGTCCCTGCTCTCCGACAACGGGACGCCCCTGGAGGAGATCTCCCGCTTGGTCGGGCACAGCAGCACCGCAGTGACAGAGCTGGTCTACCGGAAGCAGATTAGGCCCGTGCTCCAAGGGGGAGCGGTGGTCATGGACCGCATCTTTCAATCGTGAACGTCAGCGCTCGGCCGGCTGTCCTCCTGCGACTACCGCAGGAGGACGGCATCGCTTAGTCTCCAGAGCTGATGTAGTCGAAGCAGGTGGAGCAGATGTTCATCTCATCTGGCCCCGCCGGGATCCACTCACCGCACCGAGAGCACCGATCAAGCTCGCCCCGCTCACCGTAGTACCCACAAGAAAAGCATCCTTGGGTGGCTTGACCGACCCGGTGGTCACGATCCCATCCACCAACGCCCTATCCGCACAGATGTGGCAATGGCCCACGATCCATTCGCCACCGTCCTTCACGGTCGCGTACTCGCTCTCCCCTAGGACGTTGGACGCATAGTCATCAGCGGCCACGACACCCGCAAGGCGGTAAGCACAGAACAGGCAACTGCCAGGCTCACCATCCGCGAACAAATATGCCTCGTTGAGGCACTCAGGGCACTTGACCACAGGAACACCCGCTTGGGAGATGACGGGCTTGAGTGATTTCATCCGCTCGCGGACCATCACCTCGATCTCTCGGATCCGCTCCATGACGCTGGCATACGTGTCGTTGATGAGTTCGCGTTCGTCGTCAGGTGCGCCCGGGGCGAGTTCCTTCTCGATGAAGCGCAGGAGAGCCTCCATCGCACGGGCGACTGTAGCGCGCGTCGCCAATGGGTTATCTCCGATGAGCGCGAAGTGCGCTATCTGGTTACGCGTCCGGTTCAAGCTTGTGATCCGCTGACGGTCCTTCTCTGAGATCGCCACGTTCGCGATACCCGCAAGCCGGTCCAAGGCCTGATCGATGGTGGCACTCTTGAAGTCTCCGGCCTCATACTTCGTGCGCTGTGCCTCCCGAGGATCCGCCACGACAAGCGTCCAATGCTCGCGAGCCAGCCGAACCTTAAGGAGGGTCTCGATGCTGGCACTGAGATGAAGAGCGGCGTACTTTACCTCCCTCGCACCACCGCTACCGAGTAGCTCGACGGCGCTTTCGAGGAAGTCCAAGCCGTTGTTGACCACATGCCAGTTGATCTCAACCATGGCTACTCCCTCGCCACGCAGAGGCACTCGGTCGCGCTCCGTTGGAGACAAGATCCGGAACGGTAGTCACACAGTTAGACACTCAAGCAGCAAAATGGCCGCTTCCCGAAGATCGGATAGCGGCCTTTTGACTGGTCAAACTATGTGGGGCTACCAGGACTTGAACCTGGGACCTCTTCCTTATCAGGGAAGCGCTCTAACCGTCTGAGCTATAGCCCCGCACGCACACCGAACGTTATCGCATCCGGCGATCGGAGGCGAACCGGTTTGTTCGGTCGGGAAAAGCTTACCGTGTCCGGCCTGCTGCTCGCGCCGTGCCGGGCGAGGGCACGGCGCGAGCACACCGGCTACGGCCTATTCGGCCTCGCTGAAGGTCACCTCGACGCCCCCGACGAGGTCGGAGGCGACGTTGTAGATGACCGCCCCCAGCGTGGCCAGAGCCGTGATGAGCACGACGTTGACCGCTCCGATCAGGGCGGTGTAGCCCAGGATGCGCACGGGCTCGAACCAGGACGCGATGTCGATCGGGATCGAGTTCTGGCCCTGCTCGCCCTGGCCGAGCTGGTTGACCAGGTCGACGATCGAGTCGAACACGCCCAGCGCCGACAGCACGCCGTAGAGCACGGCCACCGCCACGAACAGCACCACGAAGCAGACCAGGGACACCACGAAGCTGAACTTCATGGCCGACCATGGCTCGATGCGGCGCAGGACCAGGTGGGCCTTGCGGGGGAGCCGCGCCCCCGCGCCGCCCGACTTCTTCTTCGGCGCCTCGGCCGCGGGCGGCGGAGGTGCCTCCGTGGCCAGCGACGGGCGGATGCGTACCGTGTCGTTGCCCTCCGGCTGCTGCGACGACTGCTTCTGCGGAGGCGTCGGCGGCGGCGCGGGCTTGGCGTCGTCCTTGGCCGGGAAGGGCCTGCCCTGTGCGGGCGAGGTGTCCCGGGTTTCGTCGAAGGTCTCTTTCTCTGTGGGTCTCTTCGGTTGTTGTCCGTTACCCGAAGCCGCCTTTGCCCTGGCGGTGCCACCTTGGGCGCTCATGACTACTCTCCTCCCCCGTCTTCCTCACTCTCCATCGAAGTCACCAAGGACTCCGCGTTCCGGGCGAGGGCCACCACGCTGTCGCCTTCAGCGAGATTCATCAATCGCACTCCCATGGTCTGACGGCCGGACTGTTTGATCTCTCCGGCACTCGTCCGGATCACCCCGCCGGCAGACGTGATCGCGAAGACCTCGTCCTCTGGATTGACCATGACGGCTCCGACCAGCTTGCCACGGGAGGATACGATTTTCGCAGTAAGCACGCCCCTACCGCCACGTCCTTGAACTGGATATTGCTCCACTGGCGTCCGTTTTGCGTACCCAGCCTTCGTGGCGATAAGCACATGTTGACCGTCGGCGATGCGATTCATGGCGAGAAGTTCGTCACCGTCGAGGAACCTCATCCCGATGACGCCACTGGTCGCACGCCCCATGGGCCGCAGCGCGTCGTCGGAGGCGGTGAACCGGATCGACTGCGCTCCCTTGGAGACGAGCAGCAGATCGTCTTCCTCGGAGACCAGGCGGGCTCCGATGACCTCGTCGTCGTCGCGCAGGTTGATCGCGATCAGGCCGCCGGACCTGGGGGAGTCGTACTCGGCCAGGCGCGTCTTCTTGACCAGCCCGCTGCGGGTGGCGAGGACCAGGTAGGGGGCGACGTCGTAGTCACGAAGGGCGAGGACCTCCATGACGGTCTCGTCGGGCTGCATGGCCAGCAGGTTGGCCAGGTGCATGCCGCGGGCGTCGCGGCCGGCGTCGGGCAGTTCGTACGCCTTGACCCGGTAGACCCGGCCCTTGTTCGTGAAGAACAGCAGCCAGTGATGCGTCGTGGTGACGAAGAAGTGGTCGACGATGTCGTCCTGGCGCAGCTGCGCCCCGCGTACGCCCTTGCCGCCGCGCTTCTGGGCGCGGTAGAGGTCGGTGCGGGTGCGCTTGGCGTAGCCTCCCCGCGTGATCGTGACGACGATCTCCTCTTCGGCGATCAGATCCTCGATCGACATGTCGCCGTCGTAGGCGATGATCTCGGTCTTGCGCTCGTCGCCGTAACGGCCGACCAGCTCGGCCAGCTCGTCGTTGACGATCTCGCGCTGGCGGGCCTCGCTGGCCAGGATCGAGTTGTACTCCGCGATCTGCGTCATCAGGGAGTCGTACTCGTCCTGGATGGCCTGCCGCTCCAGGGCGGCCAGCTTGCGCAGCTGCATGTCGAGGATGGCCTGCGCCTGGATCTCGTCGATCTCCAGGAGCCCCATGAGGCCCTGCTGGGCGGCCGAGGCGGACTCGGAGGCGCGGATGAGGGCGATGACCTCGTCGAGCCGGTTGAGGGCCTTCAGCAACCCGCTCAGGATGTGGGCGCGCTCTTCGGCCTTGCGCAGGAGGTAGCGGGTCCTGCGGACGATGACCTCGATCTGGTGGGCCACGTAGTGCCGGATGAACTGGTCGAGCCGCAGGGTGCGCGGCACCCCGTCGACCAGCGCCAGCATGTTGGCGCCGAAGGTGTCCTGGAGCTGGGTGTGCTTGTAGAGGTTGTTGAGCACGACCTTGGCGACCGCGTCACGCTTGAGCACGATCACCAGGCGCTGCCCGACCCGCGAGGAGCTTTCGTCGCGTACGTCGGCGATGCCGGTCAGCTTGCCCTCACGCACCAGCTCCGCGATCTTCAGCGCGAGGTTGTCGGGGTTGACCTGGTACGGCAACTCGGTGACGACGAGCGCCTGCCGGCCCTTGTCCTCCTCGACCTCGACCACGGCCCGCATGGTGATCGAGCCGCGCCCGGTGCGGTAGGCGTCTTCGATGCCGCGCCGGCCCACGATCAGCGCGCTTGTGGGGAAGTCGGGCCCCTTGACCAGTCTGATCGAGGCTTCGAGCAGCTCTTCGTCGGTCGCCTCCGGGTTCTCCAGCGCCCACCTGACCGCCGAGGCGACCTCGCGCAGGTTGTGCGGGGGGATGTTGGTGGCCATGCCGACGGCGATGCCGCCCGAGCCGTTGACCAGCAACTGCGGGAAACGCGCCGGCAGGACGTCCGGCTCCTGCGACTTTCCGTCGTAGTTGGGCCGGAAGTCGACGGTCTCCTTGTCGATGTCGCGCAGCATCTCCATGGCGATGGGCGCGAGCTTGCACTCGGTGTACCGCATCGCCGCCGCGGGGTCGTTGCCCGGCGAACCGAAGTTGCCCTGGCCGTCGACCAGCGGATAACGCAGCGACCACGGCTGCGCCAGGCGCACCAGCGCGTCGTAGATCGAGGTGTCGCCATGGGGGTGGTAGGTGCCCATCACGTCACCGACGACGCGGGCGCACTTGAAGTAGCCGCGGTCGGGGCGGTAGCCACCGTCGTACATCGCGTAGAGCACCCGGCGGTGCACCGGTTTGAGCCCGTCGCGCACGTCCGGCAGCGCCCTGGACACGATGACGGACATCGCGTAGTCCATGTAACTGCGCTGCATCTCGGACTGGATGTCCACAGGCTCGATGCGGTCAGCCGGGGGAGTGGTGTTCACGTCCGTCACAGGTTGAGGTCCTTCTTCATGGAACGATGAGCCAGGTCCTGCGGCTCACCGCAGGTAGCGGAATCTGCACCCACGGCCGGTCGCTCAGACGTCGAGGAAACGAACATCGCGAGCGTTGCGGATGATGAAGTCGCGCCTGGCCTCGACGTCCTCGCCCATGAGCACGCTGAACAGGTCGTCGGCCTGGGCCGCGTCGTCGAGCGTGACCAGGCGCAGGAGCCGGGTCTCCGGGTTCATCGTGGTCTCCCAGAGCTGGGCCGCGTTCATCTCGCCCAGGCCCTTGAAGCGTTGTACGTTGTCGCGCGACCGCGGGTCGGGCTTGCCGTTGGCGATGCCCTCGGCGATGACGGCGTCGCGTTCGGGGTCGGAGTAGGCGTAGGAGGCGTCCTCACCCTTGCGGTCCCACTTGATCTTGTAGAGCGGCGGGCACGACAGGTAGACGTGCCCCGCCTCGATCAGCGGCCTCATGAACCTGAACAGCAGCGTCAGCAGCAGCGTGTTGATGTGCTGGCCGTCGACGTCGGCGTCGGCCATCAGGATGACCTTGTGGTAGCGCAGTTTGGCGATGTCGAACTCGTCGTGGACGCCGGTGCCGAGCGCGGTGATCAGCGCCTGGACCTCGTTGTTCTTCAGGACCTTGTCGATCCGCGCCTTCTCGACGTTGAGAATCTTGCCGCGGATGGGCAGGATCGCCTGGAACCGGGAGTCGCGTCCGCCCTTGGCCGAGCCGCCGGCCGAGTCGCCCTCGACGATGAACAGCTCGCACCGCTCGGGGTCGTTCCACTGGCAGTCGGCCAGCTTGCCGGGCAGCCCGCTGCCCGACTCGAGCAGCGACTTGCGCCGGGTGAGGTCGCGGGCCTGGCGGGCCGCCAGGCGGGCGCGTGAGGCCTGAAGCGACTTGTTGACGATGTCCTTGGCCTCGCCGGGGTTGCGCTCCAGCCAGTCGCGCAGGTGGTCGTTGCACGCCTTCTGGACGAACGACTTGGCCTCGGTGTTGCCGAGCTTGGTCTTGGTCTGGCCCTCGAACTGCGGGTCGGAGAGCTTGACGGAGATGATCGCGGTCAGGCCCTCGCGGACGTCCTCGCCTGAGAGGTTGTCGTCCTTGCCCTCCTTGAGGAACTTCTGCTCGCGGGCGTAGCGGTTGACGATCGACGTCAGCGCCGCACGGAAGCCCTCCTCGTGGGTGCCGCCCTCGGCCGTATTGATCGTGTTGGCGAAGGTGTAGACCGACTCGGAGTAGGAGTTGTTCCACTGCATGGCGATCTCGACCGCTATGCCGTCGCCCTCTTCCTCGAAGGAGATGATCGACGCGTGCGCCGGCTCCTTCTTCACGTTGAGGTGCTTGACGAAGTCGGCCAGGCCGCCCTCGTAGAGGTAGGTGACCTTGCGCGGCTCGCCGTTGATGTATTCGGGGCGCTCGTCGGTCAGCGTGATCGTCAGGCCCTTGTTGAGGAAGGCCATCTCCTGGAAGCGCCGCGAGAGCGTCTCGTAGTTCCAGGTCGTGGTCTCGAAGACCTCGGGGTCGGGCCAGAACGTGATCGTGGTGCCGGTCTCGTCGGTCTCCTCGCCCTTGGCCAGCGGCGCGGTGGGCTTGGAGTGTTCGAAGCGCTGGCGCCAGTAGTGGCCGTTCTGCTTGACCTCGACGTCCATCGCGGTGGACAGCGCGTTGACGACGGCCGAGCCGACGCCGTGCAGGCCGCCGGAGACCGCGTAGGCCTGGCTGTCGAACTTGCCGCCCGCGTGCAGCGTGGTCAGCACGAGCTCGACCGCCGAGCGCTTCTCCACCGGGTGTATGCCGGTGGGGATGCCGCGGCCGTCGTCGATCACCCGCACGCCGTTGTCGGCGAGCAGCGTGATGTCGATCCTGGTGGCGAATCCGGCGAGAGCCTCGTCCACCGCGTTGTCCACGATCTCGTGAACCAGGTGGTGCAGACCTCGCTCCCCGGTGGAGCCGATATACATACCCGGGCGCTTGCGAACCGCCTCAAGCCCTTCGAGTACGGTGATTGAGCTAGCGTCGTAGGACAACTGCGAAATCCTCCTGCCGCGGACACGCGGCCAGGGACGCCATGATCGTCACAAAGCTGCCCCTGCCGTGCCCGTCACCGTCGTGAGTGCCCCGATGCGCGGTCACCCAGGGGAGTCGGCTTGCTGCCGGGGTGACACGCAAGCGGACGTGTCCGGAATCCTTTTTCATTCTACCGCCTCCGGAGCCTCAAGGTGGCAATGAACGCGCCTGTGATGCCCGCTAGCTCGTTCTGCCCCCCGGGGCCGCATCCCCCCTCCGGAAAGGGGGGCTTATCGCGTCTGCGGCTTTCTGATCGCCCTTGGCCACGATCCACACCATGCGGGACACCGCTCGACAGGGCTACCCATAGGTGTCGCCGGGGCCCCGGCTTCCGGTCACCCGCAACCCGCCTGACGGGCGCGGGGCGTTCTGCGGTCCTCTGACCTTGACCTTCGTCACCGTGCCGTCGCCCAGTTCCTCGTTGAGCCTGCGTACGAGGGTGCGCGCGAGCATCCGCACCTGCGTGGCCCAGGCCGTCGAGTCGGCCGCGATCAGCACCACGCCGTCGTCGAACGACTCGGGCCTGGTGTGGGCGGCCAGGTCGGGGCCCACCATGTCGGCCCAGCGCCCGAACACCCCGCCGACGGCCGCCGAGCGTTCCCAGCCGCGATCGGCGAGCAGGTCGGCGATGGCCCGTCCGAAAAGTTGTGGATCGCCGCCCTCCCTGCGCGGCCCCGCGGCCCTGCGCCTGGGCTCGCGCCGGGGGAGCTGGCCGCGTTTGGCCGCGTCGGCCTTGGCCTGGGCGAGCTTCTCCCTGGCCATCGCTGCGCCCTTGGCTGTGGGGTTGTCCTCAGCGGACACGGGTCACACTCCCCTCCGCGACGTCGTACCTGCCGCCTGACAGCTCCTTGGGGACGTCGTCGGGCACTGCCGCGGTGATGAGCACCTGCTCGGCCGGTGCGACCATCTCGGCGAGGCGGCGTCTGCGCTGGGTGTCGAGCTCGGCGAACACGTCGTCGAGGATCAGCACGGGATCCCCGCCGTCGGCGCGCAGCAGGTCGTAGGCGGCCAGCCGCAGCGCCAGCGCGAACGACCAGGACTCGCCGTGGCTGGCGTAGCCGCGGGCGGGCAGGTCGCCGAGACCGAGGATCAGGTCGTCGCGGTGCGGGCCGACGAGCGTGACGCCCCGCTCCAGCTCGGACTGGCGCACCTCCAGGAGGCGCGCGCGGAGACGCTCCTCAAGGGTTTTCCCCAAGTCTGTGGATAACGTCTGTGTATCGGAAGATCCCCGCTCACCGGCGTGTTCGGGCAGTTCGTCACCCTCACCGTTGTCCCCACCTGTGGACAACGTACTGCGATAGGCCATCGTCGCCGGAGCGCTCGCGGGGGCGAGCGCGGCGTAGGCCCCCGCGACCAGCGGGCGCAGCGCCTCGATGAGCTCGAGCCTCGCCTGCAACAGCTCGGCGCCGTGCCTGGCGAGATGGGCGTCCCACACCTCCAGAGTGCTCAGTACGTCGCCCGCGCCCGCCGCGGCGAACCCGGTGTCGCGTTCCGCCCTCCTCGCGCTCCTGGCGCCTCTGCGGGCCTGCGCGGCAGTGCGGAGCAGGGCGCCGCGCTGCTTGAGCACCCGGTCGTAGTCGGCGCGCACTCCGGCGAACCTGGGGGCCCTGGCCACCAGCAGGTCGTCGAGGAACCGGCGGCGCTCCGACGGGTCTCCCTTGGACAGCGTCAGGTCCTCGGGGGCGAACAACACCGTGCGCAGCAGACCCACGACGTCGCGCGCCCTCGGCACGGGCGAGCGGTTGAGCCTGGCGCGGTTGGCCCGGCCCGGGTTGATCTCCAGCTCGACGAGCGCCCGGCGGTCGTCGCGCTGGACGGCACAGCGTACGACCGCGCGCGTGGCGCCCTGCCGGACGAGGGGCGCGTCGCTCGCCACCCGGTGGCTGGAGTGCGTCGCGACGTAGCCGAGGGCCTCGACCAGGTTGGTCTTGCCCTGGCCGTTGGGCCCCACGAACGCCGTGACGCCCGGCTCCAGGCCGAGCTCCACGGACGCGTAGGACCGGAAGTCGGTCAGCGAGAGGTGGGCGACATGCACCTCACGAAGGTTAGTCGGCCTCGCCCGTCACTGGGGTCACCGGCTCGCGATGGACGGCTGCTAGCGCTCGCCCGGGCCGGGCGGCGTGACGTCGGCGCCCGGCGAGTCGGCGCCCTTGGCGGTGCTGCCTTCCGCCGCGGTGGTCGCGTGGCCGCCGAACTGGTTGCGCAGCGCCGCGACGACCTTCATCGCGGGGGAGTCGTCCTGGCGCGAGGCGAACCTCGCGTAGAGCGCGGCGGTGATGACCGGCAGCGGAACGGCGTGGTCGACGGCCGCCTGCACCGTCCACCGGCCCTCCCCGGAGTCCTGTGCGTAGCCGCGCAGCTGGTCGAGGTGCTCGTCGTCGTCGAGCGCGCGCACCAGCAGGTCGAGCAGCCAGGAACGGATCACGGTGCCGGTGCGCCAGCTGCTGAAGGAACCCTTGACGTCCTTGACCACGTCGGATGCCTCGAGAAGCTCCCAGCCCTCCGCGAAGGCCTGCATCATGCCGTATTCGATGCCGTTGTGGACCATTTTCGCGAAGTGCCCGGCACCGACGTCCCCGGCGTGCACGAAGCCGTCCTCGCCCTCGGGCTTGAGCGTCTCGAAGATCGGCATCAGCCGCTCGACGTGGGAGGAGTCGCCGCCGCACATGAGCGCGTAGCCGCTGTCCAGGCCCCAGACGCCGCCGCTCACGCCGCAGTCGACGAACCCGATGCCCTTCTCCGCCAGCTCGCCGGCGTGCCTCTGGTCGTCGCCGTAGTGGGAGTTTCCGCCGTCGACGACGATGTCGCCCTCGTCGAGCAACTCGCCGAGATCGTCGACGGTGGTCTGGGTGGGCTTGCCCGCGGGCACCATCACCCAGACCGCGCGTGGGGCTCGCAGGCGCTCGACCAGCTCTTTCAGGCTGGCCACGTCGCTGATGGCCGGGTCGCGGTCGTAGCCGACGACCTCATGACCGCCGCGGCGCAGCCGCTCGGCCATGTTGCCGCCCATCTTGCCCAGTCCGACCATGCCGATCTGCATGTTGTGTCCCCCTCGTCAGGCTTCCATCATCCCCGAAGGCCGGGTCAGCCGGACAGGCGGATGGGCATGATCAGGTAGCGGTAGTCCGCCGCGGCGGCGTCGTCCACAGGCTTGCCACCGGTGAGGATAGCGGGCTTCGTCGACGTGGTCATCTGCAGCCTGGCCACGTCGGAGTCGATCGCGCCCAGCCCTTCCAGCAGGAACTGGTGGTTGAAGGCGATGTTCATCTCCTCGCCCTCGTAGTCGACGGGCAGCGCCTCGACGGCCTGTGCCTCGTCGCCGCTGCCGGCTTCCAGCACGACCTCGCCGCTCTTGAAGGCCAGCCGTACGGGGGTGTTGCGCTCGGCGACCAGGGCCACCCGCTTGACCGCCTCGACGAACGGGCCTGTGGACAGGTCGGCGCGGGCGGAGAACTCGGTCGGCAGGAGCGAACGGTATTTGGGGAACTCGGGGTCGAGCAGCCGGGTCGTGGTGCGCCGCCCGGCGCTGGAGAAACCGATCATGCCTTCGCCGGTGCCGCCGGCGGAGCTGAGCGCGATCTCCACCTCGGCGCCTGTCGCGCCGAGCGCTTTCGCGGTGTCGGCGAGCGTCTTGCCGGGGATCATCGCGATCGCGGAGAAGTCGGGCTGCCCCGGCTGCCACTTGAGCTCGCGCACGGCCAGCCGGTAGCGGTCGGTCGCGGCGAGCGTCACCGTGTCGCCCTCGATCTCCATGCGTACGCCCGTGAGCATCGGCAGGGTGTCGTCCCGGCCCGCGGCGACGGCGACCTGACCGACGGCCGAGGCGAACACGTCGCTGCCGACGCGGCCCGCTGCCGGCGGCATCGCGGGGAGCGACGGGTAGTCCTCCACAGGCATGGTCAGCAGGGTGAACCGCGCGCTGCCGCACGTGACGACCGCCTTGGCGCCGTCGACCACGAAATCCACAGGCTGTGCGGGAAGGGACCGGGTGATCTCGGCGAGGAGCTTGCCCGAGACGAGTACGACGCCCGGTTCGCCGGTGTGGACCTCGAGCGTCACCTCGGCGGAGACCTCGTAGTCGAATCCGGAGAGCTTGAGCTGCTGCTCGTCCGTGACCTCCAGGCGCATGCCGGCGAGCACGGGCACCGACGGTCGCGCCGGGAGACTGCGTGCCGTCCATGCCACCGCCTCAGCGAGGACGTCTCGCTCGATTCGGAACATCACGGTGATCAGCCTCCTGGGTTCGTCGTTGCTTCAAGGATCTCAAGGATCCACCCTCCCGGACTCGCGCTCCGGGAGAACCCCTCTATGGGTCTTTGAGTTTCTTAGTAAGAGAGATAAGAGGTCATCACACTAGGGGCTGTGGGTACTGTGGACAACCGGCGTCTTGGCTGGTCAGAGGCCATATTTTCATCCACCGACGCTGTGGGTGACGCCTGGGGAGAACTTCCGCGCCTGGGGACAGAGATTTTTCGCCCACAGGCCGTCCCCAGATCTTGGTGCCTTCATCCACGGCCGGGCCGGGGTTATCCACGAGGTTTCCACAGGTTATCCACGGGGTATGAGAGGCCCTTCTGGAGCCCCAGATCCGTTGTTCACAGTCTGTCCACACACTGTCCACTGGTAGTCCCCAGGTTCTCCCCAGGATGTCCCCACCGTTGTCCCCAACCATTGTGGACGGATTTTTCCCAGCATTGTCGGGCGAACGGCGAGTGAATTTTTGTGTTTCCGCTGGTCCACAGCGTTTTCCACAGGCTGTGTATGAAACTCAAGATCCACGGGGCGTCTGCTTGATCCGCATTGTCAGCTCGTTGACCTGGTTGTACATCGACCTTCGCTCCGCGATGAGCGACCGGATCTTGCGCTCGGCGTGCATCACGGTCGTGTGGTCCCGTCCGCCGAACTGCTGGCCGATCTTCGGCAGCGACAGCTCGGTCAGCTCGCGGGCGAGGTACATCGCGATCTGCCTGGCGTTGACGAGCGCCCGGCTGCGGGAGGTACCGCACAGGTCGTCGATGCTGATGCCGAAGTACTGGGCGGTTTCGCTCATGATCGCCGCGATGGTGATCTCGGTGTCGGACTCCGAGGTGATGAGGTCCTTCAGCACCACCTCGGCCAGCTGCAGGTCGACGCCCTGCCGGTTGAGGCTGGCGAACGCGGTCACCCTGATCAGGGCGCCTTCGAGCTCACGGATGTTGGTGGAGATGCGGCTCGCGATGTATTCGAGCACCTCGGGCGGCGCGGCCAGCCCTTCCTGGATGGCCTTCTTCCTGAGGATGGCGATCCGGGTCTCCAACTCGGGCGGCTGCACGTCGGTGATCAGACCCCACTCGAACCGGTTGCGCAGCCGGTCCTCCAGCGTGATCAGCTGCTTCGGCGCCCGGTCGCTGGAGATGACGATCTGCTTGTTGGCGTTGTGGAGCGTGTTGAAGGTGTGGAAGAACTCCTCCTGCGTCTGCTCCTTGCCCTCCAGGAACTGGATGTCGTCCACAAGCAGGATGTCGATCGCGCGGTAGCGGCCGCGGAACCCGTCGGCCTTGTGGTCGCGGATGCTGTTGATGAAGTCGTTGGTGAACTCCTCGGAGCTCACGTACCTGACCCGCGCGCCGTCGTACAGGCTCTGGGCGTAGTGCCCGATCGCGTGCAGCAGGTGAGTCTTCCCCAGCCCCGAATCGCCGTAGATGAAGAGGGGGTTGTACGCCTTCGCGGGGGATTCGGCCACCGCCACGGCCGCCGCGTGGGCGAACCGGTTGCTGGCGCCGATGACGAATGTCTCGAACGTGTATTTCTGGTTGAGCCGTGCTGGTTCGCTGGGCTTGCTGCTCTTCGCTTCCCAGCGGTTCTGCGCCGGCTCGGGGCTCTTCTCCACAGGCGGTGTGTACGGCTGCGCCTGTTCAAAAGAGAAGCTCTGCTGTGGATATTCGGTGGATATCTGGGGCTGCTCGGGCTGTGGAGAATAGAACTGTGGAGGCTCGGAAGCCTGGTTGTGCTGCGGTGGCGCAGGCTGTGCATAACGCGGCTGACTCTCCACATCCTGGGGATAACTGTGAGTCACAGGCTGTTGATGAACGTCCCCGGCCGGCTGCTCGGGCGCCGTCGTGTCGATCATCACCGCCAGCCGCATCGTCCGGCCGAGCTCCTGCGACAGCGCGTGCGTGACGAGCGAGCGCAGCTTGCCCTCGATGAGGTCCTTGAGGAAGTCGTTGGGGACGCCGAGCACGATCGTGTCGTTGGCCAGGGCGATCGGCCGCACCATCGACAGCCACGTGCGCTGCTGCACCGGCACGTTCTCGTTGAGGAAGTTGCCCAGTGCCCTCTGCCATACCGTGCCGAGGTCGACAGCGTTCATGATGCGGCTCCCCCTCCTTCCTCTCGCGGCCCCCCGCGATCGTTATCCACATCTCGCGGCCGCCCCGGCTCTCGGCGGCCCCTTCGTCCACAGCGTGGCTGCCGGGCTTCCCGCCCGGGCGCTCCACAGGCTCTCCACAGGAGATCCACAGGTTGTGCACAGCCTTGGGGCTGGCCCAGAAGGGCTGACAGTATCTATGTGCACAGCCGTGTTCAAGACGTTGTCCACAGCGTAGTGGCACCTGGGTGCACATACTGTGGACGCCGGCGGGCCCGTGGAAAAGTCGCCTGTGGATTAGTGGATAACCGGTCTGGTTTGACCTGAGCCGCGTTTCACCCGTAACGTACGACGGTCGGCTTGTCACGCGACGGCTATTTCGCGTGCCCTCGCTTCCCTGACAGGCCATCCTGTGTGTTAAGCGCCGCTGTGGCGCATCATCAAGCCTGGAGCCCACCCGTGAGCAAGCGTACTTTCCAGCCGAACAACCGTCGCCGCGCGAAGACCCACGGCTTCCGGCTGCGGATGCGCACCCGGGCCGGTCGCGCCATCCTCGCTTCTCGCCGCCGCAAGGGCCGCGAGAAGCTGTCGGCCTGATCGACCCGCGCCTGTTTGTCGGCCCGCCGGTGTTTCTCGCCGGCGGGCGTTAGGCGTATACGGTGCTGTCCCGCCAATCCCGCATGCGACGCGGGGACGAGTTCGAGACGGCGGTGCGGCGCGGCAAGCGCGCCGGCCGACCGACTCTAGTGGTGCATTTCGCCATATCTGGGGATAACGAACCCCTAGTGGGTTTCGTCGTGAGCAAGGCCGTCGGCGGCGCCGTGACGCGCAACAAGGTCAAGCGACGGCTCCGACACCTGATGCGGGACCGTCTTGACCGGCTGCCGCGAGGTAGCCTTCTGGTGGTACGCGCCAATCCACCGGCCGCGTCCGCGCGATTCGAGCACCTGGCCGCCGAGCTCGACTCCGCGCTGGAACGTTTGCTCAGGCGGCACGAGTCCTCGACGGGTGGACAGCAGAGATGACAGAGCAGCCGCAAGTGGTGGCGCCGAGCCACGCCGCTCGGGCGCTCATCCTCCCCATCCGGTTCTACCGGGCCTTCATCGGCCCGATGCTCGGTCCACGCTGCCGGTTCTACCCGTCGTGCAGTGCATATGGACTCGAGGCGATTGCCGTGCACGGAGCATTGCGCGGCACATGGCTGACTGTCCGGCGCATCGGGCGGTGCCACCCATTCCATCCCGGAGGTATTGACCCGGTGCCCCCACGCCCGGTCCGGTCTCACGAAACGCAAGGGAGATAGCTCGGTGGAGCTGTCCTGGCTGAGCTGGCTGTACCAAGCCGTAGCCCAAGTCATCATCTGGATCCATACTGCGTACAGCACGGTCCTCAACCCGGACAGCGGGCTGACCTGGGCGCTGACGATCATCACGCTGACCGCCTTCATGCGGATCCTGATCTTCCCGCTCTTCCTGAAGCAGATGCGATCGTCGCGGAAGATGCAGGAACTCGCCCCCAAGGTGCAGGAGCTGCGCAAGCGCTACAAGAACGACAAGCAGCGGATGAACCAGGAGGTCATGGCGCTCTACCAGGGTGCCGGGGCCAACCCGCTCGGCGGCTGCCTTCCCGTTCTCGCGCAGTTCCCCATCTTCATCTCCATGTTCACCGTGCTGCAGAAGATGGCCAACGGCGAGCCCAGCTACGGCATGACGCAGGACCTGGTCGACAGCGCCAGAAGCGCGCACATCTTCGGCGCGCCGCTGCCCGCCCACTTCTGGATGTCGGCGGAGCAGCTCACGACGTTCCAGGCCGGCGCGGTGCAGACCAAGATCGTGCTTGGCATCTTCGTGGCGATCAGCTCGTTGACCACGTTCCTCACCGTGCGGCAGAGCGTCACCCGGTCCATGGCCCAGATGCCGGACAACCCCATGGCGCAGCAGCAGAAGATCCTGATGTACATCTCGCCGCTGTTCGCCATCTTCAGCCTCAACTTCCCCCTCGGCCTGATCCTCTACTGGGTCACGACCAACGTGTGGACGCTCGGCCAGCAGCACTGGTTCTACAGCCGCTACCCGATGCCTCAGTACGACGCCAAGGGCAACGTGATCCCCACCCCGCCCAAGCAGGGCCTGATCGCGAAGATCCGCAAGACACCCCCCGAGGAGCAGGCGCCGCCGCCCCCGCCGGAGCCTAAGATCATCAGGCAACAGCCGAGCCGGCAGCCCCGCAGCAAGCGCACCGGCAGCAAGAAGTCGTGAACACGAAGGAGAGGCCGGCCATGACCGAGGCCGAGCAGGAGCAGGCTCCTGATCTCACCGCGCTGGAGCAGGAAGGCGAGATCGCTGCCGACTACGTCGAAGGCCTTCTCGACATCGCCGACATCGACGGCGACATCGACATGGACGTCGAGGGCGACCGTGCCCTGGTCTCCGTGGTCGGGCTCAAAGGCACGGAGCTGGTGGGGGCCGGGGGAGAGGTCCTGGAAGCGCTGCAGGAGCTGACCCGCCTGGCCGTGCACCGGCAGACGGGCGAACGTTCCCGGCTGATGCTCGACGTGGCCGGCTACCGCGAGCGGCGCAGGGCAGAGCTGACCAAGCTCGGCACCGAGGTCGCCAACCAGGTCAAGGAGCGCGGGGAGCCCAAGTCCCTGCACCCGATGACTCCCTTCGAACGCAAGATCGTCCACGACGCGGTCGCGTCCGCCGGGCTCCGCAGCGAGTCCGAGGGTGAGGAGCCTCAGCGGTACGTCGTGGTCATGCCCGCCTGACCCCTCCCAACGGCCGTCTGCCTCCGCCACCTTCGCGGGAACAGGCGGCCGTTCGCATGTCCGTCGTCCCGACGGGCACTCCGGGCACGGGATGTACGGGCGCTACCGTGACCCGGGAGTCGTGTGCAGGACCGTGCACAATCGTCGAGCACGATCGGTGCACACGCAGCTACTGGCCTCAGGCACGCTCGGGCACACGTCCTGGTCGCGCGTGGCGCGTGCGACTTGCCCGTGCTCGGGCGTGAGGCTTGTGCATGTCCGGGGGTACGAGTGGCGTGCGGTCCGCTGAACGGGCTTGCGGGTGTTTCGGGCACAGGGCCGGGCGGGGGCACGCGGTCCGGCGTCGGCGTTGGGACAGCCCGCTAGTCTTCCCATGTGATCGCGCATCTAGCCTTGGGTGGGGGACGGCCTCTGACGTCCTCGCGGTCCCCGAGGGCGATCGGCGTCAGGGCTTCGACCAAGCACCAAGAAAGGGCTACCGACCAGTGAGCGATGAGCTTTCGGAGCCGCCGGAGATAGCGCGTGACGTCTTCACCGGGGAGGCTTGGGGGCGTGCGAACGCGTACGCCGAGCTGCTGGCGGGTCCTGGAGTCGTCCGCGGGCTGCTGGGGCCCCGGGAGGTGCCGCGGATCTGGGATCGCCACCTGCTCAACTGCGCGGTCGTGGCGGAGGCCGTGCCTCCCGATGTGCGTCTGGTGGACATCGGGTCAGGCGCCGGGCTGCCCGGGCTCGTGCTGGCCATTGTCCGCCCTGACATCACGGTCACGCTGCTGGAGCCGCTGCTTCGGCGTACCGTGTTCCTGCAGGAGTGCGTCGACACGCTCAAGCTGGGCAACGTCGAGGTGCTGCGCGGGCGGGCGGAGGAGCTGGCGGGCAAGCGTGAGTACGACGTCGCCAGTGCTCGCGCGGTGGCCCCGCTCGAACGCCTGCTCACATGGGCCATGCCGCTGTTGTGCGAAGGTGGCGAGCTGATCGCCATGAAGGGGGAGCGGGCCGCGGGCGAACTGGCCGAGGCGGAGGCCGAATTGCGAGCCACCGGGGCCCGAACGGCTGAGCTCGTGACCGTCGGGCGCGGTAAGGTCGAGCCGCCTGCAACATTGGTTCGGGTGGTAGCGGGTCGCGCGCCGGAGCAAGCCAGGCGGCGACGAAGGAGGTGACGGTTGTGCCAGTCGCGTCAAGCGGTCTTGGCTGGCCGGACAGCCGTCCGTCCGAGAGTCCATCCGGAGTTGGCTGGCCTGAAATGGGCGTGTCGCGACAGTCAATTCCCGGCACCGGCACACCACTCGTTGAAAGGATGGCCATCGTGACCCAGACCCCCCTGAACCCCGGTGAATCGCCGTTGGTACGAGAGGCGCTCAGCTCAGTGGTTTCACGTGAAACATCCGCAACGCAGACGGCTGCCCAGTCCGGCGAGAGCCCTGCTGATGGCGACGGCTCCTGGCCGCGTCCGGCCAAGACGAGGGTGATCGCGGTGGCCAACCAGAAGGGTGGCGTCGGCAAGACCACCACTTCGGTCAACATCGCCGCCGCCCTGTCGATGCACGGCCAGCGTGTCCTCGTGGTCGACCTCGACCCGCAGGGCAACGCCTCCACGGCGCTCGCCACGGAGCACCGCGGCGACGTACCGGATGTCTACCAAGTGCTTGTGGACGATCTGCCCATGGCCGGCATCGTCAAGCAAGTGCCCGACATGCCCAACCTGTATTGCGCGCCCGCCACCATTGACCTGGCGGGTGCGGAGATCGAGCTGGTCTCCCTCGTGGCGAGGGAAGCCCGCCTCCGCCGGGCGCTGACGGCGTACGACTCGATCGACCTCGACTACATCGTCATCGACTGTCCGCCGTCCCTGGGGCTTCTGACCGTGAACGCGCTGGTGGCCGCGGACGAGGTCATGATCCCCATCCAGTGCGAGTACTACGCGCTGGAGGGCCTCGGTCAGCTCCTCAGGAACGTCGACCTGATCAAGGCGCACCTCAACCCGACGCTCGACCTGTCGACGATCGTCCTGACGATGTACGACGGCCGCACCCGGCTGGCCTCGCAGGTGGCGGACGAGGTGCGAGCCCATTTCGGGGACACGGTGCTCAACACGGTCATCCCGCGCAGCGTCCGCCTGTCGGAGGCGCCCAGCTACGGCCAGTCGGTCATGACGTACGACCCGGGGTCCAGCGGTGCGATGGCCTACATGGACGCCGCCCGGGAGATAGCCCACCGCGCCACGGTCGCCTGAACCCGCCATTCACGGGGACGCGGGATGCCGCCTCCCGGCCGTCGGACGCTTCCCAACGCCGACCGAGCGTCCACACCCACGCGACGTACGAGACTGCGATGCGTCCGCTGGGGGAGGCGAGGGAATCGTAGGGGTGGTCATGGGCTGGGCAGATTTGTGATCGTCTCGGGGTAAATCAAACGGGGCGGTGTGTGGCGAGCGGGCACTCCGTCCGGCGCGCAACGGTAACCTCTCCAGGAGTGACCGGATTCGACCGGCTGGATGAGGAGACGCAGTGAGTCAGCAGCGGCGGGGATTGGGCAAGGGGCTCGGGGCGCTCATCCCGACCGGTCCCATCGTTGACGGCACGGGGGCGGTTCCGTCCTCGGCCAACGGGTCAACGGCGGCGACGGGCCCGCAGCCGGTCGCGGGGGCGTACTTCAAGGAGGTCGCCCTCGAAGCGATCGTCCCCAACCCACGCCAGCCGCGTGAGGTGTTCGACGGCGAACGTCTTGAGGAGCTTGCGAAGTCCATCCGCGAGGTGGGGCTCCTGCAGCCGATCGTGGTGCGTTCGGTCGGCGGTGGGCAGTACGAGCTGATCATGGGGGAGCGGCGCTGGCGGGCGTGCAAGCAGGTCGGCCTTGACCCGATCCCCGCGATCGTCCGCAACACGCAGGACACCGACCTCCTGCGGGACGCGCTCATCGAGAACCTTCAGCGTGAGCAGCTGAACCCGTTGGAAGAAGCCGCGGCATACCAGCAACTTCTTGATGACTTCCAGGCGACGCACGACCAGTTGGCGCAGAAGGTGGGCCGGTCCCGTTCCCACATCACCAACACCCTCCGCCTGCTGAACCTGCCACCCGAGATCCAGCCCAAGGTGGCCGCCGGTGTCATCAGCGCCGGCCACGCGCGGGCCCTGCTCGGGTTGAGCTCCGTGGAGGAGCAGACCCAGCTCGCTCAGCGGATCGTGGCGGAGCTTCTCTCGGTACGCGCGGTCGAAGAGATCGTGGCGATGGGAAGTGCCCAGGCGGCCCAGAAGGCTCCCCGCGAACGTACGCCCTCCAAGCCCACCGCACCCGGGCTCACTCATCTCGCCGACCGCCTCTCCGACCACTTCGAGACGAAGGTCAAGGTCGACCTCGGACGCCGCAAGGGCCGCATCGTCGTCGAGTTCGCCACGATCGACGACCTTGAGCGCATCATCGACACGATGGCCCCGGAGGCCGTCCGGGCGATGAGGGAAGCTCCTGAATGAGCGGGTGTTTCACGTGAAACCACGCCAGCTCCGATGCGCTGTTCCACGTGAAACACCGGCCTCCGTTCGCGGCTCGGCGGGCGGCGGGATTACGCCGCGCCGCCGCCCTGCCGCCGCCCTGCTGCGGGCGGGCGGTGGACGAGGGCGGGGCGGGCCGGTCGGCCGTCGTACCAGTTCTTCGTGGCGTGTTGCTCGACTGCATCGTGACCGGCCGAGTGTCTTGCGAGTCTTATGAGTAGGAGCGTCGCCGTTGCGGGGCTCGTGTTTCACGTGAAACACGTGGGTGGTCACATGGCGGCCTTGCGGATGTCGTCCAGGAAGTCGTCGACGTGTTCGGCCGCCGTGTCGAAGGCGGTCATCCAGCGGACGACGCCGGACGCCTCGTCCCAGAAGTGGAACAGGTACCGCTGCTGAAGCGTCTCGGCCACCGCCGGCGGGAGCGAGGCGAAGACGGCGTTGGACTGGACGGGGAACGCCAACGACACCCCCGCGATGCCCTCCAAGCCGTTCGCCAGTCGCATGGCCATCCGGTTGGCGTGGTCCGCGTTCCGACGCCACAAGTCGTCGGTCAGGAGCGCCGAGAGTTGGGCTGAGATGAATCGCATCTTCGAGGCGAGCTGAAGCGACTGGCGACGCAGGAATGGCACTGCCCGGGTCAGCTCCGGGTCGAGCACCACCACGGCCTCGGCGGCCAGCGCGCCGTTCTTGGTGCCGCCGAAGCTGAAGACGTCCACTCCGACGTCGGTGGTGATGGCCTTCAGATCGCAGTCGAGGAAGGCGGCGGCGTTGGCGAGCCGGGCGCCGTCCACGTGGAGGCGTAGGCCCGCCTCGTGCGCCGCCTCCGCCAGCGCGGCGATCTCCTCAGGGGAGTAGGTGGTGCCGAGTTCCGTGCACTGGGAGATGGAGACGACGGCGGGCTGGGACTCGTGGTGGTTGCCGACGCCGCCCAGGCGCGCCTGGATGTCGCCGGGCTGGAGCTTGCCCTGCGCGGCGGGGATCGTCATCAACTTCACACCGAGCAACCGCTCAGCCGCGCCCGCTTCATGAGTGGCGATGTGGGCGCCGTCGGCGCAGAGAATGGCGTCGTAGCGGCCGAGCATCAGAGCGAGGCCGACCATGTTGGCGCCCGCTCCGTTGAGCACCGCGAAGCCCTCCGCGTCCGGCCCGAACACCTCCTTGATGCTTCCTTCGAAGGCCGCGGTCCAACGGTCGCCGCCGTAGGCGGGCGCGTCTCCGTCGTTCGCGGCGGTCATCGCCGCCAGGATGTCCGGGTGCACGCCCGCGTGGTTGTCGCTGGCGAAGCTCTTGGGGTACGTGGAATCGATCAGCACACCGCAAGGCTACTTTCCGCGGGCAGACACGGCCCCGCCTACGGGTGGAAGGCAACCGTCTGGAGAGAGGGCTCGCGGTCAGTGGCTGGTGACGCATTCGGCGTATGTGGCGGGCACGCGGCCGCCGCTGCTGCCGTCGTCGTGGGCCGGCGGACGGTCGCGTCGTGGGTGTGTCGGAGCGTGGCAGATGCATGCCGCGTTGTTGGTCCGGTGCGCGTGGTGGGCAGACGCCCCGTTTCGGGTCAGCGGTGTGCCGTGTGGATTCGCGGCGGGCAGGAGGTGATGTCGGGTGAGGCGGGTCGGCGGCATGCGCGGCAGGGCAGACGTGCCCTATGGGGGTGGCTTGCGCGAGACGGCCGCTGTGCGGACGACCCAGGAGGCGCCCTCGACGTGGGTCAGTGGCGCGCGGTGGTGTCGGGCGGAAAGGTCGCCCTTGTAGTCCTGCGTGACCGTCGGCAGGGGATGACGGCTCAGCGTCGGCGGGCGAGTGGTGCGGCGGGGCCGGTGTCCGGGCTGGAGGTCAGGGCCGGGAGCGGATGGCGGCGTTCTGGAGAAGCGCGCGGCAGAGGTCGCCCAGGTCCTGGCCGGCTGCTTCTGCGGCCATGGGCAGCAGGGAGGTCTCCGTCATCCCCGGCGCCACGTTGACCTCGAGGAAATGGGGCACGCCCGCCGCGTCGACGATCAGGTCCGTACGGGAGATGTCGCGCAGGCCGAGCGCCGTGTGGGCGGTCACCGCCGTGTCCGCGCACGCCGCGGCGGCCTCGGGGGAGAGACGGGCGGGGGCGAAGAACTCGGTGTGGCCGGCCGTGTAGCGGGCCGCGTAGTCGTAGACCCCTTCGTCGGGGACGATCTCCACGGCGGGCAGGGCCTCCGGGCCGTTGCCGAGGTCGACGACGGAGACGGCCACCTCGACGCCTTCGACGTACTGCTCGATCAGGGCCGTGTCGCCGTAGGCGAAGCAGCCGACCATGGCGGCGGGGAGGTCTTCGGCGGTGCGGACGATGGAGGCGCCCAGCGCCGAGCCGCCACGGGCGGGCTTGACGAAGAGGGGCAGGCCGAGCCGTTCGACGATGCGGCCCAGCACGACGGTGGCGCCGAGGTCGTGGAAGGTCTCCTTCGGCAGTGTGACGGACTCGGGGGTGTGCAGCCCGACGGAGCGTACGACGGCCTTGGCGGTGGGTTTGTCGAAGGCGACCCGGCAGGCGTCGGGGTCGGCGCCCACGTAGGGGACGTTGAGCAGTTCGAGGACGGAGCGGATCGCGCCGTCCTCGCCCGCGCCGCCGTGCAGGGTGACGAACACGGCCTCCGGCGGGTCGGCGAGGATGGAGGGCACGAGGGACGCGTCGGTGTCGCGGGCTTCGACGTCGACGCCCGCCGCGCGCAGCACCTCGCTGACTCGGCGACCGGACCGCAGAGACACCTCTCGCTCGTAGGAGAGGCCTCCGGCCAGCACGAGCACGTGGCCCAGATCGCTCATCACATCTCCTCCGCTGATCGCACGCTGTCCAACCGTACCGGCGTCGGGGGTGGATGGTGTACGGCAGGTGCTTCGTCCGCGCGCCCGGCATGGGACGGGGAAAGACGAAGGGCCGGCGCCGCCCGGCGCCGGCCCTTCGTCGTGAGGTTCAGGCCAGGTCGGGTCCTGGTGTGTCGACTCCGGCGTGGTCGCGGGCCGAGGAGGTGCCGAACGTGTCGCGCAGTTGCATCTCCTGTTCGATCACTCCGGCGAGCCGTCGTACGCCTTCACGGATGCGGTCGGGCTCGGGGAAGCAGAACGACAGGCGCATGTGCCGAGATCCGCTGCCGTCGGAGAAGAAGCCGGTGCCCGGGACGAACGCGACCCGTTCGGCCACGGCCCGCGGCAGGATGGCCTTGGAGTCGAGCCCTTCGGGCAGGGTGGCCCAGACGAAGAACCCGCCGGCGGGGCGGGTCCAGGTGACCTCGGGCGGCATCAGGGCTTCCAGCGCGTCGAGGATGGCGTCGCGGCGCTCGCGGTAGAGCTCCTTGAACGTCTTGATCTGCTCGCGCCAGGGTTGCGTGGTGAGGTATTGGCCGACGGCCAGCTGGGTGAAGGACGAGTGCGACAGCACGGCCGACTCCATGGCGAGCACGAGCTTGTCGCGGATGGCGTGCGGGGCGAGCGCCCAGCCGACGCGGAAGCCGGGGGCGAGCGTCTTGGAGAACGACCCCAGGTAGACCACACCGTCGGGGTTGTCGGCGCGCAGGGCGCGCATGGGCTCGCCGTCGAAGCCGAGCAGCCCGTACGGGTTGTCCTCGATGACGAGCACCCCGGCCCGCTGGCAGATGTCGAGCACCTGCTGGCGGCGGGCGATGTTGAGGGTGACGCCGGCGGGGTTCTGGAAGGTCGGGATCGTGTAGAGGAACTTGATGGGCGCGCCGGCGGTTTCGAGGGCGTAGATGGTCTGGGCCAGGGATTCGGGCACAATGCCCTGATCGTCCATGGCGATATGCACCACTTTGGCCTGGTAGGCGGCGAATGTCCCCAGAGCCCCCACGTACGAGGGACCTTCGGCGAGCACCACGTCGCCGGGATCGATGAAGATCCGGGTGATCAGGTCGAGGGCCTGCTGCGAACCGACGGTGACGACGACGTCGTCCGCCCCGGCGTGGATCCCCTCCAGCCGCATGACCTCGCAGATCTGCTCGCGCAGGTGCGGGTCACCCTGGCCGGAGCCGTACTGCAGCGCGACGGGGCCGCGCTTGGTGACCAGGTCGGAGACGAGCTCGCCGACCATGTCGAGGGGGAGCGCCGTGACGTACGGCATGCCGCCGGCGAGCGAGACCACCTCGGGTCTCGACGCGACGGCGAAGAGAGCTCGGATCTCGGAGGCGACCATCCCGGTAGCTCGTGCGGCGTACCGATCGACGTACGCGTCGATGCGCGACCCGTGGGTCGCGGGTGCCTGACCGTGATCCCGCTCTGCTGTCACGGCCCACCTCCTAGGTGTCATATCGGACTGAAATACCAGATTACGCTAGACGGACATGTCGCCCGTGACGGGGCTGACCGTCGTGGTGTCGGCTGGTGGCATCTTCACTGGGCTACGATGCCACCTGTGGACGCGGTTTTCGCGCGCTTTTCCGGGTCAACGATAGGGGCGGTAGTTGTCGCGCCGGCTGGTCAACATAACCCTGGACAATCTTGACGATCTGCCGCGCCGCTGCCGGCGGTGTGTGTTCTGGGAGCTCGATCCCGTCAGCGGCGAGCGCGCGGTGGAGTCGGGCGACTCCGGGCTGGAGAAGGAGGCCTGGATCTCCGGCACGCTCCTGGAGTGGGGGAGCTGCGGGAAGATCCTCTACGTCGACGGGGCGCCCGCGGGCTTCGTGCTCTACAGCCCGCCGCTCTACAGCCCGCGTTCGCTCGCCTTCCCCACCTCGCCCGTCAGCGCGGACGCGGTGCTGCTGATGACGGCCCACATCATTCCCGAGTTCTCGGGCGGCGGGCTGGGCCGGATGCTGATCCAGGGCGTCGCCAAAGACCTCACCCGGCGTGGGGTGAAAGCCATAGAAGCTTTTGGGGACCTCAAGTGGGAAGAGCCGAGTTGCATAGTTCCCGCGGAATATCTGCTTTCTGTTGGTTTTAAGACAGTTCGTCCGCATTTGAGATTTCCGCGGCTCAGACTGGAACTCAAGACCGCTGTTTCGTGGCGCGAGGACGTCGAGGTGGCTCTGGAACGGCTCCTGGGATCCATGAGCCCGGAACGCGCCCTACGTCCCGTCTGACGGCATCTCAGCCCTGCACGCGCCCATGCAGAAGCCCCCGCCACGATGGACGGGGGCTCTGCCGGGCGAAGCGCGCCACAAAGGGCGAACCATCCGTGGCGCTAGATGATGCCCTCGAGCTCGCGCAGCAGCATGGCCTTCGGCTTGGCGCCGATGATCTGCTTCACGACCTCTCCACCCTTGTAGACGTTCATGGTGGGAATCTGGAGTACGCCGTACTGGCGCGGAACCTCAGGATTCTCGTCGATGTTGAGCTTGACGACCTCCAGCTTGTCGCTGTGCTCGTTGGCGATCTCCTGGAGGATCGGCGAGACCTGGCGGCACGGGCCGCACCATTCGGCCCAGAAGTCGACCAGAACGGGCTTGTCGCTCTTGAGGACCTCGGTGTCGAAGTTGGCGTCGGTGACAGCCTTCACGGTGCGCTCCTTACTTCTCGATGGTGGCCAGCCAGCGCTCGGAGTCGAGCGAGGCCGCGCAGCCGGTGCCGGCCGCGGTGATGGCCTGGCGGTAGGTGTGGTCCACGACGTCTCCTGCGGCGAAGACGCCCTCGATGTTGGTGGCGGTGCTGGGGGAGGCCACCTTGATGTAGCCGTTCTCGTCGAGGTCGATCTGCCCCTTGATCAGCTCGGTGCGCGGGTCGTGGCCGATGGCCAGGAACAGCGCGTCGGTGGCCAGCTCGCACTCCTCGCCGGTCTTGAGGTTGCGCAGCTTGACCGCCTCGACCTTGGTGTCGCCGATCACGTCGACGACCTCGGAGTCCCAGACGAACCGGATCTTGTCGTTGCCGAAGGCGCGGTCCTGCATGATCTTGCTGGCCCGCAGCTGGTCACGCCGGTGCACCACCGTCACCATGCGGCCGAACCTGGTCAGAAACGTGGCCTCCTCCATCGCGGTGTCGCCGCCGCCGACCACCACGATGTCCTTGTTGCGGAAGAAGAAGCCGTCACAGGTGGCACACCAGGACACGCCGTGGCCGGACAGACGCTTCTCGTTGGCCAGGCCGAGCTCGCGGTAGCCGGACCCCATCGCCAGGATGACGGACCTGGCGTAGTAGGTGTCGGTGTGGGTCTTGACGACCTTGGGGTTGGCCCGGAGGTCGACCTCGACGACGTCGTCGGCGATGAGCTCGGCGCCGAACCGTTCGGCCTGCTTGCGCAGGTTGTCCATCAGGTCGGGGCCCATGATGCCGTCAGGGAACCCAGGGAAGTTCTCCACGTCGGTGGTGTTCATGAGCGCGCCGCCCGCTGTGACGGAGCCCTCGAAGATCAGCGGCTTGAGCTCGGCACGAGCGGAGTAGACGGCCGCGGTGTAGCCGGCTGGGCCGGATCCGATGATGATCACGTTACGCACGTCACTCAACGCTTCACGCCTGCCTTCCTCAGTCAGCTGATGCCATCGGCGTCAACAGATCCTAGGCCGCCCTGATTCCCTGCCCTGCCCGCCACACCCACCCGAAACGAAAGAGCCCGCCGAAGCGGGCTCTGACATGGGGTTTCGCCTACCAACGGCCCAGTGCGGGCTTACGCAGGTTCTTGCAGTTGAACGGGTCGACGATGTCGATGCGCAGCTTCTGGGCGGCCTTGTCCTTCCACGAGGCGATCACCAGGGCCTCCTGGCCGTTGTACTGTCCCTGGTCGACCGCGTACGTCGGCAGCTTCGAGCGATCCGCCACCCTGTTCACGCACTTGTCGACGCTCGCGGCGTCGGACGTGCCGCCACCGACGATGGGCGCGGGGCCGAAGACGCCTTCGAGCGGCTGCCGAAGCTCCTGGTCGCTGTAGTTGTGCTGGCTGTCGGTCAGCGCGTACGACCTCGCCCGCGTCGGATTCCGCTCCACCGGCGTGGGCGTCGACACCGCCTTGGACTGCGCCACCGGTGGGGCGACGGTGTCGCCCTGACCGCCTCCGCCGCTCGCCAGCAGGCTGGTCGAGGCCAACGCCGTGCCGACCACGGCGACCGCCGCCGCTGCCGCGACCGCGGGCAACGCCCAGCCGCGCCGTCGTGCGCGCGTGCGCCTGGCCTGGACGATGGTGCCGTCGTCGGCGACCACGCCCAGACGCACCGGCTCAGTTGCGTCCTGCCCGGGGGCGTCGGTCCGCGCCGGCTCGGCGACCTTGCCCGCGCCGAAGCGTGCGGGCTCCGGCACCTCGGCGGCGCGCTCCCACGGCGCGTCCCGCATGAGCTCGTCCCAGTCCGGGGTGTCGGCGAGGCCGACGCCTCCACCCTTGCGGGACTCCGCCTCGGCGGCCAGAGCCTTGTCGATGCGCAGTGCGACACCCATCGGCATGGCCGGTGTGGGGGTCGCCGCGAGCACCTCGCGAACCGTCGCCAGGTCTGCCAGTAGCTCCCCGCAGGGGTCGCAGACCGCGAGATGCCCGCGGACCTGGCGTGCCGTGTCGACGTCCAGGAGACCCTCGGCCAACTCGGCCAGGATGTCCAGATCGTAGTGCGTATCACCCGTCACGAAGTTCTGCTCCCTTCGCGGATGAGACGCGATTAAGGTCCGTTCGGTTCCGCAGATGCGAAAGAATCGGGGCAAGTTTCGCGCGTCCTCTGGCACACCGGCTCTTCACCGTGCCGCTCGGAACCTGGAGCACGTGAGCTGCGTCTTCGACCGAATACCCCATCATGTCGACGAGGACGAGGGCCGCCCGCTGATCGCTGGGCAGGAGTTTGAGCGCGGCCGACACCTCCATGGAGACCTCACGCTCCACGGTCTGGTCGGGCAGGGGGGTCTCGCGCTCGGCGGCCTCGATCAGCTCGTCGTCCGCGACGGGCCTGACGGACTTGCGGCGCATGCGGTCGAGACAGGCGTTGACCACGATGCGGTGCAGCCAGGTGGTGACGGCCGCCTCGCCGCGGAACGTGGCGGCCTTGCGGTACGCGGAGACGAAGGCGTCCTGCACGGCGTCGGCGGCCTCGTCGGGGTCACCGAGCGTACGCAGGGCGACCGCCCACATGCGGTCGCGGTGCCTTTTGACGATTTCGCTGAAGGCGTGGGTATCCCCGTTGATATGGGCAGTCAGCAGCTCGGCGTCTGTGACCGCCGGCCGCTCCGCTGCTGAGGGTGTCTCGGGTGGGGAGTTCACAAGAGAGTTTCCTGATTATGCCGATCCGGGAGAGTGCACCACTACGTCATAGATGGTGCCATGAAACTTGCCCCCATCTGTCGGAACGCGCGTGAACCAGATCAAAACGTACTGACCGCTTGCTGGTTCTTCGGGGGTCAGAGTGGTCTTACCTGCTGCGTCCTTCTTCGTGGCCACCGTCTTCAGGGCGTCGAGATCGGCTGAGTCACCCACCTTGAGTTCGACGGTCGCGCCCGGCGCGTCGCCCAGCGTAGCCACCACGTCGCTGATCCGGATGGACTTGCCCATGTCGAGCAGGAGGCCGACGCCGTCCTTCAGCCGGCCGAGGTCGGCGCTGCTGTAGGACTCGGTCTTCCACAGCGTGCTGGGCTTGCCGTCGATGGCCAGCTTCGCGATGTCGGACTTCTCGTCATCGTCGCCGAGCGGGTCGAAGCCCTTGGCGCTGTCGGGCTTGACGGCCTCGACCTGCGCGGACGCCGACGCCGACACGCTGGGAACGGTCTGCTGGGCCTCAGGGTCGGTGGGGCTGCCCAGGCTCCTGCCGATCGTCCACGCGCCCACACCGACGGCGGCGATGACGAGCAGCACCACCAACGTCATCAGCACCCGGTTGACCATGCTGCCCTCGCCCTTGGGCACGCGGTGCGGCGGGGGCTGCGGCGGTGGGACGGACAACTTCTGCCGGTGGGCGATGTCGAGGCCCTCGGTATGGGACGCGGAGGCCACCGCCGGGGTCGAAGGGTAGGAGATCGGGATCGGCATCGGCCTGGCGACGTCGGCCAGCGCCGCGGCCACCTCGTCCGGGTTGGCCAGCGCGCCGTGGCCCTTGCGCGACTCGGGCAGGCACGCCCGCACGGTCACCGCGTCGAGATAGCCGGGCACGCCCGCGGTGACCTGCCGCGGCGTGCAGAAGTGGCCATCGGTCATCGGCGCCGCGGGCAGCCCGCCCTCTTCCTCGTCGCCTGGCCAGTGTCCGGTCAGCCCCGCGTAGAGCAGCCGGCCCAGGCCCTCGGCGTCGTCGAGCGCCGGCTGGTCGGTGGTGAGGCCGTACATGGCCGCGTCGACGGCCACGCCGAGCACCTTGACCGTGTTGCCGGTCGTCCACACCAGGTGGGACGGGCGCAGGCACAGATGGTAGAGCTGCGCCTCGTGGGCGTGCGCGAGCGCCTCGGCGGCCTCGGCCACCAGCCCGGCCGCGCGCTCCGGATCCAGCGGGCCCGAGGCCAGCAGGTCGGTCAGGCTCTCGCCGGTGACCCACTCGCTCACGACGTAGGAGGCCTTCTCGTCCTCCGCCGCGTCGAACACCTGGGTCAGGCGCGGGTCGGTGAGCCGGCTGGCCGACCGGGCGGCCGTGACGACCTCGTGGACCCGGGGAAAACCGGGGCTGAAGGTGTGGACCGCCACCGGCCTGGCGAGGATCTCGTCGATGGCCTTCCACAGGGTGGCGCCGTCGGACTCGCTGACGCGGTCTTCCAGGCGGAAGCGCTCGGCGAGGCGGGTGCCGGGTTCGACCGCCGACGTGCTCACTGGCTCACTCCGCTGCGCCGATCGGGCGTGCTCATGACTCGACTCACCTGCGTGGTCGTGTACCACGAAGGCACGCTATGCCGGGTGGATCCGCCCACGCCCCTCCTGCTCTCATTCGCGCGTGTCGGGCTCCATGGTAGTGCCGAGTAGATTCCGCCCGCGTTCTTTACCGACCTACCCGCCCCGCGACCATCCCAACGATGGAGTTGACCTCCGGGATGCGCATTCTGTGCGCAACGCCGAGATAGAGGAGCAACCCGAGACCGCCTCCGACGGCCAGAACGATCAGCGAATTGACGAACCCTAGCCCGTCGAAGACCCCGGTGACCACCCATACTGCCCCGAGGGCCAGTACAGCGGTGGGCAGCGCCGCGAGGTACATCCTGGTCAGTGCCATGCCGATGCTCCATCCGCCCAGCCCCTGCACCCGCCGGCCGGCCAGCCACCAGGCCGTAAGGGCGCCCAGCGCGTACGCGACCGCGTACGCGAGAGCCAGCCCCATCACGGCATAACGCGCCGGCAGCAGCGTGAAGAACAGCCACATGAGCAGGGCGTTGACCGCGGTCGTGCCCGCGCCGACGAACACCGGCGTGCGGGTGTCGCCGAAGCTGTAGAAGACGCGCAGCAGCAGCTGGAAGAGCGCGAACGGCACGAGCGCCAGCCCGTATACCTGCAGCACGTTGCCGATGTAGACGGCGTCGGCGACGCTGTTGGCGCCGTGGCCGTAGATCGGCACGGTGATGGCCGGGCCGAGCACCATGAGCAGCAGCGACACTGGCACCATCAGCGAGCAGACGAGGCGGACGCTCGACCCGAACTCGGAGCGTACGTCGTCGAACCGCCCGTCACTGACGGCCCTGCTCATCCGCGGCAGCATGGCCGTGATCACCGAGACGCCGATGACGCCGTAGGGCAGCTGGAAGAGCTGGAACGCCAGGGTGTACGGGCTGATGCCGTGCCCCTCCACCACGGAGCCCGCGGCGCTGGCCAGGTTGGTGGTCAGCACGAAGCCGAGCTGGGTGACGACGGTGTAGCCGATCGTCCAGACGCCGGCCTTGGCCATCTCGCCCAGCCGGGCGTTACGCAGGTCGAGGCGGGGCTTGAAGGAGAACCCGGCGCGCTTGAGCGCCACGATCAGCACGGACGCCTGTGCCACGATGCCGGCCGTGGTGCCGAGGCCCAGCAGGACGAGATCACCGTCGGTGACCTTGGCGATGTCGCCGCCTGCGGTGCTGACCAGGGCGAAGAGAAGGAACGCGCAGATGACGACGAGGTTGTTGAGTACGGGCGCCCACATGGGGGCGGCGAAGCGGTCGCGGGTGTTGAGGATGGCGCCCGCCACCGCGCCCGTGCCGAAGAAGGCCAACTGCGGCAGGATGAACCGGGCCAGCATGACCGCGACCTCGAACTCCCTGCTGTCCCGGTCCCACACCGTGTAGAGGTCGATGAGCAGCGGCGCGGCGAAAGCGGCGGCGACCGCGATGACGGCCAGCGTCAGCGTGGCGAGCGTCAGCAGCCGCTGCTCGTAGGCCCGCCCGCCGTCGGCGTCGCGCTGCTGCGCCCGTACGATCATCGGCACCACGACGCTGCTCAGCACGCCCAGCAGCAGCAGGTCGAGGATGCTGTACGGGATCGCGTAGGCCGCGTTGTAGGCGTCGCCGAGCAGAGCCGTGCCGATGGCGTACGCCAGCACCATGGTCCTGACGAAACCCGTCACCCTGGACACCATCGTGCCCGCCGCCATGATGGCGCTGGCCTTCAGCATGCGGCTCATGCAGTGCTCACCTCCCGGTTCTTGGCGGCCCGGGCGAGCTTGCGTTCTGACCGTCGGCGCAGCACCCGCGTCACCACGGCGGCGAGCATAACGGTGAGAGCGGCTCCGACGATCACCGAGGCGATGCCGGTGTAGCCGGTGGTGCGGATGGTCAGCCGCACCGGCTCGCCGTACGCCTTGCCGTCGACGGTCCTGAGCTGCACGGTGACCGTGGCGTCGCCGTTGCCGGTGGCGTTCATCGGCACCGGGACCGTGCCGCTCTGCCCGACGCCGATGGTCAGCCGCTCGTTCTGGTCTTTGACCTGCAGCAGCTTGCGGTTGTTGGACTGGACGTCGACGTAGAGGGAGATCTGGGCGCCCGTCGAGTTCTTCACGCTGATGGGCACCACGCCGTCGCTGCCGGCCAGCGATTTGCGTGGCCGGTCGGAGCCGGCTCCGGTGATCGTGACCTTGCCCAGGCGGTCATCGACCGCCGCGCTCACCTGCTTGGTCAGCGCGCGGCCCGTCCGCGAGCTGGAGCGCCAGGCCGAGGAGGACAGCCTGAGTACGGCCGCGTCGAAGCTGGACCGTGTCTTCGTCGTGGTGATCTCGGCGGTCAGCTGCGCCTTCTCCCAGGTCTCCTTGACCCGCTTGAGGTATTTGCCGCTCAACTCGTCCTTGCGGTCGGCGTCGGTGTAGGTCAGCCCGGCGCGCGGCACCGAAGCCTTGCTCGGCTTGATCGACTCAAGCGTGGTCATCTGCAGCCACGGCAGGCGGCCCGCGGCCTTGAGCAGGGCGGAGACGAGGGCCGGGTTGGGATCCCAGCGCCTCGACGGGGCGATGACCAGCGACCTGGGCGAGGTCTGGCCCTGCTCGGCGGAGATCATCGCGGTCTCGGCGATGAAACGCTGCGTGCTGAGCAGGACGCTCGTGGCGCCCTTGGGCTCGAACAGGGCGCTCAGCTGGGGATCGGCGACGAGCGCGGTGACGGGGCCGTTGACCGAGTCGAGGGTCGAGGCGGCGTCGGGCGTGAACGTGACGGGCGGCTGCGGGGGCAGGTTGCCGGGGTCGAGCAGCACCCGGTCGACCTTGGCGTCGGAGACCGAGAGCAGGTCGAGCGCGTCCGGGTCGAGCCGGCCGGAGGGCGGCCAGTTGACGTTGGTCTTCACCTCGCGGCCCAGCAGTTCCCCGGCCTTCTGCCCGGCCAGCTGGATGGCCCTGTTGGGCTGGACGTCGAGGCCGCGGTGGGCCATCCCGGTCACGTCGGGATCGGCGTAGGGGACCGCCACCACGGGCGAGGAGGCCAGCGAGGTGCGCATGCTCGTCAGCCACGCGCCGGCCGCGGCGCTGGCCGGCCGGCTCTCTTCGCCGTCCTTCGTCCTGACCGTGTAGCCGCTCTTCATCACGTCGAGGTCGTCGAGCAGCCCGGGCTCGAAGAACCAGGTCACCGTCTTGGGCGCGACCTGCGCGACGCGGGCCAGGTCGGCCAGGCGGCCCCGGCCGGCGACCGACTGGCTCAACTTGTCGTCCACGAACATGGACCCGTCGGTCGCCCGGTGCGGCTGGTCGATGATCGGCAGGGCGACGGCCAGCTTGTTGCGCGGCGGCTTGGGGACGGTGGGCGGCGCGTAGGTGAGGAACGTGCGCTGCGCGAAGATCGGCACGCCGTACTGGGCCACGTCGATGGCGATCGGATAGGCCCCGAACGAGCGGTAGCCGAGCTGCACCGGCGTCGCGGTGAACTCCCAGCGGGTCTCCTCGCCGGCGGCGAGCGGCGGGATGTCCATCGCCGAGGAGGACGAGACGTTGCCCGGGAGCGTCGTGGTGTTCTGGTCGGCCGCGTAGACCTCCATGGACGCCCGGTCGATGATCCTCTGTGGCGTGTAGCGCAGGCGTACGCGCATGGCAGGTTTGGGAGCGCCCGTGTCGTTGCGGACCGTGCCGGCGAACTTGATCTCGTCGCTTGGGGAAGTGGGCACGTCGGGGGTGATCGACGCGATCGACACGGTGACGGTCTGCCTGCTCGCGCTGGTGGCAGCCGTGCCCGGCGTCGCCGCCACCATGAGGGCGAGCAACGCGGCGGAGAGCACGGCGAGCAGCGTGGCCTTACGGATCACGCGCATGCCCGAGCTGGAGTACGACGACGCACGCCCGCAATGGTACGGGTTCAGTGCCGTCGCGCGACCGCCCCACGTGCTCCTCTCAGGCGTGCGCCCCGTAGGTCGGCGAGCTTTCCCGGCAGAAGTTCCAGCAGGTCGCGGGCACGTAAGGAGAGGGCGGTGTGGCGTTCGCCGATGGGCATGAACACCGGTCCTTCGTCCACGCGCAGCCGGTCGTCGATGAACACGGGCAGCGGCTGCGGCAGCAGCAGCGGGCACACCAGCCCGTCGGCGTAGTCGGTGGCCGCGTTGACCACGTGGGAGGCGGCGTGGCGCACCTGGCGCGCGCCGAGCAGGGCGCCGACGGCTCCGGGCCTGGGCGGCAGGGCGACGGGGGAGGTCACCGCGACGACGACCTCGCGGCCGACCCTGGTGGCCACTTCGAGCACGGTGACCATCAGGCACCTCTCGGGCGCCGCGGAGACCATGTCCGGCAGTTCCCGCGCGGATGTCATGGGACGCGGAAGGCGTACGATCTCATGATGGACCTGGTGTGCGAGGAGCCGGCGGTGGATCGCGAGGGCATCCTTCATATAGTCCTCCTTACCTCGTTCCATGGCCCCCGACGGTCCTTTGACCGAAGGTAACCCGGACCTGGTGTGGCTCGGGGGATATGTTCCGGAAGGACCCACTGCGTTTGTCCGACTCAACTCTGACCGAAAGCCAGCGGCAGGCCATGCACGACCTGTTCCGCAAGATCGCGCCGGCGGCCGACGAGCTCGGCCGCCTGTTCGCCGCGCACGGCCACGAGCTCGCCCTGGTCGGCGGGCCCGTGCGTGACCTCCTCCTCGGCCGCATCGGCAACGACCTCGACCTGACCACCGACGCCCGCCCCGAGCGGGTGCTGGAGATCGTCAAGGACTGGGCCGACTCCGTGTGGACGATCGGCATCGACTTCGGCACCGTCGGCCTGCGCAAAGGCGGCTCGCTCATCGAGATCACGACCTACCGCAGCGAGTCGTACGACCCGAAGTCGCGCAAACCCGACGTCATGTACGGCGAGACGCTGGAGGCCGACCTGGAGCGGCGCGACTTCGCGGTCAACGCGATGGCGGTGCGGCTGCCGGGGCACGAGTTCATCGACCCCTACGGCGGGCTGCGCGACCTGCGGGCCGGGCTGCTGCGCACACCGGGGTCTCCCGAACGCTCCTTCGGCGATGATCCGCTGCGCATGTTGCGGGCGGCCAGGTTCGCCTCGCAGCTCGGGTTCACGGTCGACGACGACGCCCTGGCGGCGATGTCCGCGATGGCCGAGCGCATCCAGATCGTCTCGGCCGAGCGCATCCGTGACGAGCTCGACAAGCTCGTCTGCGGCGCCAACCCGCGCGAGGGGCTGCGGCTGCTGGTGCAGACGGGGCTGGCGGCGTACGTGCTGCCCGAGCTGCCCAAGCTGCGCCTCGAGATCGACGAGCACCACCGGCACAAGGACGTCTACGAGCACACGTTGACGGTGCTCGACCAGGCCATCGCGCAGGAGGAGGACGGCAAGCCCGACAAGATCCTGCGCTGGACGGCGCTCATGCACGACGTCGGCAAGCCGAAGACGCGCCGCCACGAGCCGGGCGGCCGGGTGTCGTTCCACCACCACGAGGTGGTCGGCGCCCAGATGACCAAGAAGCGCATGACCGAGCTGAAGTTCCCCAAGGACGTCGTGTCCGACGTCTCCCGGCTGGTCGAGCTGCACCTGCGCTTCCACGGCTACGGCACGGGGGAGTGGACCGACAGCGCCGTGCGTCGCTACGTGCGCGACGCCGGCCATCTGCTCGACCGGCTGCACAAGCTGACCAGGGCCGACTGCACGACCCGCAACAAGCGCAAGGCCGCGGCGCTGGCGCGGACCTACGACCACCTGGAGGAGCGCATCGCCAGGCTGGCCGAGGAGGAGGAGCTGGCCAAGATCCGCCCCGAGCTCGACGGCAACGAGATCCAGCGGGTGCTCGGGGTCGGGCCTGGGCCGGTCGTGGGGCGGGCGTACAAGTTCCTGCTCGAGCTCAGGCTCGACAAGGGCATGATCGGCAAGGAGGCGGCCACGGAGGCGCTGCTGGAGTGGGCCAGGTCAGACGACCTCGGCGCGTGACGCGGTGGTGATCATCCGGTAGACGAGCGCCGCCGCCGGATAGCCGACCGAGATGATCACCACGGCGGCGTACGACTTGCCGTCGGCCGGCAGGATCACCGCCGACACGGCGGCGGCGAGCACGTACATGCCGTTGAAGAGCATGTCGTAGAGGGAGAACGCGCGGCCCCTGTAGATGTCCTCGACGTCGCGCTGGACCGTCGTGTCGGCGCAGATCTTGACGCTCTGCCCGGCCACGCCCAGCACGAACCCGGCCACCGGCAGCCCCCACTCCTGGAAGGGCAGCACGAGCGCCGCCGTCAGCACGCCCGCTCCCGCCATCGCGATCTGCACCCACCGCTCGATCCCGAACCAATCGGTCGTGTACGGGGTGATGACCACGGCGAGGGCCGTGCCGATGCCGGCGCCGACCACGACGAGGCCGACCCCGCGCAGCGCGGTCTCGGCGTCGCCGTCGGCGAAGTAGTAGCGGTAGAGGATGATGCCGAGCGCGGTGGACATGCCGAACAGGAACCGGTGCGTGGCCATCGCGCCCATCGTCGCGGCGGCCACCCGGTGGCGCACCAGGTGCCTGGCGCCGTCGATGAGACCGGTGACGACGTTGCGCAGGGCCTGGCGGGCCTGCGGCAGGTCGGGGTCGGACCATGGGCCGAGCAGCCGGCGGTCCATGGTCCGCGCCACGAGCGCGCTCAGCGTGAACACCACGCCGGACGTCGCCAGCAGCAGCGCCACGCCGAAGTCGCCGCCGCCGAAGATCTCCCGCAACAGGAACCCAAGACCGGCGCCGATGAACGTGGCCACCGTCCCTGAGGTGGGGGTGACGGCGTTGGCCGCGATCAGCCGCTCGGGTGGGACGACGTGCGGCAGCGAGGCGCCGAGCGCGGCCAGGAAGAACCGGTTGACGCCGAGCACCAGCAGCGCCGCGCCGTAGAACAGCGGGTCGGGCACGTCGGCGACGACCAGCCCGGCCGCCACGAGCAGCAGCACACCGCGTATGAAGGGCGCGACCACCAGGATCTGCCGCCGCGACCAGCGGTCGATGAACACGCCGACGAACGGCCCGAGCACGCTGTACGGCAGCAGCAGCACGGCCAGCCCCACCGCCACCTCGAGCGCGGTCGTCTGGTTCTCGGGGCTGAAGAAGGCGAAACCCGTCACGCCGAACTGGAAGATCCCGTCGGAGAACTGGGAGACCAGACGGGTCCCGAACAGGCGCCGGAAATCTCTGCCCCGCAGGACCACGCGGAGATCGGCGACGAATGACACGCCGTCAGCCTAGCCCCGGACCCGTCGTGCGGGACGCGCGGATGCCGGTCCAGCAGGTGAACCCGGCTTCCCCACAGCACACATGATCACGTACGCTTCGAAGCGTGACGACTGACGAACTCGTTGTGCTGGTCGATCGCAGTGGCCATCCGCTCGGCACCGCGCCGAAGATGTCGGTGCACTGCCATGACACCCCCCTTCACCTGGCCTTCTCCAGCTATGTCTTCGACCGGGACGGCCGCGTACTGCTCACCAGGAGGGCCGACCACAAGCTCACCTGGCCCGGCGTCTGGACCAACAGCTGCTGCGGCCACCCGCTGCCGGGTGAGTCGCTCGACCGCGCGGTCATGCGCCGGCTCTCCTACGAGCTGGGGCTGAAGGCCGAGCGCGCCGACCTGATGCTGCCCGCCTTCGCCTACCGCGCCGTCATGTCCAACGGCATCGTCGAGCACGAGCTCTGCCCGGTCTTCCGGGTCACGGTCGACGCGCCCGTCGTGCCCAACCCCGACGAGGTGGGGGAGACCTCGTGGATGCCGTGGAAGGAGTTCGCCGAGGGCGTGCTCAACGGCCTGCTGGCGATCTCGCCGTGGTGCAGGGAGCAGGTGCCGCAGCTGGCGAGGCTCGGCTCCGACCCGCTCACCTGGCGGCCAGCTCCGGCCGACGAGCTGCCTCCCGCGGCCCGTCTGTGAGCGAAGCCCAGGGCGCCGCACAGGCGCGGCGCCCTGGGGATGGTGCGGAGGTCAGCGTTCGACTTCGCCGCGGATGAACTTCTCGACGTATTCGCGGGCCTGGTCGTCGGAGTACTGCTCGGGCGGGGACTTCATGAAGTAGGAGGAGGCCGACAGGATGGGCCCGGCGATGCCGCGGTCGAGGGCGATCTTGGCGGCGCGGACGGCGTCGATGATGATGCCGGCGGAGTTGGGTGAGTCCCACACCTCGAGCTTGTATTCCAGGTTGAGCGGGGTGTCGCCGAAGGAGCGGCCTTCGAGGCGGACGTAGGCCCATTTGCGGTCGTCGAGCCAGGGCACATGGTCGGAGGGGCCGATGTGCACGTCGCTCTTGCCCATCTCGCGGGGGATCTGGGAGGTGACCGACTGGGTCTTGGAGATCTTCTTGGACTGCAGGCGCTTGCGCTCCAGCATGTTCATGAAGTCCATGTTGCCGCCGAAGTTGAGCTGGTAGGTGCGTAGCAGCTCGACGCCGCGGTCTTCGAAGAGCTTGGCCATGACGCGGTGGGTGATGGTGGCGCCGACCTGGGATTTGATGTCGTCGCCGACGATGGGCACGCCGGCGTCGGTGAACTTGGCCGCCCAGACGGGGTCGGAGGCGATGAAGACGGGCAGCGCGTTGACGAAGGCGACGCCCGCGTCGATGGCGCACTGGGCGTAGAAGCGGTCTGCGTCCTCGGAGCCGACGGGCAGGTAGGAGACCAGGACGTCGGCCTGGTTGTCGCGCAGCACCTGGACCACGTCGACGGGCGTCTCGTCGGACTCGTCGATGATGTCCTGGTAGAACTCGCCGAGTCCGTCGAAGGTGGGCCCGCGTTGCACGGTCACGCCGGTGGGCGGCACATCGGTGATCTTGATGGTGTTGTTCTCGCTGGCGACGATGGCCTCGGACAGGTCACGGCCGACCTTTTTGGCGTCAACGTCGAAGGCCGCGACGAACTCGACGTCGCCGACGTGGTAATCGCCGAACTTCACGTGCATCAGGCCCGGGACCCGTGTGTCCGGGTCGGCGTCCTTGTAATAGTGAACACCCTGGACCAGCGACGACGCGCAGTTGCCGACACCGACAATGGCCACGCGAACCGAACCCATCGCACTCGCTCCCTTACTCATCAGTTGACGTGGTGTCTCTGCCGGGCTCTTCCGAGGCCCGGCGCTCCGTTGCGATCAGCTCGTTGAGCCAGCGCACCTCGCGCTCGACCGACTCGAGCCCGTGACGCTGCAGCTCGAGCGTGTAGCTGTCGAGACGTTCCCTGGTGCGCGCCAGCGCCGTGCGCACCGCGTCGAGCCGCTCTTCCAGCCGGCTGCGGCGGCCTTCGAGAATGCGCAGCCGCACCTCGGCCTCGGTGTGCCGGAAAAACGCGAAATGCACGCCGAAGCTCTCGTCCTCCCATGCGGAAGGACCGGCCTGCGTGAGCAGGTCCTGCAGGCGTTCCTTGCCTTCGGCGGTCAGCTTGTAAACGATTTTCGACCGGCCGCCGACGATCGTGGTGGAAGCGGGCTGCTCCTCCGCGATGAGGCCCCGAGCGAGAAGTGATCGCAGACAGGGGTAAAGCGATCCGTAGGAGAACGCACGGAACATCCCCAGCAGGGCGTTGAGACGTTTGCGCAGCTCATAGCCGTGCAGCGGCGTTTCGTGCAGCGACCCGAGCACGGCCAGCTCCAGGACCCTGCCCTGCCCGCTGGCCATGGGAACCGCCCCCTCTCGCGTCGATGTATCGAGCCGATACATCCCGATGATACGTCGTGGCGCTATATCGCTGCAATCTATGATTCCGCGGAGTCGTTGGGATGGACACTCAAAACGCCGTAGTCTGACGCTCATGTGGTCACAGCGAAGGGTGGTGGATTACGGTCTCGCGAAGAGAGCGGCAGTCCGCTCCCTGCATTCCGGGCGAGCCTCGCGCGGTGACGTCTGTGACGCACAGCCCTACCTCCTTCGCGCGGCCCGCCACTTCGGCGAGCCGACCGAACGTCTCTGCCCGGTCTGCGAAAGGGAGAACGTCACCAATGTGACTTATGTCTACGGTGAGTGCCTTGGGCGCCATGCCGGCCAGGCAAAAGTCACATCAGAGCTCATCACCATGGCTCATGATTACGATGAGTTCCGGGTGTACGTTGTCGAGGTCTGCCAAGGTTGTTCCTGGAACCACTTGACGGTTTCGTACGTACTCGGGAACGGACCGCCTGACCTCGTCGGCCAAGCGTGAAGACCGAGGGCGGCGAGGAGCCTCACGCCCAACCGCCGTTTCAGTTCCGACGACGTTGCGAGGACGTGTGAGTAACAGCATGAATGAGGGATCGGCGCGCCAAGGCAGGCGCCGTCGCTCCAGCTCATCCCGTTCTGTGCCCCAAGGTTCCTCTCGCCAGACCGGCGGATCCGGCTGGGGCGAGGCGCCGGAGCCCCGACGTGCCGAAGCGGCGTACGAGCAGACCGGGGCCATGGCCGCACAGCCGTACGACGAGCCTCCCAGACGCGCCGACCCGGCGGATGAGCGCGGCGACCAGCCGCCGCCGCGCTCTCGTTCGCGCTCGGAGTCGCGCACGCTCAGTAACCAGGAGACGATGGCCAGCGACATGCCGCGGCGCTCGCGCAGAAGAGGCCAGGGCGGGCCGCCAGGTCCCCCGGAGCCACCTGTGAAGAAGGGCGGCGGCGGTGGCCGCCGTGGCTGGCGCAGGTTCGTGCCGAGCTGGAAGATCGTCGTCGCCGGCGTCGTGGTGCTCACGGCGGGCATGTTCGGCATGATCATGGTGGCGTACGCCAACGTGCCGGTGCCGACGACCGTGCAGGCCGAGGCGACCGCGCAGCAGAGCACCATCTACTACAACGACGGCAAGACCGAGATCGCCAGGCTCGGCATGCCGCGCAAGAGCGTCGAGATCAACCAGATGGCCGACAGTGTCAAGGACGCCGCGATCGCCATCGAGAACGACACGTTCTACGAGGACTCCGGCATCTCCTTCTCCGGCATGGCCCGTTCGGTGTGGATGACCGCGACCGGGCAGCAGCTGCAGGGCGCCTCGACCATCACCCAGCAGATGGCCCGCGGTTACTACGACGGCCTCAGCCAGGAAGTGTCCATCGAACGTAAGATCAAGGAGATCTTCGTCGCGGTCAAGCTCGACGACACGCTGACCAAGGACGAGATCCTGCGCAACTACCTCAACACCGTCAACTTCGGCCGCGCGTACGGCGTGGAGGCCGCCGCGCAGGCCTACTTCGGCAAGAGGATGACCGCCGCTAAGTTGTCCCCCGAGCAGGGCGCCTACCTCGCCGCGCGGATCCAGCAGCCGGCCTGGGAGCCCGACGCCCCAGGGCTGAAATATCGTTTCAACCAGACCGTCAAGAGGATGGCCGAGCTCTGGCCCGAGAAATACGGCCAGCTCCCGCAGCCCGCGAAGTTCCCCAAGACGCGGAAAACCACCACCAGCAACTCCCTGGGCGGTGACCGGGGCTACATGGTCAAGCAGGTGCTCAACGAGCTGGAGTCGCGCGGCCTGACCCGCGACGAGGTCGAGAGCGGCGGCTACAAGATCGTCTCCACCTTCGACAGGAAACTGATGAAGGCCGCCCGGCAGGCGATGAAGACCACGATGCAGGGCATGTCGAAGGAGTTCCACGGCGGCCTGGCCGCGGTCAACCCGAAGAACGGCCGCGTCCTCGCCTTCTACGGCGGCGACAACTACATCAACGACCCGTGGAACGAAGCCTTCGAGTCGAAGAAGCAGGCCGCGTCGGCGTTCAAGCCGTACGTGCTGGCCGCCTGGCTGCAGGCCGGCTACTCGCTCAGCAGCTACGTGCCGGGCAACGAGACCGTGCCGAAGGAGCTCCCCGGCCAGCAGAAGGGCGGCATCACCAACAGCCACAACGTCGGCAGGGCCGTCGACGTGGTCAAGGCGACGGCCCAGTCGGTCAACACCGCCTTCGTCTCCATGGCGTTCGCGCTGCCCAACCGGCTCGACGACGTGAAGAACCTCGTCGTGGCGGCCGGGTTCAACGAACAGGACATGACCAAGGACATCCAGGAGCACCACTACCAGTTCGCCATCGGCAGCGCCCCGGTGACGCCGGTCGAGCAGGCCGCCGGCTACTCCATCTTCGCCAACGCCGGGAAATACACCCGCTACCACGTCGTGCAGAAGGTCGAGCAGAACGGCCAGGTCGCCTACCCGGAGCAGCAGCTCTCCAAGTCGGTCATCGACCCCGGCGTGGCCGCCGACTCCACCGTCGCCATGGCGCAGGTGCTGCGCAACGGCACCGCGGCGGGCAAGGGCCTCGGCAACCGGCCGGCCGCCGGCAAGACCGGCACCAACAACGACGAGAACGGCGCCTGGTTCGTCGGCTACACGCCGCAGATCTCCACCGCCGTCGGATTCTACCGCGAGCAGTGCAGGACAGAAAACGGCAAGGTCGTCCCGCCGCTCCACTCCAACTGCCCCATCACGCCCAAGGGCAAGGCGAGCAAGAAGTACAACCTCAACAACCCGTACACCAGGCCGTTCGAAGTGTCCCTGGGCTTCGAGGGCGCGGGCCCGCCCACGATCGCCTGGCAGCGGTTCATGCTGGCCGCGCACGAGGGCAAGCCGGTCGAGCAGTTCCCCGAGAGGGCGGAGATCGGCACGCCGGAGAACATCGTGCCCAGCCCGAGCCCCACGCCGACGAAGACGCCGGAGAACCCGTTCGACGACGGCGAGAACCCCTTCGACGACGAGACCGGCGACGACCCCGACTGCCTCATCGGCTGTGACGGCGACACCGGCGACGAGCCCACCACCGACGATCCGCCGCCGGCCGACGACGGGTTCCCCGAGGCCGACGACCCGGACGTCGCGGGCGGCGAGACCGGGACCGACACGCGAGCCGGAGGGCCCGGGCCGGTCAACGGCAGGCTCGAGGACCAATGACGACCACGGAGGTGCGCGTGCCGCTGGCGGCGCGCGCCATTCCGTTCCTCCCCTTGGGGCTGTTCGCGGCTCTGGGGGCGTCCCTCGCATACGTCGTGCGGCTGCCGTGCCGCACCGGCGGCTGGAACGACCAGATCTCGACGTACACCAACTTCTGCTACACCGACATCTACCCGCTCTACTTCGACAGGCAGCTGGCCACCGAGAACCCCTACTTCGCCGCGGTGCCGTTCGACAAGCAGGTCGAATACCCGGTGGTGCTGGGCGAGGTCATGCAGGTGTTCAGCTGGATCGCCCGGTGGCTGGAGCCCGACCAGGTCGCGCAGGCGGTCAGGTTCTACGACCTGACGGTCATCCTGCTCGGCCTGTCCCTCGTGGCCGGCGTGCTGCTGATGGCCGCGGTGGCCGGGCCCACGCGTCGGTGGGACGCGCTCTGGTACGCCGTCGCGCCCGCCGTGGTGCTGGCCGCGTACATCAACTGGGACCTCATCGCCGGCGCGTTGTCCATGGGCATGCTGCTGGCCTGGGCGCGCAAGCGGCAGGTGCTGGCCGGGGTGCTGCTCGGGCTGGCGATCGCCACGAAGTTCTATCCGCTGATGTTCGTGGGCGCGTTGTTCCTGCTCACCTGGCGTACGGCGCGATGGCGGCCGTTCCTGGTCACCATGGGCTCGGCCGCCGGCGCGTGGCTCGTGGTCAACGTGCCGTTCATGGTCTTCGCGTGGGACGGCTGGCGTCGCTTCTACGTTTTCTCCCAGGAGCGCGGCGTCGACTGGGGCTCGCCGTGGTTGTTCTTCCAGAACAAGGGCTGGCCGGTCCTGGGTGAGGCCGACGTGAGCACGCTCGGCATGGCCTCGCTGGCCGTCCTGTGCTTCGGCATCGCCGTGCTCACGCTGGCCGCGCCGCGCAGGCCGAGGCTCGCGCAGATCTGCTTCCTGGCGCTGGCCGCGTTCATGATGACGAATAAGGTGTGGTCGCCGCAGTTCGTGCTCTGGCTGGTGCCGTTCGCCGTGCTGGCCAGGCCCAACTGGAAGCCGCTGGCGCTGTGGCAGCTCGCGGAGGTGTGGTATTTCGTCGCCATCTGGCTCTACCTGCTCGCGCAGCCGCCGCTCAGCAGGGACGACCTGGGCATCGGCGACGACACATACTTCACCGCCGTCTGGGGGCGGGTCATCACGATCGGCATCATGATGGCGTTCGTGGTGCGCGACATCCTGCGCCCCGGCAAGGACGTCGTGCGGCAGGCCGGGATCGACGACCAGGCGGGCGGCGTGTTCGCCGACGCGCGTGACCGCTTCACCCTGGCCTCCCTCACGCGATGATCACGCGCTCGTCCGGCCGGGACGCGCTGCTGCTCTGGTGCGGCTCGCGGGCGGGGCTGCTGCTGGCGACCGTGCTCGGCGTGGCGCTGGGCGAATATCTGGACAAGTGGCGCAAGTGGGATGCCACGCTGTTCATCACGATCGCCCAGTACGGCTACGACGGCGAGCCCGGCAGACCGGTGGACGAGGGGCTGCCCGCGTTCTTCCCCGGCCTGCCCGCGGCGCTGCGCATGGTTTACCTGGTCGTACCCGACTGGGCGGCGGCCGGACTGCTGGTCTCGCTGGCCGCCGGGGCGGTCGCCATGATGGCGCTGGCCCGGCTGACCGAGTTCGAGGGCGCCTCCGGCTGGATGGCGGTGCTGGCGCTGCTGCTCTTCCCGATGGCGGTGTTCCTGGCCGCGGGCTACAGCGAGTCGCTCTTCCTGGCCTTCGCCATCCCCGCGTGGCTGGCCGCCAGGCAGGGGCGCTGGCCGGCGGCCGCGCTGCTGGCCGCGGGCGCCTCCTGCGTGCGGATCACCGGGTTGTTCCTGGCGGTCGCGCTCGTCGTGGAGTTCGGCGCGAGGAGGGAGTCGCCGCACCGGGCCGGGTGGCTGGTGGTGCCGTTCGCCCCGCTGGTGGCGTACTCGTCGTACCACTACAGCAGGACGGGCGACTGGCTGGCCTGGAAGCACGCGCAGGAGGCCGGCTGGGGGCGCGACTTCGTGTGGCCGTGGGAGGCGTGGCAGACGACCTGGCACTCCGCGATGGGCGCCGACGACTTCGCGGTGGCCTTCAGGATGGAGATCGTGGGGGCCGTGGTGGCCGTGGCCGCGCTGGTCTGGCTGGCCGTGCTGCGCCGGTGGAGCGAGCTCGTCTACACGGGGGCGCAGGCGGCGGCGCTGATGACGTCGGCGTACTACCTGTCGATCCCGCGCTCGCTGCTGCTGTGGTTTCCGGTGTGGGTGCTGGTCGCCAAGGTCATGACCAGGAAGGCGTGGGTGCTGGCGCTCTATGCCCTGATCTCGGGGCCGCTCATGCTGGTCAACACCGCCCGCTTCCTCGACGGCGCGTGGGCGGGCTGAGTCGCGGGCGTGGGCGGGTCGATCGGGGGATGATCTCTCTACCCCCTTTCTTTCCTCGGTAATCCAGGGAAGTTATCCACAGCCTGTGTGTATTCGCTAGAGGTTCTTCCTCAGGAAGGCAATGTCGTCGGCCTGGCCCTCGGCCGGCGTCTCCACCACGACCGGCGCACCGGCCGCCCGGCAGACCGCCAGGATCAGCTCGGGGTCGATCGTTCCCTTGCCCAGGTTGGCGTGGCGGTCGGCGCCCGAGTCGAAGGCGTCGCGGGAGTCGTTGCAGTGCACCAGGTCGATCCGGCCGGTGATGGCCTTGACCCGGTCGACCAGGTCGACCAGCTCTTCGCCTCCCGCGTGCGCGTGGCAGGTGTCGAGGCAGAAACCCACGTCGAACCCGTCGAGCGCCTCCCACAGCCGGGCGATGCGCTCAAGCTTGCGGGCCATCGCGTTGCCGCCGCCCGCGGTGTTCTCGATCAGCACGGGGATGGGGCACTCCATGCGCTCGAACACCTTGCGCCAGTTGTCGAACCCGGTCTGCGGGTCGTCGTCCTTGCCGACGTGACCGCCGTGCACGATCAGGCCCTTGGCCCCGAGGCCGGCGGCCGCCGTCAGGTGCTGCTGCAGCAGCTTGCGGCTCGGGATCCTGATGCGGTTGTTGGTGGTGGCCACGTTGACGAGGTAGGGGGCGTGGATGTAGATGTCGACGCCCTCCACAGGTTCGGCGGGCAGCACGGGCTTCTTGTAGCCCTGGGGATCGCCGAGGAAGAACTGCACCACCTCGGCCCCCACCTCCTCGGCGTGAGCGGCCGGGTCGTCCTGGTCGACGTGAGCTCCGATGCGCACCATGTCACCGAGCTTATCCGTTTGGCCGGGGCACGCCGGGGAAGTCGCCAGGCACCCCCGACCCGAGGAGAAACCATGAGCCGCTGGCGCTTACGAGCGCTGATCATCGTGATCTACGTGGTCATCGGCATCTACGTCGCGTGGGTTCACGACTACATCACGCCAGGACTCCTCAGGGACCTCGCCGAGGCGCTGCTCTCCGTCTTCCTCTGGTTCCTCGTGCTGCTCGGGATAGACCTGCACGTCAGCGGATGAGCTCCGTACGGGCTCGGCGCCAGGCGCGTACGCCGGGGTCCTCGCTCACGGATGGGGAAGGAAACCGCCGTGCGCGATGCCCAGTGCGGCGCCGATGAACGCCCCCACGAGACCGACGACGTTGAGCGTGCGCTGCGGCGTGGTCGCCGAGATGTACTGGGAGTAGAGACCGACGCCGAACCCCAGCGTTCCGACCCAGGACGCGATCATGTGCGCGGAGTCCCAGAACGTCGCGACGAACGCCACCACACCGCACACCAGCGTGACGACGGCCAGTGTGTTCTCCACTGGGTGCGAACGTCCGTCGGTGTTGAGCCTGAGACGGAACCGCTCCTGTTCGGAGGGCTGAAGCACGTGCGGCACAACCACCACCCCCTCGCTTTCCTAAAGGCTTTCCCACCTTGTCGAGGCTGGTAACCTTGGGCACGCTGCGTTGTGATGGTTGATCCATCGGTCCGGGCGCCGAAAGGGGCGCCAGGGCTCAGACGTCAGCGTCCTCCTGTCACGGCAGAGTGTCGTGACCGCAAGAGTCCAGAGGAGGTTGGAGTCCCGCATGCGTCGTTACGAAGTAATGGTCATTCTGGACCCTTCGCTCGATGAGCGCACCGTCGCGCCGTCCCTCGACCAGTTCCTCACCGTGGTCCGCAACGACGGCGGCACCGTGGAGAAGGTCGACGTCTGGGGCCGTCGCCGTCTCGCCTACGACATCGACAAGAAGTCCGAAGGCATCTACGCCGTCATCGACCTGGCCGCGGAGCCCGCGACGGTCAAGGAGCTCGACCGGCAGATGAACCTCAACGAGGGCATCCTCCGCACCAAGGTCCTGCGTCCGGACGTGCACTGAGCAAGCTCGTTGCCCGGAATTCTGTCGGGCGGCGACCGTAGTCTGAGCGAAACCCAAGCGAAGGCGTGCAGGAAGGCGAGCGCTAGCCATGGCAGCAGGCGACACCGTAATCACCCTTGTCGGCAACCTTGTCGACGACCCGGAGCTGCGCTTCACCCCCACGGGGCAAGCGGTGGCTCGATTCCGCATCGCATCCACTCCGCGGTATATGGACCGCCAGACCAACGAGTGGAAAGACGGCGAGAGCCTCTTCCTGACCTGCAACGTGTGGCGGCAGGCGGCGGAGAACGCCGCCGAGAGCCTCCAGCGCGGCATGCGGGTCATCGTTCAGGGGCGGCTCAAGCAGCGGTCCTACGAGACCAAGGAAGGCGAGAAGCGCACGGTCTACGAGGTCGAGGTCGACGAGGTCGGCCCGTCCCTGCGCAACGCCACCGCCAAGGTCAACCGCACCTCCCGCCAGGGTGGTGGCGGCGGCTTCGGCGGCCCGGCCGACGACCCGTGGGCCTCCGCGACGCCCGCCCCGCCCCAGGGCGGCGGTGGTGGCGGCTTCGGCGGTGGAGGCGGCGGCCAGCAGGGCGGCCAGCAGGGCGGCGGCGGCTTCGGCGGCGGCGGCAACGACTTCAGCGACGAACCGCCTTTCTAACACGTGAAGATCCGCGCAAGCGGATGACTGTCCATTCCCGCCCTGGTGCGGGGCTCTGAGAGGAGCACCACGATGGCCAAGCCGGCACTGCGCAAGCCCAAGAAGAAGGTTTGCCTGTTCTGCCACGACAAGATCTCCTACGTCGACTACAAGGACACGGCGCTGCTGCGGAAGTTCATCTCCGACCGCGGCAAGATCCGTGCCCGCCGGGTGACGGGCAACTGCACCCAGCACCAGCGCGACGTGGCGACCGCGATCAAGAACGCCCGTGAGGTGGCCCTGCTGCCTTACACGAGCACGGCGCGCTAAGGAGGCATGTCGACATGAAGCTCATCCTCACCAACGAGGTCTCCGGCCTCGGCACCCCTGGCGACGTCGTCGAGGTGAAGGACGGCTACGGCCGCAACTACCTCATCCCGCGCGGCTACGCCATGCGCTGGACGCGCGGCGCCGAGAAGCAGATCGAGACCATCAGGAAGGCCCGCGACGCTCGCGAGATCCGCGACCTCGGCACCGCCAAGGAGGTCGCCGGCCAGCTCGGCGCCCTGCGTGTGCGCCTGGCCACCCGCGCCGGCGAGTCCGGCCGGCTGTTCGGCTCGATCACCACGGGCGACATCGCCGACGCCGTCAAGGCCGCCGGCGGCCCGATCATCGACCGCCGCCGCATCGAGATCGTCAACCCGATCAAGAGCGTCGGCTCCCACAAGGTCACCGTCAAGCTGCACCCTGAGGTGTCCGCTGCGATCGACGTCGAGGTCGTCGCAGGCTGACCTGTGCGAGAAAAGCCCCCGCCTCGTGCGGGGGCTTTTTTCTGTCTCCGCGTGCGGCGTGCTGTCTCCGTCTGTTGCGCTGACTCTTCTGTGTGCTGAGCAGGCTCGCCCTTCACCAGCTCAGCAGCTTCGAACGGCCGGTTGGGGCTGGCAGCCGCTCCCGCAGCACCTGCGCGCCCATCGGGAGCAGCGCCACGCAGAGCAGGCCGGTGACCAGCACATCAGGGATTGAGGCGCCTTTCAGCACACCCATCCAGGTGCCTCCCGCCAACAACACCATCAAGGAGCGGGCGGTGCCGAAGACGCCCGAGCGCCAGGCAGCGATGGCCAGCAGGAGCGAGCCGGCGTACTGGCCGACCGAGGCCCAGACAGGTACGCGCCACGGCCCGTAGGAGATGTCGACGTACTCCTTCATAGTCGCATGTGTCGCCTGGTCCAGCCCGAGCACCTCGGTGAGCTGGAAGGCTGTCTGGTCGGCACCGGCGAAGTACAGCCGGGCGAAAAGCCCGACGACCAGCAGAGCGGCGCCCCAGAAGGCGAGCTCGCCGCCCACGCATCCAGCCAAGGCGATGAAAGCGGGGAAGAGCAGCACCGCCCCCAGCGCGAAGACCGCGTAGGAGAGGGTGAGTAGAGCGGGTTCTGAGGTATAGGCGAGTAACTGACCGTAGGCGGCGAACGGCTGCGCCTCGGCCCACGCGTGCTGCTGAGAAGTGAGAGCGGTGGCCGTGCTCACGTAACGCAGCAGGTATCCGGCGCACAGAGCCACCGGCCCCAAGATAAGCGTCACACCGCCGATCCACCGGCCGGGAAAGAACGTGTTCATGGAGGGAGCCTGTCAAGGGCGAGCCAGGCGGAACATCCCTCGATCGTCAACCATGACCCCTGTCGAAAGTAGGGTCAGCACGCAACCGAGGCCCCGTAGGGGTGCTGTCTCCATCTGTTACGCGCCGCCGTGGTCCGCCACCCGCCGTACTTCGGTCGAGGGCCCTCCAGGGAACGGCCTCTGACCCTTCACCGGCCGAGCGCCGTAACGCGAGCCCACGTGGACCCGTCGCCGTGGTCACAACGTTGCCCATGGTCCATGGTGAGCTACTTGACCATGGTCTTGGGGGGAACGTTGGGGGTGGTTCGGGAGAGGGGCGCGGGCTGGGAGATTGGTTTGGGCAGCGTAGAATGCCCACGTTTATCTGGCACGTTCCCCCTGGAGGCTAGGCCATGGCCCGTCCCCTCATACTGCTCGCACTCGCGGTGGCGGTCGTTGGCTGCGCACCCGTTGAGGACACGGCGGCCGCCCCGACCACGTCCACCGCCTGCGCCAAGGAGCAGCTCCAGCTCGTCACCCCCGGCAAGCTGACCGTCGGCACCGACAAGCCGGCCTACGAGCCGTGGTTCAAGGACGACGACCCGGGCAACGGCCAGGGGTTCGAGAGCGCGGTGGCGTTCGCCGTGGCGGGGGAGCTCGGATTCGACCGCACCGAGGTGCAGTGGAACACGGTCAAGTTCGACTCGGCGTACGCGCCGGGCAAGAAGCAGTTCGACTTCGACATCAACCAGGTGTCCATCACGCCTGACCGGGCCAAGGCGGTCGACTTCAGCAAGGGCTACTACACGGTCAAGCAGGCCGTGGTGGCGGTCGACGGGAGCAAGGTGGCGGGGGCGAAGAGCCTGGCCGAGCTGAAGGACGCGAAGATCGGCGTACAGGTGGGGACGACCTCGCTCGACGCGGTCAAGAGCGTCATCCAGCCCGGCAAGGACCCCAACGTCTACAACGAGCAGGTGGACGCCGTGAACGCGCTGAAGAACAAGCAGGTGGACGCGATCGTCGTCGATCTGCCGACGGCGTTCTACGTGACGTCCGCGCAGGTGGAGAACGCCAAGATCGTGGGCCAGTTCAGCTCGACGGGCGGCACGCCGGAGGAGTTCGGGCTGGTCATGGAGAAGGGCAGCCCGCTCAGGTCCTGCGTGGACAAGGCCGTGGACACGTTGAAGTCGAAGGGTGAGCTGGCCAGAATCGAGCAGGAGTGGCTCGGTTCGGCGGCGGGCGCGCCCGAGCTGAAGTGATGCCGTGGTGAGCAAGTGGGTCAAGTCGGAGCGGCAGGCCGAGCGCGAGCGCATGCGCAGGTCGCGCAGCCGCCGCACGGCCTCCATCGCGACGGCTTCGACGGTCGTCTTCGTCGTCATGGTGGGGTGGATCGTGACGAGCTCGCCGGGCTGGCCGCGGGTGAGGGAGACGTTCTTCGACTTCGGCGAGTTCCGCGAGGCGCTGCCCGACGTGCTGGACGGGTTTCTGCTCAACATCAAGATGTTCCTGATCGCCGAGCCGCTGATCCTCGTCGTGGGGCTGCTGGTGGCGCTGGCGAGGGGCATCAGGACGCCCGCGTTCTTCCCGATCCGGGCGCTGGCCACGCTCTACACCGACGTCTTCCGCGGCGTGCCGACAATCCTGGTGATCTACCTGGTGGGGTTCGGGCTGCCGGCCCTGCGGTTGCAGGGCATTCCCACCGACCTGGCCACGCTGGGCATCATCGCGCTGACCCTCTCCTACGGCGCGTACGTGGCGGAGGTGTTCCGCTCGGGCATCGAGTCGATCCATCCCAGCCAGGTGGCCGCGGCCCGCTCCCTCGGGCTGAGCCACGGCAAGGCCATGCGGTTCGTGGTGTTGCCGCAGGCGACCCGCAGGGTGGTGCCGCCGCTGCTGAACGACTTCGTCTCGCTGCAGAAGGACACGGCGCTGGTGGCCACCATCGGACCGCTGGAGGCGCTTCGGCAGGCGCAGATCCACGCGGCCAGCACGTTCAACTACACGCCCTACCTCGCCGCCGCGCTGCTGTTCATCCTGCTCACCATCCCCATGGCCAGGTTCACCGACCATCTGGCCGCACGTACGCGCAGGAGGCGTGGCGTATGAGCGTCCTCTCGATCGACGGGGTGTGGAAGACCTTCGGCGGGCACAGCGTGCTGCGCGGCATCGACCTGGAGGTCGAGGCGCACGAGGTGGTCAGCCTGATCGGCGCGTCGGGTTCGGGCAAGTCCACGCTGCTGCGCTGCGTCAACCTGCTGGAGACCGTGGACGACGGCACGATCCACCTCGACGGCGACGAGATCACCGATCCGCGCGTGAACGTCGACGACGTGCGCAAGCGGCTGGGCATCGTGTTCCAGGCGTTCAACCTGTTCCCGCACATGACCGTGCTCGACAACGTCACGCTGGCGCCCCGGCAGGTGCACCGGGTGGCCAGGGGGCCGGCGGAGGAGCAGGCGCACGACCTGCTGGCCAGGTTCGGGCTGGCGGACAAGGCGCGGGCCTACCCCGACCAGCTCTCCGGCGGCCAGCAGCAGCGGGTGGCGATCATCAGGGCGCTGGCCACCCAGCCGCGGCTGATGTTGCTCGACGAGGTCACCTCGGCGCTCGACCCGGAGCTGGTGGTGGAGGTGCTGGGCATCATCAGGGAGCTCAAGGACGCGGGCATGACGATGATCCTCACCACCCACGAGATGGGCTTCTGCCGGGACATCTCGGACACGGTCTGCTTCCTCGACGGGGGTGTGCTGTTGGAGAAGGGCCCGCCCGAGAAGATCTTCAACGAGCCGGAGAACGCGCGCACCCGGGAGTTCCTGAGCAGTGTGCTGGAATCGGGACGGTTCTGAGAGGTCAGCGCCGGTGCCGTCCGCGGGACGGCTCGACGGGGTCGCGGGGGCGGGCCAGCACACTGTGGCGGCGGCCGTACACGAGGTAGACCAGCAGGCCGAAGGCCATCCACAGGACGAACCACGCCCAGGTCTGCACCCGCAGGTTGACCATGAGCCAGAGGGTGGCGACCAGCGAGAGCGCGGGCAGCACGGGTGAGAGCGGCACCCGGAAGCCGCGCTCCAGGCCGGGCATGCGCCGCCGCATCACGATCACGCCCGCCGAGACGAACAGGAACGCGAACAGCGCGCCGATCACGACGAACTCCTGCATCGTGAGCACCGGCACGAACTCGGCGAGCAGGATCGCCACGAAGCCGATCAGCAGCGTCACCCTGGTGGGCGTGTGGTAGCGGCGGCTGACCGACGCCAGCCCGCGGGGGATCAGCCCGTCGCGGGCCATGGAGAACAGCACCCGCGTCTGCCCCACGATCAGCACCAGGATCACGGTCGTCAGGCCGAGCACCGCTCCCACGTCGATGACGTGCACCATCCAGTCGACGCCCGCCGTACGGAACGCGCTGGACAGCGGCGCCTCCACCGAGATCCGCGTGTACGACACCATGCCCACCATGACGAGGGCGACCGCGAGGTAGATGACCGTGGTGAGCACCAGGCTGCGGATCATGCCCCTGGGCACGGCTTCGGAGGCGTTCACGGTCTCTTCGGCCGCGGTGGCGACCACGTCGAACCCGATGTACGCGAACGCGATGGCCGAGGCCGCCGCGAAGATGCCGAACCAGCCGAACGCCTGGCTCTCACCTACCACGATCTCCAGCACGGTGGCCGGCGGGGTCGGCAGCGACCTGGGCGGCACGTAGAACTCGCCGATGTTCGCCACGTCGACCTGGGTCAGGCCGACGACGATCACCGCGCCGACGGCCACCAGCTTGGCCGACACCATGATCCACAGTGCCCGCAGTCCGACCCGCGCGCCGAGTGCGACGATGCCGGTGAGCGTCAGCAGGATCACCAGCACCAGCACGTCGCCGACGAGTTCGGGGTTCGGTACGCGCACGCCGAAGGCGGTGACGGCCCCGACCGTGATAGCGGCCCACGCCCTGGCCACCACTGCCGCGGCGAACTGCAGCTCCAGGATGAGCGCCCAGCCGATGATCCACGCCCAGACCTCGCCGAAGATGACGTACGTGAAGGTGTAGGCGCTGCCGGAGGCCGGCATCGTGGACGCCAGTTCGGCGTAGCACAGGCAGGCGAGCAGGCACGCGATCCCCGCGATCATGAACGAGAGGATCACGCCGGGACCCGCCGTGGTGGCGGCCTGCCGGCCGGCGATGCTGAAGATGCCCGCACCGATCATCACGCCGAACCCGAGCACCACGAGATCGGCCGGGCGGTAGACCTCGGCCAGGCTGTGCCGGGCGCCGGTGCGCAGCCCGCGCGCCTCAGAAGGAGGCAGTCGTCGCAGAATCGTGGACACGGAACACCCCTCAGGGACCTCGCCCACCATGTCTCACCACGTGGATGAGGGCAAGCACGGGCAGGTCACGCCCCTGTCACCAGCCAGGCAGTGCCGGCGGCCCGGCGTACCAGGGTGATCAGGCGCGCGAACATCCACACCCCGAGCGCGCACCAGAGAGCGACCACGCCGAAACCGGTGGCGAGAAATGCGGCCGGCAGGTAGGCCAGTGTCGTCCACACCCCCGCCCACGCGAGGTAGCGCTGGTCGCCCGCGCCGATCAGCACGCCGTCCAGCACGAACACCACCCCGCACACCGGCTGGAACAGCGCGACCGGCCACAACACGGCCAGCAGCAGCCCGGCGACCGCGGGATCGGCGTCGAACAGCCCGGGCAGCAGCGGCCGCGCCGCGAGCACGAGCCCGCCGAGCGCGATGCCCGACCAGATGCCCCACTGGACCATGCGTCTGGTGGCGTCCTTGGTGGCGGCGACGTCGCCGGCGCCGAGCGAACGCCCCGTGATGGCCTGCCCGGCGATGGCGATGGCGTCGAGGGCGAAGGCGAGCAGCGTCCAGACCTGGGTGGCGATGGCGAACGCGGCCAGATGGGCCTGGCCCATCCTGGTGGCGACCATGGTGGCCACCAGCAGCACGACGCGCAGACATATCGTACGGATGAGCAGCGCGGCCCCCGCCGTGCCCGCCTGCCGGAGCCCTTCGAGGCGGGGCGTCAGCGCCGTACCGAGCCGCAGCGCCCCTCTGACCACCACGACGAGATAGACGGCGGCGCCCAGCGTCTGCGCCAGCACGGTGCCCCAGGCCGACCCGGCGATGCCCCACCCCAGGCCCAGCACGAACCAGGCGTTGAGCGCCGCGTTCAGCGCGAACGAGCCCACGGCCACCACCAGCGGCGTCACCGTGTCCTGCAGCCCGCGCAGCACGCCGGTGCCCGCCAGAACGACCAGCATCCCGGGCGCGCCGAGCAGGCTGATCCGCAGGTACGTCACCGCCTGCGCGCTCTGTTCCTGCGCCGCCCCGAACACCTCCACGATGGCCGGCGCGAGCGGCCAGCACACGGCGATGAGCGCCACGCCGATGCCCAGCGCCAGCCAGATCCCGTCCACGCCGCTGCGCATGGCTCGATCGTGGTTGCCGGCGCCGCTCTGGCGTGCCACGGAGGCCGTGGTGCCGTACGCGAGGAACACACAGAGGTTGACCAGCGTGGTGAGGACCGCGCCCGCCACCCCCAGCGCGCCCACCGCCGTGGTGCCCAGGCCGTGTCCCACGATGGCGTAGTCGGCCAGCAGGAACAGCGGTTCGGCGACCAGTGCGCCGAACGCGGGCACGGCCAGCCGCAGGATCTCCCGGTCTCTGGCGGTAATGGGCATTGCTCCATTATGGGCCTTACACGGCATGTCGGGAAAACTTTCTTCCCTCCACAGTCGGTGGACAGTCTTTGCCCAGGTCAGGATGGGTTCGGTGAAGACCCGAAAAGGTTATCCACAGCCCCGTCCACAGGCCTTTCACAGGCTGGGGGCGACAGTGCACAGCTTGACCACAACGTTGTCCACAGGCCACGTTGCCGACTGACCGCGACTCCGAGAAACTGTCAGACCGGTCGACTACAAGTGGGGGTGGTGCGACCACCTGCGAGGTTGAGGGGGCGCAATGAGCATTGACGAGGAGACCGGTGGCGCTGGCCCAGGTTTCGAGCGCACCCCGCCGCACAACATCGACGCGGAGCAGTCGGTGCTGGGCGGCATGCTCCTGTCGAAAGACGCCATCGCCGACGTCGTCGAGATCCTGCGTTCCGACGACTTCTACCGCCCCGCGCACCAGATGGTCTACGACGTCATCACCGACCTCTACGGCAGGGGCGAGCCCGCCGACGCCGTCACCGTCTTCGACGAGCTGCAGAAACGCGGCGAGATGGCCAGGGTCGGCGGCGCCGCCTACCTCCACACCCTCACGGCCGTCGTCCCCACCGCCGCCAACGCCGGCTACTACGCGAAGATCGTCCGGGAGCAGGCCATCCTGCGCCGTCTCATCGAGGCCGGCACCCGCATCGTCTCCTTCGGTTACGGCGGCCAGAACGAAGAGGTCGACGACCTCGTCGACCGCGCCCAGGCCGAGATCTACCAGGTCACCGAGCGCCGCACGTCCGAGGACTACGCGCCGCTGGCCGACATCATGCCCGGCGCACTCGACGAGTTGGAGGCCATCGGCAGCCGCGGCGGCCAGATGGTCGGCGTGCCCACCGGATTCCAGGACCTCGACCAGCTCACCAACGGCCTCCACCCCGGGCAGATGATCGTCGTCGCCGCCCGCCCGGCCATCGGGAAGGCGCTCGCGCTCGACACCCCGCTGCCCACGCCTACGGGCTGGACGACGATGGGTGAGGTCAGGGTCGGCGATCAGCTGATCGGAGCCGACGGACGCCCGACGCGGGTGGTCGCCGCAACGGACATCATGTACGCCCGGCCGTGCTACGAGGTGGAGTTCAGCGACGGCACCGTGATCGTCGCGGACGCTCAGCACCAGTGGCGCACCACCACCCGCGCGTCCAGGCGGGCCGCGCACGTCCACTGGTCCGGCACAGCGGTGGAGGAAGCCCGCCGGTCGGCTTGTACGGAGCCTGACAAGCAGGTCACTCACCGCGAAGCGCTCGCGGTCGTGGGGGACACGTTCCGGTCCGTCGGCAAGATCCCTGCCCGCGTGGGCGGGCCGGTCCGCACCGGCTACGTACGACACCTCCCCGCCTACCCGGCGGCGGAGCGTGTGACGACGCCGAAGTACGCAGCCCTGACGGCAGAGCACAAGAGCGTGGTCACCACCGAGGAGATCGCGGCTTCGTTGCGCTGTGGGTCTGACCACCGGCCCAACCACGCGGTGGCGGTCGCGGCGCCCTTCGACCTCGCGCCACAGGATGTGCCGCTGCCGCCGTACGCGCTCGGCGTCTGGCTCGGTGACGGCGAGAGCGCGGCGGCACGCTTCACCACGACCGACCCTGAGATCATCGCCCATCTGAGGGCCGAAGGGCTGCGCATCACGCGGGCGGGCTCCACCATCACCTATCGCATGAGTCTTCCCGTGGCGGCGCCGACGTGTCCTGATCGTGGTCGGCCTACGAGCGGCCTGCGATATGGAACCGTTGAGGGCATTCTGCGTACGCTCGGAGTCCTCCGTGACAAGCACATCCCGCCGGTCTACCTGCGTGCGTCGGAGCAGCAGAGGCGTGAACTGCTGGCCGGCCTGCTCGACACCGGCGGTGATGTCGGCGCAGCCGGGCGGATCCGGCTCGCGCTGACGAACCGAAGCCTCGCCCATGACGCTTTCGAGCTCGTCCTGAGCCTCGGCTACGAGGCCACCATGCGGACGAAGCCGGTCGACGGCCGGACCGAGTCCACCTGCTACGTGATCGACTTCACCACTCCCGACAAGGTCTTCCGGCTGTCCCGCAAGGCGTCCAGGCAGGTTGGCACGGCACAGCCGACCATGCTGGTCCGCTACATCGTCGACGTCCGCCCTGTCCCATCGCGCCCGGTCCGATGCGTTGAAGTGGACAACGCCGATCACATGTACCTTGCGAGCAGATCATGTATACCGACGCACAACAGCACGCTCGGTCTGGATTTCGCCCGGTCTGCGGCTATCAAGCACGGGATGGCCACGGTCATCTTCTCGCTGGAGATGTCCCGCAACGAGATCACCATGCGCCTGCTGTCCGCCGAGGCCCGCGTGGCGCTGCACGCCATGCGCTCCGGCATGATGGGCGACGACGACTGGACCCGCCTGGCCCGCCGCATGAGCGAGGTGGCGGAGGCGCCGCTGTTCATCGACGACTCGCCCAACATGTCGATGATGGAGATCCGGGCCAAGTGCCGGCGGCTCAAGCAACGTAACGACCTGAGATTCGTGGTCATCGACTACCTCCAGCTGATGAGCTCGCCGAAGCGGGTCGAGAGCCGCCAGAACGAAGTCTCCGAAATCTCCCGTGCCATCAAGCTGCTGGCCAAGGAGCTCGAGGTGCCCGTCATCGCGATCTCCCAGCTCAACCGAGGCCCCGAACAACGCACCGACAAACGCCCACAGGTGTCCGACCTGAGGGAGTCGGGCTGTTTGACTGCAGATACTCGCATTCTTCGGGCCGACACCGGCGCGGAGGCGTCGCTGGGCGATCTGCTGGAGTCGGGGGCGCGTGACATTCCGGTGTGGTCCCTTGACGAGAGGCTCCGGCTTGTCCCGCGGACCATGACCCACGTGTTCTCCAGCGGTGTGAAGGACGTCTTCCGGCTGCGGTTGAAGTCCGGCTCGGAGATCACAGCGACGGCCAACCACCCTTTCATGACCTACGACGGGTGGCGGCCCCTTGGCGAGCTTCGGCCTGGAGTGCGGCTTGCTGTTCCACGGCACGTCTCAGCACCTCAGAAGCTTCAGGAGTGGCGGGAGGACGAGGTCGTCCTGCTCGCCCACATGATCGGCGACGGATCCTTCGCCAGGCGGCAGCCGATCGGTCCTCGCAGCCACGAGAAATTCGTCCCTGACGGAGTTTTCTCACTTCCGACGCGGCAGGTCGCCCTGTTCCTGCGGCACCTGTGGGCAACCGATGGGTGCATCTGGTGGGACGACAAGGTGGGGCAGGCGAGGATCTACTATGCCTCGACGAGCCGGCGACTGGTCGATGACGTCGCACGACTGCTTCTGCGGTGCAACGTGATGGCTCGCGTCAAAGAGGTGCGAAAGGGCAACCACTGGCCGTGCCATCAGTTGTTCGTCTACGGTGTGGAGAACCAGCTCCGGTTCTTGAAGGAGGTGGGGGCGCACGGCGAGCGTTCGAAGCAGGCCGATCGATGCATCACTCTCCTCCAGGAGATCAAGCGTGATGCCAATGTCGACACGGTTCCGCGTGACGTCTGGGGCCGCGTTCGAGGCGTTCTGGCAGAACGAAGCGTGAGTCATCGCCAGTTCTGCGGCAGCACGCTGGGGAAGCATGCACCGACTCGGGGACGGCTGGGCGAGGTGGCTGCAATTCTCGGCGATTCCGATCTCGAGATGTTGGCGACGAACGATGTGTTCTGGGACGAGATCGCCTCGATCGAACACCTGGGTGAGCAGCCGGTCTACGACGCCACGGTGCCAGGCACCCACAACTTCGTCGCGAATGGCATATCTGTCCACAACAGCATCGAGCAGGACGCCGACATGGTGATCCTTCTGCACCGGGAGGACGCGTACGAGCGGGAGTCGCCCAGGGCGGGCGAGGCCGACCTGATCGTGGCCAAGCACCGTAACGGCCCCACCGCCACCGTGACGGTGGCGTTCCAGGGCCACTACAGCCGCTTCGTCGACATGGCCCAGCACTAGCGCGGCCGCTGTAGGGTCCGCGCTTTGATGTCCCTTTCCGCGTCGCCTTGTCCCATAGATGGCCCTTAGGACACCATTCGCGGACTCGCAGGTCTACAGGGTCGCATGATCTAGCGATGTTTGTCCTTGCTCGGTGAAGGTGGTGCGGCTCAGTCAAGCTGACGTCGTGACTCAGTAGGTCTGATGTCGGCTCAGTGAAACCGATGCGGGCGCGCCTATAACCGGTTGCGCGCCGGTCTGGGCATGCCGCCAGAATTGGCGCGTGAGCGCGCCCGCCGATCTCGAGTTCCTGCCACGGCTGCTTGCAGCGTGGGGTTTCCCCCCGGGCACGACGATCACCCGAGCCGAGCAGGGAACCAACAACCAGACGTTCATGCTCCGCCAGGCGGACCTCCGATTCGTGCTCCAGGTCAGCCAGTCCCTGTCCGCCGCGCAGGTGGACGCCGAGCACCAGATCTTGCGGTGGCTACGGCAGGCCGGACTTCCCTTCCAGGTGCCTGAGCCAGTCGCCGCGCTCAGCGGGTACACGGTGATCGAGACCGCGGCCGGGCCCGCGACCGTCTGCCGGTGGATCCCCGGCGTGCGGCCCGACCTCACGGGCCAGACGGCACTCGAGCGCTTCGGTCGGGCGGCCGGGCTGCTCGGCGAGGCGATGCTGGGCGTGCCGCCAGAAGACGGGCTGGGGCACTGGCGCGACAATCCTCTGACGCATCCCGCCGTGCCGCACATTGGCGCCCTTTGCCGTCAGCTGCGCGCCGCCGGGATCAGCACGGAGCGGGTCGCCCGTCTCGACGCCGTGGCGCGCCGCGTCGAGCGGGAGTGGCTTGCGGGCGGCGGCGCGCTGCCGACCCAGGTCATCCACGGTGACCTGGCGGCCTCGAACGTGCTGGTCGACGAGGACACCGGAGAGGTGAGCGGGGTGCTCGACTTCGAGTTCGCCGGGGTCGGCTTTCTGGTTCAGGACGTGACGGCGGCGCTGTTCTACAGCGGGGCCTTGGAGACGCGCGACTGGCAACTCCGCACGGCGGCCTTTCTCCGGGGGTACGCCTCGGTCCGCCCGCTGGACGCCGCCGAGGCCGACGCGCTGCCCCGGCTGCTCCTCGCCCGGGCCGTCGGTAGCGCTCTGTCGCGAGGGGGCCGCTGGCTGAACGGGAAGGCAGAGCTCGGCGAGGTCGCCGACCGGATCCGTAAGCTGGAGGACACGACCCGCTGGCTCGACGCCAACGGCGGGAAGCTCCGGTCACTCGCGACCGCCGGCGGGCACGGGTGACTCTGACGGGCGGCTGGCGCGTCCAGAGGTCGCGTTCACCTTCGCCTGGAGCAGGCGGGTAATCGAGTCGCGCGGCTGGGAATCCGAATGGTGGAGCGAGCCGGATCCGGTCGAGACCGAGAACATCCGGTTTCCCGGCGGGCCTGCTCAGGCCTGCTCGGGGATGTCGACGATGTCGCCGTTGCCCCAGCCCCCGAGCGCCGGGCCTCACAGGGTAATCGGCCGCGCGGCCCTCAGCCGGTCTTCGCGGCGAAGGGGCCGCCGTCGCCGAAGACCAGCCGCGCGAAGTTCTCGCCGATGCGGCGGTGCCCTGCGGGATCGGGGTGGATCTCGTCGGGCAGGGGGAATTCGGCGTAGTCGCTCTCGCCGTAAAGGGCACGGCCGTCGAGGTAGTGCAGGTTCGGGTCGTCGGCCGTACGTTGTTCGACGATCCGCGCGAGTTCGCCACGGATGACGTTCAGGGTCAGGCGGCCGGCGGCGCGCTCGGCCGGGTCGCCCGTGGCCTTGAACCGCAGGGTCACGCCGTCGTAGTCGGGCGCGAGCGGGCCGGGGGTGTCCTCCTGGACCGGGCACAGGATGCTGGACACGACCAGCAGCGGAGTGGTCGGATGCCCCTCGCGGACGGTGTCGAGGAAGCCGTGGACCGCAGGGGTGAAGGCGCGCAGGCGCATCAGGTCGCCGTTGACGACATTGATGCCGAGCTTGACGCTGATCAGGTCGGCGGGGGTGTCCCGCATCGTACGTGCCGTGAACGGATCCAGCACGGCGCTGCCGCCGAACCCGAGGTTGACCAGGTCCACCTCGCCCTGGGCGGCGGCCAGGGCCGGCCAGATGGCGGTCGGACGGGTGGCGTTCGAGCCGTGGCTGATCGAGCTGCCGTGGTGCAGCCACACCCTGCGCCCGGTGTCTCGTGCCGGCTCGACCGGGGCATCGGTACGCAGGGCGATCAGCTCGGTGACCTCCGTGTGCGGGAGCCAGATCTCGATGTCCTTGTCGCCCGCCGGCAGATCGGTGAACCGGGCGGTGCCGGCCGGCCCCTCACGCACTTCGAAGGACTGGGTGACCATGTCGGTGATCGTGCGGAGCCGGCCGCCTGCCACGGTGGCCTGGGCGGCGAGCCGGCCGTCGGCCAGCAGGTCGTACACGCCGTCCGCCGGGGGAGGGTACCCCTGGATGACCCGTCTGGTGGGCAGGGTGTCCAGCTCGATCGTGGTGGCCCGGGTGCGGAAGACCAGGCGTACGCCGGAGGGCTGGGCCTCGGCGATGGCCAGCCGGTCGTCGGGGATCTGTCTGTCGGTAGGCGATCCTGGTCCTGAGGTCGTGAGAGCTCTTCAGGTGCGAGTAGGGGCTCGCGACCTTGACGTCGAACCGCCGGGCGAGCGCCGAAACGGTCACCTGGTCGAAGCCGACCTCGTCGGCCAGCTCCGCCCCCGCCCGGGTCAGCCGTTCGGGGGTCAGCCCTGCTCTCACCATGAGCTTCCTCCTGTTCGCCGACAACTATAAGGAATTTCCCTAATAGCTTTAGGCAGGGGTGAGGAGCGCGGACGGCCGGTCACACCCGCCGTCCGTCCGTGACGGTGTGACCGAGCAGACAGCGGCCCCCGGAATGGCGCCTGATCGCTCCGGTGCTTCACCGGTGGAGCTTCGGTGCTCTGCCGAAGAGCGAAGGGAAGAACGCCATGACCATCCTCGTCGCCTATGACGGCTCGGCCGACTCGCGCGCCGCCATCGAGTTCGCGGCCAAGCACCTGACCGCCGAGCCCACCGTCGTCGTCACGGTGTGGGAGCCGCTGCTCGTACAGATCAGGAGATATCCGCTGGTCGCGGCGGCGTTCGGCGTGGGAGCCGAGGACGAGGCTCACACGCAGGCCGAGCAGCATGCGAAGGAGGGGGCGGACCTGGCGGTCGCGGGCGGGATGTCCGACGTCACCTACCGGGCGGTGGCCGACAACGAGTCGATCTGGAAGAAGATCGTGGACGTGGCGGACGAGATCGATGCCTCGCTCGTCGTCATCGGCTCGCGCGGCCTGGCAGGGGTCCGGTCGGTGCTGCTCGGCAGCGTCTCCAACCACGTGCTGCACCACGCGGGCCGGCCCACGCTCATCGTCCCGCCGCAGAAGAACCCGTCGTAGGAGGAGCCGCGGCACGCGGGAGAACAGGGCTCAGGACACCTCGGTCGGCGGGACGCAGCAGGACGTGTGGGGAGGGCACAGCCGGGTGTCGATGCGCCGCGCGCCCGGCCCCTCGTCGCCGAGCCGATCGTACGGGTTCGCCACCGGGCACCGGTCCAGCGACAGGCAGCCGCACCCGATGCACTCGGTGAGATCGTCGCGCAGCCGCTGGAGCTGCTCGATGCGGTCGTCGAGCTCGCTCCGCCAGGCGGCCGACAACCGGGCCCAGTCGTCGCGGGTAGGGGTGCGTTCGTCGGGTAGCCGGCTGAGGGCGTCCTTGATGGTCTTCAAGGGGATGCCGATGCGTTGCGCCAGCCTGATGAAGGCGACCCTGCGCAGGCTGTCGCGGGCGTAGCGGCGCTGGTTGCCGGCCGTGCGGCGGCTCGTGAGGAGCCCCTTGGTCTCGTAGAAGTGCAGGGCTGAGACGGCGACACCGCTGCGCTCGGCGAGCTGGCCCACGGTGAGCTCTCGTGTGTTCCAGGCGACCTTCGTCATACCTGAAGTTTACTTGAGGGTCCGTTCGAAAAGCGTCTCCAGGACGACGACCGTCTGGGTGCCGGTCACCCCGTCCACCCCGAAGACCTGACGCAGGAGGTCCTGCAGTTCCTTGGGTCCGCTCGTACGCACCTTGAGCAGCACCGACGCGGGACCCGCGATGACGTGCGCCTCCTCGATCTCCGGGATCGCGGCCAGCCGGTCACCGCTGTCGCCCATCCATGTGCTGCCGTCGACCAGCACGTAGGCGGTGACCGTGCGCCCCATCGCCTCCTGGTCGACCTCGATCGTGGTGCGCCTGATGACGCCGCGCTCGCGCAGCTTGCGCACCCGCTCGTGCGCGGCGCCGCTGGACAGCCCCACCGCTTTGCCGAGCATCGCGTACGACCGCGTCGCGTCGTCCTGCAGCAGACCGATCAGCATCCTGTCTATATCGTCCACAGCAGGATGATATCTCGTACTTTGCCCTACGCTCCGAACTCCGTATGGTAGATGCCATGATGGACACGATCCCCACCGAGTTCGACGTGCTCGACGAACGGTTCGCCGCGGTCAACGGAGACGACAGGGTCGAACGCCTCCACATCGGCACCCGCTGGGCAGAGGGCCCGGTCTACTTCCCGGCCGGCCGGTTCCTCGTCTGGAGCGACATCCCCAATGACCGCATGCTGCGCTGGGACGAGACGACCGGCGTGGTCGGCACCTTCCGGCAGCCCGCCGGCTACTCCAACGGCAACACCCTCGACCGCGAGGGCCGGTTGATCAGCTGCGAGCACGGCAACCGCCGGGTCACCCGCACCGAGCACGACGGCTCGATCACGGTGATCGCCGACCGCTGGCAGGGCAGGCGGCTCAACAGCCCCAACGACGCGGTGGTGCGCTCCGACGGCTCCGTCTGGTTCACCGACCCGCCGTACGGCATCCTCAGCGACTACGAGGGCCACGCGGCCGAGCAGGAGATCGACGGCTGCCACGTCTACCGCGCGGACCCGGTGACGGGCGGGGTCCTCGTCGTGGCCGACGATTTCGTGCGGCCCAACGGCCTGGCCTTCTCGCCGGACGAGAGCCTGCTGTACGTCGCCGACACGCGGGCCAGGCACATCCGGGTGTTCGACGTACGCGACGACGGCTCCCTCACGGGCGGCAAGGTGTTCGCCGACGGCTCCGCGAACGACAATTTCGACGGGATCCGGCTCGACGACACCGGCCGCGTCTGGACCGCGGCCGGCAAGGCGGTGCTCTGCTACGACCCCGACGGCACGCTGATCGGCCGGCTCGGGCTGCCGGAGTTCACCGCCAACCTGGTGTTCGGCGGGCCCAAGCGCAACCGCATGTTCATCACGGCCTCGACCTCTCTCTACTCGCTGATGACCAGCGTGACCGGCGCGCTTCCCGTGTGGGCCGCGCGCTAGCCTCACTCCCACCGGAAGAGCCGTACGGCCAGACCGCCGAAGATCACCAGCCCGGCGGCCACCACCGCGAGGTGCCCGAGCTCGGGAGACTGCCCGGCCCAGGCGTCCTTGAGCGCCTGGGCGAACGGCCCGGCCACGGAGAAGTCGCTGACGGCGCGCACCGCGTCCGGCATGATGTCGCGCGGCACCCACATCCCGCCCAGGAACATCAGCGGGAACATCACCACGGCCCCGATGCCGGGCGCGGTCTTGCCGTTCGGCGCGAGCGCGGCGATCACCAGCCCGATGGCCAGCAGCGCGGCGGTGCCCAGCAGGAACACGAGCACGAAGACCACCGGCCGCCCCGGCAGCGGCGCGCCGAACACCACGGCGGCGGCCACGATGAGCAGGGTCGCGGACACCACGCCGACGACCAGGTTGATCAGCAGCTGCACGCCGAGCAGCCGCGCGGGATGCACGGGCGTGGTGGACATCCGCCGGAGCACCCCCCGCTCCCGGTACGTGGTGAGCACCGCGGGCACGATGTTGCAGGAAAGCGTGAGCAACGCCAGCAGCGTCATCATGGTGGGCAGCTGGGCGTCCACCATGCGCTCGCCCGACTCCCCGGCCTGCGTCATGACCGGGATGCTGAGGCCCAGCACGAGCAGCAGCCCGAGCGGCAGCCCGATGGTGAACAACAACGTCGGCCAGTCACGCAGGTAGAGCCTGGCCTCCAGGACCAACATCTTCGTCACGAGAGTTTCCTTCCGGTGAGCGCGAGGAACGCGTCGTCGAGCGTGGCCCGCTCGATGCGCAGGTCTCCGGGCACGATCTGCTGCCGGGCGAGCGCCAGGGTGACGGTGGGGGCGAGGTTGCCCGAGCCGGTCACCACGACCTGGTCGCCGCTCCTGGTCACGTCGCGCACCTCGGGCAGGGCGAGCAGCACGGCGTCGTCGACGGGCGCGGACGGCCGGAACGTCACCCGCTGCTCGTCGCCCACCTGCGCGGTGAGCCCCGACGGCGTGTCGATGGCGGCCACCTTGCCGACGTCGATGAGCGCGAGCCGGTCACAAAGGCGTTCGGCCTCCTCCATGAAGTGCGTGACGAGCACGATCGTCACCCCGGATGCGCGTACCTGCTCGACCAGCTCCCAGGTGTCCCTGCGGGCCTGTGGGTCGAGCCCGGTCGTCAGCTCGTCCAGCACCGCCACGCGCGGCCTGCCGACCAGCGCGAGCGCGACCGACAGCCGCTGGCGCTGCCCGCCGGAGAGCTTCTTGAACATGGTGTCGCGCTTGCCGCTGAGCCCGACCCGCTCGATCAGCTCGGACCAGTCGGCGGGGTTGGGGTAGAAGGAGGCGTACAGGTCCATGGCCTCCGACACCGTGATCTTCTCCGGCAGCTCGGCGGTCTGCAGCTGCATGCCCAGCACCCGACGCAGTCCGGCCCGGTCACGCCGGGGGTCGAGCCCGGCCACCTGTACGGTGCCGCCGTCCGGCACCCGCAGGCCCGCGACGCACTCCACGGTCGTGGTCTTTCCCGCGCCGTTCGGGCCGAGGATGCCGAAGATCTCGCCCTCCGCCACCTCGAAGGACACGTCCTCGACCGCAACGTGGTTCGGATACTGCTTGCGCAGGTTCCTGACCTCGATGATTTTCATGTCATCGACGCTAGAAATCCGGCGGGAGCGGGGGAATCCGGGTGGATGCCCGCCAAGGGTGTACTTAGATGCAGTGACCGTGGCGCACCGTTGCCGCAGACTAGAGGCATGCTTCGCAGCTTCGGCCGGATTCTGGTGCTTCTCGCGTTCCTCGTCCTCGAGGTGCCCGCGATCCCGCTGACCGGGCTCATGCTGCTGCTGACGTTCGGCCTGGGCATGGTCTTCCTGTTCCCGTGGCAGGTGATGATGGTCCGGGGCCTGGCCGAGCTGAACCGGCGGCTGATGCGCAGGTGGACGGACATCGAGATCGAGCCCCCGTACCTGCCCGAACCGCCACCCCCGGTGCCGCAGGCGGACGGCATGTACCGCTCCGACCGCACCCTCTACAAGACGCCCAGGATCCCGGCGTGGAACAACCGGTGGAAGTGGCTGCTCACCGACCCGGGCTCGTGGCGTGACCTGCTCTGGCTGGTCCTCGACGTGGTGGTGAAGCCGCTGCTGGTGCCGCTGTTCGTCGTGCTTCCCGCACGCGGCCTGCGCCTGTACGCGCAGTGGAGCGAGCTGCTGCTCGGCGCGACCACCGCCAGCCGCCTGGCGGGGCAGGTCAGCCATCTCAAGCGCACCCGCAACCTGGCCAACGACTCCAAGGCGGCCGAGATGCGCAGGATCGAGCGCGACCTGCACGACGGCACGCAGGCCAGGCTGGTGGCCATCGGCATGACGCTGGGCGCCGTCGAGCAGCTCGTCGACCAGGACCCCAAGGCTGCCAAGGCGCTGCTGGCCAAGGCCAGGGACGCCTCCTCCGAGACGCTGACGGAGCTGCGCCGGGTCATCCGGGGCATCCATCCGCCGGTGCTGGCCGAGCGCGGGCTGGCCGACGCCGTCCGCGCGCTCGCCATGGACAGCCCGATGGACGTCACCGTCGACATCGACCTGCCGCACCGGCCCGACGCTCCGGTGGAGGCCGCGGTCTACTTCGCGGTCAGCGAGCTGCTCTCCAACGCGGCGCGGCACGGCAACGCCCGCAAGGCGACGGTCGACGTCAGCGCCAACGGCCCTCACCTGCGCATCTCGGTCACCGACGACGGCATGGGCGGTGCCGACCCGTCGAAGGGCACCGGCCTGTCGGGCATCGAACGGCGGCTGGCCGCCTTCGACGGCGTGCTCGCCCTGAACAGCCCGCCGGGCGGGCCCACCACCGTGACGATGGAGCTGCCCCGGGTGCTGCCCGAGCACTGGGCGGGCGACGTGCACAAGATGCCGCGATGGAAGACGGTGGCGGTCGTCATGTTGTGGGCGACGGCCTGGTGCCCGACGATGCCGCAGGGGGTCGTGGCGGGCGTCTTCAAGGTCCTGGGAACCGAGGAGAAGGCCTGGTTCCTCGCGCTGCACCTGCCCGAGTTCTGGCAGTGGCCCATGATTCTGGGCATGATCACGGTGGGTCTGTTCATGCACGTCCTGGCCATCCGGATCCCGGCCGCCCACAACCGCGAGCGCTTGCTCACCGGCAAGCCGGCGGCCAAGGTGTTGTGCTGATGACAAACCGTGTTCTCGTCGCCGAAGACCTCTACCTGCTCAGAGACGGGCTGGTCCACCTGCTCCAGGCCCACGGCTTCATGGTCGTGGCGGCCGTGGAGAGCGGGCCCGAGTTGCTCAAGGGCCTGGTGGAGCTCCGCCCCGACGTCTCCATCGTCGATGTACGGCTGCCGCCCACGTTCACCGACGAGGGCCTGAAGGCCGCCCTCGCGGCCAGGGAGAAGGTGCCCGGCCTGCCGATCCTGGTGCTGTCCCAGCACGTCGAGCAGCTCTACGCCCGCGAGCTGCTCGCCGACGGCTCGGGCGGCATCGGCTATCTGCTGAAGGACCGCGTCTTCAACGCCGACCAGTTCGTCGACGCCGTACGCCGGGTCGCCGCGGGCGGCACGGCCATGGACCCCGAGGTGATCGCCAAGCTGCTGGCCAGCAACGCCAGGGACGAGCCACTGGCCGCGCTGACCCCCCGCGAGCGGGAGGTGCTGGAGGCCATGGCGGAGGGCCGGTCCAACGCGGCCATCTCCCAACGCCTCTACCTCAGCGAGAGCGCCGTGGCCAAGCACACGGCCTCCATCTTCGGCAAGCTCGGCCTGGCGCCGTCCGACGACGACAACCGGCGGGTGCTGGCCGTTCTGGCGTACCTGAACAGCCGCTAGCCTCGCCGCCCGCCCCGAGTTGTCGGTCCCAGCGGCTATTTTCATAGGGGCAGGCGACGAAGAGGTGGTAACAGGTGAAGATCCGGGTTAACCGCGATGTTTTGGCAGATGCGGTGGCGTGGGCTGCCCGAATGCTGCCCAGCCGCCCTGTGGTGCCCGTTCTGTCCGGGCTGTTGCTGGAGGCGGGCGACGAGCTCACCCTGTCCGCGTTCGACTACGACGTCTCCGCGCGGGCCGCGATCGACGCCGACGTGGCCGAGACGGGCAGCGTGCTGATCCCCGGCCGGCTGCTGGCCGAGATCAGCCGGAGCCTGCCCGCCGACGACGTGGAGATCGTCACCGAAGGCGCAGAGGCGGTGCTGACCTGCGGCAGCGCCGAGTTCGGGCTGATCACGATGCCGGTGGAGGACTTCCCGACCATGCCGGCCATGCCGGCGAGCGTCGGAGCGATCGGCGGCGGCGTGTTCGCCGCGGCCGTCGGCCAGGTCGCGCCGGCGGCCAGCCGCGACGACACGCTGCCCATGCTCACCGGCATCAGGGTCGACATCGAGGGCGAGTCGGTGGCGATGGCGGCGACCGACCGCTACCGCATCGCCGCCCGCGACTTCTCCTGGCGTCCGGTCGCCCCCGACGTCGCCGTCTCCGCCATGGTGCCTGCCCGCGTGCTGGTCGAGGTGGCCAAGTCGCTGCGCGGCGGCGAGGTGTCGGTCTCGATGGGCGACGGGGTCGCCGGGTTCGAGAGCGTCGGCCGCAGCACGACCGTGCGCCTGCTCGACGAGCAGTTCATCGACTACCGCTCGCGGCTGACCAACGACTGGTCGATCAGGGCCGACGTGGCGGTGGCGCCGTTCGTCAACGCCATCAAGCGGGTGGCCCTGGTGGCCGAGCGCAACACCGCGATCCGGTTGTCGTTCAGCCAGGGCCAGGTGCTCATCCAGGCCGGCGGGGGCGACATCGGCCGCGGTACCGAGGTGGTCGAGTGCGAGCTGCGCGGCGACGACATCCAGGTCGCCTTCCAGTCGCAGTTCCTGCTCGACGGGCTGACCGGCATCGAGAGCGAGCTGGCGCGCATCAACATGGAGTCGCCCACCAGGCCCGCCCTCATCCAGGACGTGCCCGGAGACGCCCAGCCCGTCTTCCGCTACCTCGTCATGTCGCTGCGCCAGTCATGACTCGGTGAGGGCGATGAGGATGTGCTCCATGCAGGCGTGCCCCGCCCGCTCGGCGGCCGAGGCGTCGCCGGCGGCGATGGCTCTGGCGATCGCGTCGTGGGGGATGTAGCTCCTGTTCAGCGACGTGCCCGCGGCCGTGATGCTGGCCCGCAGCGCCGCCGAGAAGTCCTCGTAGAGGTCGATCAGCACCATGTTGTGGGTGGCGTGCGCGACCGCCATGTGGAAGGCCAGGTCGGCCTCGACGAAGTGGTCGGGGTCGTCCAGCTCCCAGGCCCGGTCACGCTCGGCCAGCGCCGCCTCGATGCGCTGGATGTCCTCGTCGGTGCGCCGGGTGGCGGCCAGGCGCGCCGACTCGACCTCGAGCGCGCGGCGCACCTCGAAGATCTCGAGCTGCTCGGCCTGGCGCAACCGCCGCAACATCGCGCCGGACAACTCGCTTGTGGCCCGGACGTACGTGCCGTCGCCCTGGCGGCATTCGAGCAGCCCGGCGTGCGTGAGCGCGCGTACGGCCTCCCGAACGGTGTTGCGGCCCACACCGAGCTGCTCGGCGAGCACCGTCTCGGTAGGGATCTTGCCGTTCATCGGCCACGTCCCTGAGGTGATCTGCTCCTTGAGCTGCTCGATCACCTGGTCGACGAGCGAAGCCCGCTGCGCCGTACGCAGACTCACAGTCCGCCTCCTCCGGGAAAGCCAATCATCCTATGAGTGAATGACTGGTAGACCCTAATTATTCCAGACTCGAAAAGCCAAATCTGGAGCTCCCGGAGGTTCAGCGAGAAACGCTGGTGTCGACCGTCACCCCCGCCATGGCGGAGCGTACCCCGGCCGACTCGAGAGCCTTGTGGTAGGCCGCCGTCTGCCGCGTCACGGACCCTAGTCTGCCGTAGAGGTCGCCCAGCTCGCGCCAGCAGCGCGCGGCCGACCGGTCGGAGCCGAACACCGGCCGGTCGAGCCCGGCCAGCAGCTCCTGCGCGCTGCGCACGTGGGCCGCGGCGTCGCCGCCGAGCTCGAGCGCGACGGCGGCGAGGACGAGGTGCGCCTCGGCGGTAGTCGTGCCGAAACGGTCGTGGGAGAGCCCCAGGGCCGTCGTGGCGAGCTCTCCGGCCCGCGCCGGGTCGCCGGCCCGCACCCGCACCCGCGCGTGCACGATGAGGCTCTCGCCGTGCTCACGGATGGTGGCGGGGAAGACGGCGAACGCCTCGGAGGCGGCACTGACGAGCCGCTCGGCCTCGGAGATGCCGGCCGTGGGCAGCCGCGACCAGTGCATGGCGGCCCGTGCGAGCTGCAGCGCCAGACGGGCCTCACGCCCTGCCATGATCGCGTCGTCGGCGAGGCGTACGGCCAGCGCGGAGTCCTCGCCCGCGGCGGCGGCCGAGCTGGCCTCCCACAGGGACCGGATCTCCCCGGAACGGTCCACAACCCGAGGGACGCCGGTCAGGTCGAGCACGTCCTTCACGTAGTCGAGCTCGGGGAAGTGGCTCTCGCGCTCGCTGCGTGCCTCCACCAGCGCGGTGGCCAGGTCGATGGCGACCTCACCCTGCGTGATGGACAGCCGCCTGGCCTGCCGCAGCGCGGAGACGGCCAGGTCGTGGGCGCGCAGCCGGTCGCCGGCCCGCTGGTAGCAGCGGCTCAGCGAGATGGCGAGCGGCAGGTCGGCCAGCCGCTCGGGATGGGCCGACGCCTCCCTGCGCAGGCGCTCGAAGGCCTCGACGGCCTGGCCGAGCCGGCCCTGTGCCTCAAGAGCGCGCGCCCTGCCGAAGCGGGCGTGCGCGGTGAGCATGGCGTTTTCCTCGTCGGCCGCCTTCACGATCTCCGTGAAACGATCGGCGGCTGCGGAAGGGTCGCCGTGCTGCAACTCCAGCTCGGCGTGGCGCAGTCCCAGCTCGGTGTCGATCCGCTGACGGGGCTCGATCCCGTGCAGCAGGAACTCGGTCGTGCAGCCGAGTCGCTCGGCGAGCAGCCGGGCCACGACGGGAGTCGGCGTGCGCTTACCCGACTCAATGAGCGAGACATAACTGTCAGACAGGTCGGGCCCGGCCAGCTGGGCCTGGGACATCCGCCTGTTCAGCCGCAGTCCTCGGACGCGGTCACCGATGGTTCCCTGACTCGGCATCTCATCTCTCAAGGCGGGGAAGGGTCAACAACACGCAATGATTGCATGAAGTAGCCGAATCGGGTATCCCCACGTGAAGAATTCCCCGCAGGGAGATTAATCGTCGCCCTCGTCCTTGCCGGGGAAAAGCATCTGGCAGACCTCGAGGTACAAGGTCTCCGGATACGGAATGTACCCGACTGTTGACAGCGCCTGGTCCTGGCCGGCCGACTCGAGGATGAACTCACCGTAACCGAGCATGCGCCCAAGCAGAGATCTTTGGAAGCTCATGTCGGTGACCTTGCCCAACGGCATCATCGCGACCTTGCGGGTGATGAGCCCGGTGGTCAGCAACATTCGCGTGGACGTCACCACAAAGTAATCGACCGACCACTCCGCCACTTTCCATACGAAACGGATCAGCAGCAGGAGCCACAGCCACCAGACGACGACCAGCGCCGTGCCACCCGCTCCGGCGCCGCCGAAGAAGCTGCTGAGCAGTCCCGCGACGATCAGGCCGCCGAAGACCTCGGCGACCGGACGGAGCAGGATGGCAGGGTGCCGCCGCACCATGAGGACCTGTTGTTCGTGGGGGAGGAGGTAGCGGTTGACCGACGACGGAGCGGAGTCCCCGTGGGTCACAAGTCTCATGCGAGGCTGTTCACGAATTGAGCCAGCGAGTCGGCTGCGTTGAACACCGTGTCGAACGCTCCTCTCACCGCGTCCGCGGCGTCAGCTGGTCGCGCGAACAGGTAGTACGCGACAAATGCGATACCACCGTATGTGAGGACTTTTTTGACCTGCACTGTCGCCTCCGTGCCACTTACCCACTCCACCCACCGTCTACATTACCCACCCGGGTGCCGGGGTAAAGGTAACTTGGTGGGTATGTTCTGATCTTGCTAGCCACGTTCGCTGGCCACCAGGGCCAACACGTGAAGGTGCTTACGCGCGATGCGCTCCACCAGCCCTGGATGTGCGTAGCCGGTGACCTCCAGCGCGCCGTAGTGCGCGGCTTCGACGCAGCGCGTTACGGTGGTCGAGGAGTGGACGCCGGCGAACTCGTCGCGCAGCAGCGCCTCCACCTCCGCGTACGGAGTCGGATCGGCCTTGGTGTGATCGTTCACGAGAACACCTCGGCACCGGGCATGTCGCTCATCGTGCTCCCCCACGCGCAATGCGGAAGTTGCCTTCCTGTCTCTTCGTACCCACTCAACCACAGTATGTAACGAAGTGACGACTCCGCGTGACGGAAAAAGGACTTTTCACGCCAGGGCTTCAGATTGCGCCGCTTCAGGGGGTCAGACCACGCCGTAGAGCCGGTCGCCCGCGTCGCCGAGCCCCGGCACGATGTAGCCGCTGTCGTTGAGCCGCTCGTCGAGCGCGGCCGTCACCACGCGGATCGGCTTGCCGGAGTTGGCGAACACCTTGTCCATGTGGGCCAGGCCTTCGGGCGCGGCCAGCAGGCAGATGGCCGTGACGTCGACCGCCCCCCGCTCGAACAGGAACTGCACGGCCGCCGCCAGCGTGCCGCCGGTGGCGAGCATGGGGTCGACCACGAAGCACTGCCGCCCGGAGAGGTCGTCGGGCAGGCGCGTGGCGTAGGTCTCCGCCTGCAGCGTCGACTCGTTGCGGATCATGCCGAGAAACCCGACCTCGGCCGTGGGCAGCAGCCTCGTCATGCCGTCGAGCATGCCGAGCCCCGCGCGCAGGATGGGCACGACCAGCGGGTGCGGCTTGGCCAGCCGGACACCGTGGGCAGGGGCGACGGGCGTCTCGACGGTGACGTCGGTGACGCGCACGTCGCGGGTGGCCTCGTACGCGAGCAGCGTCACCAGCTCGTCGGCGAGCCTGCGGAACGTCGGCGAGTCGGTGCGGACATCACGCAGCGCGGTCAGTTTGTGTGCCACGAGCGGATGGTCGACGACGAGGGTTTCCATAGGGTGCCACGCTATCTCGTGACGGCGGAGGACGCAGACCGTGCTGCTCACGGCCGCTCACCTCATCGGTTTTGATCACAATTTGGTCGGAGAGGCACACGACCAGTGGCCGACTCTGGAACGATTAGGTGTTGGTGATATCTGTCGTGTCAGAGGTCGGGTGGAGATGGCGATGACAGACGAAGACGCTCTCGACTTCGCCATCGTGGTTTATCGCGAGGACGATCGCTGGGAGGCGGGGCTGCTGCCGAGCACGCTCACGTCCGATCTCAAGGGGCTGATCCACGCCCTCAGGCAGCAGCCGAGCGAGAGCAGCACGATCGGTCTTGTCGCGGTCGGCGACGAGTTCTTCGTGGCGCTGCGGGTCCTCGGCGAGCGGGTCGACGTGTTCCTTTCCGACATCGCCGCCTCATGGGACTTCCCGCTCGCGGAGCAGGTGCTCGACTACCTCGACGTGCCCGTCCCCGACGAGGAGGAGCTCGACGAGATCCTCCAGGACGAGGAGACCGTGCTTCCCGCCGGAGATCTGTCGATCTTCGCCGATCTCGGGTTGGACGAGATGGAGCTGGGCATCCTCTCCGGCGACATTGACCTGCTGCCCGAAGACGTGTTGTCCAGCATCGCCGCCCGGCTCGGCTTCTCCGAGCCGTTCGAGCGTGCCATCGAATCGGTCTTCGGCTGACCCCCTGGAGCGCGGACATGGCGTCCAACACCTTCTCTGCGGCTTTTGTCAGGACCTCCGATGGTTGGAGCGGCGCCGAGGTCGATCTGGACGACGCCGAGATCGTCGACGACTTCGGTGACACCGTGATGGAGACGCTGGGGCTCACGGGCGACGAGCTGGCCCTGCTCTGCGTTGAGGTCGAGGACGAATGGTTCGCCCTCGTCCGCTACCGCGGCGACGACGAGCCGCGCGTCTTCCTCTCCGATGTGCACGCGGTCGCCTCCGACAGCCTGGGCGAGCTGTTCGCCGAGTTCGCCGGAGTGGTCCCCGACAAGGAGGGCAACGGCCTCGGCGTGCGCCCCGCCGGCGACTTCGAGCTGCTCAGCGACCTCGGCGTGAGCTCGGAAGAACTGCTGGAGCTGAGCATGGAAGAGGGCATGCTGCCCGCCGACATCCTGTCGGTGATCGCCGAGCGGCTGTCGTTCACCGACGAACTCGACCGGCTGCGGTGACCCACGAGGAAGCCATGCGCCTCGCCCTGGCCGAAGCCGCCGCGGCGGCCGACAGGGGAGAGATCCCCGTGGGGGCCGTCGTGCTGGACCGGCTCGGCGAGGTCCTGGCCGCGGCGGGCAACGACCGCGAGTCCTCCGCCGACCCGACCGCCCACGCCGAGGTGCTCGCGCTCCGGCGGGCCGCCGCCCGCCGCCGGCAGTGGCGGCTGACCGGCTGCACGCTCGTGGTGACCCTGGAACCCTGCACGATGTGCGCGGGCGCCGCGGTGCTGGCGCGGGTCGACAGGATCGTGTACGGCGCCGTCGACGAGAAGGGCGGCGCCGTGGGCTCGCTCTGGGACGTCGTACGCGATCGCCGGCTCAACCACCGGCCCGAGGTCGTCATGGGGGTTCTGGCCGCCGAGTGCTCGGCCGTACTAAAGCGGTTCTTCGCTACCCGCAGGATCCGGTAAGCTCGTTCGCGGTGGTGTCGCCTAGTGGCCGAGGGCGCACGCCTCGAAAGCGTGTGATGGGGCAACTCATCCGTGGGTTCAAATCCCACCACCACCGCCATCCGCCCAAGGGCCTCCGGACTTTCCGGGGGCCCTTTCGCGTGTCCGCCCCACCCCTCAGTCGGGGATCTCCAGGACCCTGGCGTGCAGGATCGATCGCTGGTGGAGGGCGGCGCGCAACGCGCGGTGCAGGCCGTCCTCAAGATAGAGCTCGCCCTGCCACTGCACCACGTGCGGGAAGAGGTCACCGTAGAACGTGGAGTCGGCGGCGAGGAGTGAGTGCAGGTCCAGCATGGCCTTCGTGGTGATCAACGAGTCGAGCCGGACCTGCCGTGGCGGGATCTGCGCCCACTCCCGGGGCGTCAGACCGTGTTCTGGATAAGGGCGTCCGTCGCCGACAAGCTTGAAGATCACCCCCCTGATTTTAGGAGAGAATCCGATTCCTTGCGTTATCCGGGCTGCGTCGGCCCAGTTCCGCCCGCGCGTACGGGTTTTCACAGCCCTGCTGGAAAAGGGGTTTCGCCGGGTCTCGTGATCGATTTTTCAGGTCTCAGATGGCGCCGGAGAAGGTGTCGCACCGCTGGGGTTCACCGCTCTCATATCCTCTGCTGAACCATTTCGCGCGCTGCCGCGAGGTGCCGTGCGTGAAGGCGTCGGGGTTCACCCGGCCCTGCGAGCGCCGCTGGATGCTGTCGTCGCCCACCGCCGCGGCCGCGCTGAGCGCCTGGTGGATGTCGGCCTCGGAGAACGGCTCGTCGTAGAAGCCGGTTCTGACCGCGTTGCGCGCCCAGACGCCCGCGTAGCAGTCGGCCTGCAGCTCCAGACGTACGGAGGCGCTGCCCGCGCCCGGCAGGCCCGCGCCGCCGAGGCGTTCCATGGTGCCGAGCAGGTTCTGTACGTGGTGGCCGTACTCGTGGGCGACGACGTATGCCTGGGCGAAAGGTCCGCCTTCGGCGCCGAAGTTCCGCTGGAGGGTGTCGAAGAAGGTCAGGTCGAGGTAGACCTTGCGGTCGGGCGGGCAGTAGAAGGGCCCGACGGCGGAGTCGGCCGCGCCGCAGCCGGTGCTGACCGTCCGGGAGAACAGCACGGTCCTGGCCGGCCGGTACGCCCCCTGCCCCTGCCGCCCGAACTCCGCCCGCCAGTACGACTGGATGCTGTTGACCGTGCCGACGATGCGGCAGTCCTCGGACTGGTCGGCGTCGGCGCCGGTACGGCAGCGTTCGGTCAGGTTGCCGTCCGGTGAGCGGGCCGGAGGGGCGCTCGGCGCCTGCCCTTCGCCCTGACGCTCGCTCTCGTCACCGCTGAACGGCGAGGGGACGACGCCGAACAGCAGCAGCCCCGCCACCGCCACCGCCAGCGTCAGGCAGCCGCCGCGCCGGCCGCCGACGGGCACCATGCAGCCGCCCGGCCTGCCGCCACCGCCGCGTCGCGGGCGCGGAGCCCGTACGTCCTCGACTTGGGACGGGTCGAGAGGCCTGTCGTCATCGAATTGCATGCCACCTCCTTGCAAATGTCATCCCCCGTAGTTTCATGAATACGCAGGGTGGCATGGTGGGGCGTTTTTTCCGGATATGGGGGATATAGCGAGGATATAGCGGGGATAAGCTGCCGACATGACGGTGGAATTGATCGGTATTGCGCTGGTTTCGCTGGGCATGGTTCTCACACCAGGCCCCAACATGGTTTATCTGGTCTCACGGTCGATCACGCAGGGCCGCGGGGCCGGGCTGATCTCCCTCACCGGGGTCGTGCTCGGCTTCACCGTCTATCTGACGGCGACCTGCCTGGGACTGACGGCCGTCTTCGCGTACGTGCCGGCCGCGTACACCGCGCTCAAGCTGGCCGGCGCCGCCTACCTGCTCTGGCTGGCATGGAACGCGGTCAGGCCCGGCGGCACGTCGGCCTTCCAGGCGCGCGACCTCCCGGTGGAGCGGCCGGCCAGGCTGTTCGGCATGGGGCTGCTGACGTGCCTGCTGAACCCCAAGATCGCCATTCTGTACCTGTCGTTGCTCCCGCAGTTCATCGACCCGTCGATGGGTCACGTGCTGCTGCAGAGCCTCGCGCTCGGCTCGGTGCAGATCGTGGTCGCCACCACGGTCAACGGCCTGATCGCGATCTCGGCGGGGGCGCTGGCGGCGTTCCTGGCCGGCCGCCCCGCCTGGCTGCGCGTGCAGCGTTACATCATGGGCAGCCTGCTCGGGGGCTTCGCCGTCCTCATGGCCACCGACCGCTCCAAGGCCCTCGCGCCCGCCTGAGACGCCCCGGAAAAGGGAAGGACCGCGCATGCCGCGCTCTGCCAGCATGCTGCTCCATGGAGGAGTACGAGCCGACCCAGGACACCCTGGCCGCCATCGCCGCCCGGCACGGGCACACCGCCGAGTCAGTACGCCCGGCGTTGTCCGGTGTCGCCAACCGGGCCTACCTGATAGGCGACGGCCTCGTGCTGCGGATCCCGCGTACGCCGCGGTTCCTCGCCGACCTCGTGAAGGAGGCGTCGGTCATCCCCGCCGCCCGGCGGCTCGGCGTACGGACGCCTGAGGTCGTGACATTTGACGACACCTGCGCCGAGGTCGACGTGCCGTACATGGTGCTCGACCGGGTGCGGGGAGCCGATCTGGCCAGGCTCGACCTGCCCGCCCACCAGGCGGAGCGAGTCCACCGGCAGGTGGGCCGCGAACTGGCCAGGCTGCACCGGCTGCCCCCGACGCCGGAGGACGGCCTGTCCGCCGTCCCGCGGGACGAACCTCCCGGCGATCCGCGAGTGCTGCTGGACCGGCTCCTCGCCGACGGCTGGATCGACGCCGAGGCCGCCCGCTGGCTCACCGGATGGTTCGACGTGCTCAGCCCGTACGTGCCGGCCGAGCCGCCCATGGTCCTGGTGCACGGCGACGTCGCCCCGCAGAATCTGCTCGCCTCGGAAGCCGCTCTGACCGGCATCGTGGACTGGGGCGACGCGCACTGGGCCGACCCGGCGGTCGAGTTCGCCAAGATGCCGCTGAGCGCCGTCTCCGCCATGCTCGGCGGGTACTCCGAGGAAGACGGTTCCGGCGGCTGCTGGGAGGCGCGTGTGTTGCAGGTCCACCTCGCCTGGGCGCTCGGGCGCCTGGCCGATCCCGTACCGAGGCCGGGGGAGCGTCACTGGACCGCGCCCCCGGCCGGCCGCCTGCTGGGCCTGCTGCGTTTCTTCACGGCGAACCCGCCGTCGCCCTGGGCCGAGCTGGTCTGACCGCGGCCGGGTAAGCGGCCCGGCCGGAAGAGGCGGCCGGTCTCACGAATACGGTGGGCCAGTCTGCGCCGGTTGCCCCAGAGGTGCACGCCTGCGGTGATCAGAAAGGCCACGGTCGCCGTACTGTGCCACGGTTTGGCGGCCGGTACGCCGCTCCACTGCACCAGCCCGGTGACGATCAGCGCGAGGCCGGCGATCAGCAGGAAGCCGTCCCGGACACCCACGCGCCGCACCGCCTTGTGCAGCCCACGCCGTGACAGCAGCCGGCGGACCGTACGACTGATCCAGGCGCGCTGGTCGAACAGGTGCAGGGCGACGGCCGAGACGAGCACCAGCCCGACCAGGCTGTGCACGCTCAGGCCGCCCGGCAGGACGTCGATCAGGAACAGGTCGGCGAGCACCAGCACCAGCATGGCGGGATATATCCAGGACAGCCTGGCCTTTGCCTGCTTTGGGCTGTTTCCTACCATCGACACACCCTATGGGTGTCACGCTCCCTGCCACCTGCGTGACCTTCGTGTCGGTGATCTGCGACTTGACCGCGATGCCCAGGCCGAGGTTGCCCGACAGCGAGCCACGGCAGTCGACGCGGCCGTCGGGGCGCGCGCCGTCGGCCCTGGCCGAAGGACCCGCGCGGGACTGAGCATGGTGTCGTTTCAGCGGCCGGGCACGGCCCGCTCCAACTCGACCAGCACCAGCGGTGCGCCCTCGCCGAAGTCGTGGTCGTGGGTCCTGCCGGTCTCGGCGAAGCCGTTCTTGGCGTAGAAGCGGCGCGCTTGGGCGGAGTCGCGGAGCGTCCACAGGTGCACGTCGGCGTACCCGGCCTCTCCCACCCGCTCCAGGACGGCCTCCAGCAGGGCCGTCGCGATGCCGCTGCCCCAGACGTCCGGGTGGGCGAAGAAGGTATGGATCTCCGCGGAGCCGGGGCGGGAAGTGGAGGCCCCGTACCGGGCGAAGGCCCCCGGCCGTTCGTTCAGGCGGGCCAGCAGGATCGTGTCCGCGTCCTCGGCCAGAATGCCGTGCCACTTGGAGCGACGCTCCTCGACCCCGGCCGCGGCGACCTTCGGCGTGCACAGCGGCCCGTGAGAGACACCCCAGGACAGGGCGTGGATCTCCCCGAGAACATCCCCGTCACCGGGTTGCGCGGAGCGGACTGTGATCACATCAGGCATGACGCCGACCCTACAGAGGGACACGGGGGCACTTGGCCCGGGGACCCGCAGGTCGAACCGGCGGAGCGGGCAGGTCTTGTCTGATCGACCAGTAGTCTGCCCAGGCACTTGTAAGGCATCTGCAACGCGGCACGTCTACGCGGAATCTGTGGATCATGGCGCCATACGTCATCGCCACGAAGGAGCCCGGCCACCTCAGGGTTGCGCCGACTCCGCCAAACGAGGGGAGCATCTCCTGATGGCGCTGGAGATCAGGCTGTTCGGCCCGTTGCGGGTCCTGGCCGCCGGCGAACCCGTACGGCTCGTCGGGCATCGACGAATCGGTGTGCTGGCCAGACTCGCCCTGAGCGCAGGGCAGGCCGTACGCGCCGAGCGGATCGTCACCGACATCTGGGGAGACGACTCCGCGGAGACCGCGGCCAAACAACTTCACATCGTGATCTCGAAACTCCGTGAGACCCTCGGGCCCCACGCCACGGAAAGGATCATCCAGACCGTGCCCGGCGGCTACCGGATCGGTTTGGAACCGGACAACATCGACGCCCACCTGTTCCTACGACTGGCCGAACGCGCCCGTACCAGCCAGGAGCAGGGGGACGGCGCCACGGCGGACGCCCTGTTCCGAGCGGCCCTGCGACTGTGGCGAGGAGAACCCCTGGCCGAAATGACCACCCTCTGGGCCCGCACCGAAGCCGCCCGCCTGGAAGAAGAACGCCTCTCCGTCCTGGAAGCCCACGCCGACCTCCGCCTCGCCGCCGGGGACCACCACGCGGTGGCCGCCGACCTGGCCGGACACGTGCGTGCCCATCCACTACGCGAACGCCCCGCCGCGCAACTCATGCTCGCCCTGCACCGCGCCGGCCGCACCTCCGAAGCACTCGCCGTCTACCAGGACACCCGCCGGGTCATGGTCTCCGAACTCGGCATCGAACCCGGCACCGGACTGCGCCGCCTGCACCAGGCCATCCTGGCCGATGACCCGGCCCTCGACCTGACCGCACCGGCCCAAGAGGTCACGGTCAGCCGGCCGAACGTGCTGTTCGAACTGCCCGCCGACACCCGCGCCTTCACCGCCCGCGCCGCCGAGATCCACTTCCTGCGCACGGCACTCGGCCCTGCCGACGGACTTGTCATCACGGTGATCGACGGGCCCGGCGGCATCGGCAAATCCGCCCTGACCGTCCACGTCGCCCACGCGATGGCCGCCCGGTTCACCGACGGCGTCATCTACCTCAACCTGCACGGGGCCACCCCCGGCGTCGACCCGCTGACCCCGGCCCAAGCCCTGCGCCACCTGCTGGGCTCCCTCGGCCTGGACGGCGCCGCCGTTCCCGCCGACCAGGGGGAGGCCGCCGCCCGCTACCGCTCCCTGACCGCGACCAGCGACCTGCTCGTCATCCTGGACAACGCCCGAGACGTCCGCCAGATCCGCCCGCTCATCCCCGCCGGCCCGGGCTGCCGGGTCCTGATCACCAGCAGGGACCCGCTGGCCGTCCTGGACGACGCCCGCCACCTCCACCTGGGCACCCTGAATGCCGACGACGCCACCGTGCTCCTGTCGCGACTGGCCGGAGCCGACCGGGTACGCGCCGAACCGCAGGCCGCCGAGCGGATCGCCCACCTGTGCGGAGGCGTCCCCCTCGCCCTGCGGATCGTCGGCGCCCGCCTGGTCGCTCGCCCCGACTGGACCCTGTCCGACCTGGAGGTGCAGCTGGCCGACGCCACCCGCCGCTTGGACGTGCTGGAGTACGCCGATCTGGCCGTCCGCGCCAGCGTCGCGGTCGGCCACGACCAACTCCACGAAGAACCCGCCGGCCGTGACGCCGCCCACCTGCTGCCCCTGCTGGGCCTGCTCGACCTGCCCACCCACACCCCCGCCGCAGCCGCCGCCCTGACCGGCTGGCCGCACCACCGCGCGGAAGCCGCACTGGAACGCCTTCAGGACGCCCGCCTTGTCGAACCCGCCGGGCCTGACCACTACCAGTTCCACGACCTGGTCGGCCTCTATGCCCGCGAACGGGCACACCAGGACCTGTCCGAGGAGGAGCGCGCCACCGCCGTACAGCGAGTGCTGCACCACTATCTGTGCACCACCTGGACGGTGTGCACCATGTTGAACAGCGATCCCGTACTGCGATGCCCCGTCGAACTGCCCGAACCCACCTTCAAGAAACTGGCCGAGGCGGAACGGTGGCTGCAGGCCGAGCGGGACAACCTGATCGCCGCCACGCAGCAGGCATTGGCCGGTCCCGACCCGGTGACCGCCGTCGGCCTGGCCATCGCACTCCACTGGCCCTTCAGCTACCAGGGCTGGCACACGCAACTGGCCGACCTCTACGTGCACGCCATCGACGCGGCCGATCGCGCCGCGGCATGGGAGGACAAGGCCCAGCTCCGCAGCTTCCTCGGCTGGGTTCACCGTGATCAGGGCCGCTACGGCGAGGCCATCGCGCAACTGAAGACGGCTCTCACCGACTGGGACCGCGCCGGACTGCCCCGTAGGAAGGTGGGAGCCCTCAGCAACCTCGGCGTCATCCACACGATCGTGGGACGTCTCGACGACGCGCTCGCCTACCTGGAGGCCGCTCTGGCGCTCAACGACGACGCCGAACGCCCCGGCGCCCCGAACGTGCTCCGCAACAACCGGGTGCATGTCTACTTCCGGCAGGGGCGCTTCGACGAGGCGATCGCGGAGGCACGCGAGTTGGTGGAGCTGTGGCCGAAGACGGACCCGTTCGTCGGTGAGGGGTCGGCACACGACTCGCTGGGCGACGTTTACCGCCATGCCGGCCGGCTGACCGAGGCGGTGGAAAGCTACACGACGGCGGCACGGCTGTTCCACGAGTCGAGCTACCGCCTGAAGGAGGCCAGGTCACGCTGGTGGCTCGGCACCATGCTGCACCGCCTCGAACGCCACGGCGACGCACGGGAACAGTGGGGAAACTCCGTCAGCCTCCTGTGCTCCGCCCGCCTGCTCACGCCCCGGGAGGCGACCGAGGTCCTCGCCCAGGCCGTGCCGGAACCACCCCAGCCGATCAAGAATCTGCTCTGACCCGCGCACCCCGGCCCCGGCCCGAAGCGCAGATGGTGGTCAGGCGGGTCCTGCGGGCCTTTGTTCAGGCCAGCCCTCGGAGCGTCTTGGTAGCGGCGATGTCCTTCTGCCGCCGTGCTCGGCCATGGCCGAGGCGGGGGAACCGCTCCTTCATGACGAGCATGCCGGCGACGCTCATGGCCAGCACCGGCGTGCCGTCGAGTGTCACGGGCTCGTCGTCGAAGGAACCTGGCGGAAACCGCCAGTGGGCCATCGCCCCAGGGGCTGACTGAACGATCTGTCCGGCCACCGGTCAAAGTAAGCGGTGCTCAACGGCACGTCGTCCAGTGCTCAGCGTGAACACGTTCTACCCAGAATTGCCCGCTGAGCCGACCGAGCGGCTGACTGTGAAACAAGTTGCAGAGGCCTTCCGAACAGCCAAGCGGGACTGGAAAGCCGGAAGGGGTGCACCGCGATCACGGTGCACCCCTTCCGAGCTGGCGGAGGATGGGGGATTTGAACCCCCGAAAGGTTGCCCTTTACACGCTTTCCAAGCGTGCGCCCTCGGCCACTAGGCGAATCCTCCGCCGACGAGCTTACCCGACTCCGGGACGTACGGAGACCATGTTTTTTCCGGGTCGCCGGGGATGGAGCGAGTACTGCGGCATGAGGCTAGACTGTCTACGGACCCCTCGCGCGGCGTCATCCTGTGAACCTCCCCAGGGCCGGAAGGCAGCAAGGATAAGCGGGCTCTGGCGGGTGTGCGGGGGGTCTCTTCGTTGAGAGCCCCCTCGCAGGCGGGATGGTCGCATGAGCCTTGCGCTTTACCGCAAGTACCGACCCGGGACCTTCGCCGAGGTCAAGGGTCAGGAACACGTCACAGATCCGCTGCGGCAGGCCCTGCGTACGGGCCGGATCAACCACGCCTACCTGTTCAGCGGCCCTCGTGGGTGCGGCAAGACCTCCAGCGCCCGCATCCTGGCGCGCTCTCTCAACTGCGAGCAGGGCCCGACGCCCGAACCCTGCGGCGCCTGCGAGTCGTGTGTCGCGCTCGCCCCCACCGGGCCCGGCCACCTCGACGTCATCGAGATCGACGCCGCCTCGCACGGCGGTGTCGACGACGCGCGCGACCTGCGTGAGCGGGCGTTCTTCGCCCCTGTCTCCGCGCGCTACAAGATCTACATCATCGACGAGGCGCACATGGTGACCCGCGAGGGGTTCAACGCGCTGCTCAAGCTCGTCGAGGAACCGCCGCCGCACCTGAAGTTCATCTTCGCGACGACCGAGCCGGAGAAGGTCATCGGCACGATCAAGTCGCGCACGCACCACTACCCGTTCCGGTTGATGCCGCCCGCGACGTTGCGGGCGCTGCTGGAGGAGATCCTCACCTCGGAGAACGTGCCCTTCGAGGCGACCGCGCTGCCTCTGGTGGTCAGGGCGGGCGCCGGGTCCGCGCGTGACTCCCTGTCGGTCCTCGACCAGCTTCTCGCCGGGGCCGACGACGAGGGCATCACCTACGCCAAGGCCGTCTCCCTGCTCGGCTACACCGACGGCGACCTGCTCGACGAGGTCGTCAACGCGTTCGCGGCCCGAGACGGCGGACAGGTCTTCCACACGGTCAACCGGGTCATCGAGGGCGGCCACGATCCGCGCCGCTTCGCCTCCGACCTGCTCGAACGCTTCCGCGACCTGGTGATTTTGGCCAACGTTCCCGAGGCGGCGTCGAGCGGGTTGCTCGACCGGCCGGCCGACGAGCTGGAGCGTCTCGTCCAGCAGGCCGCCTCGATGGGGCCGGCCGAGCTCACTCGCGCCGCCGAGATCTTCAACGCCGGTCTCACCGAGATGCGCGGCGCCACCTCGCCGCGCCTGCTGCTGGAGTTGATGTGCGCGCGGGTGCTGCTGCCCGGCGCTGCGCAGGGCGAGGAGGCGCTGCTCGCCCGCCTCGAACGCCTCGAACGCGGCGGCGCGGTCGCCCAGATGGCCGCCCGCGCCGCCTCAGGCGCCCCTGCGGGTTCCGGTGCGCCGGCGGGATCCGGGGTGCCTGCTGGTTCCGGCGCATCCGCTGGTTCCGGCCTGTCCGCCGGTGCCGGCACGGCGGGGGGTTCCGGTGTCGCCGGAGGGTCGGGGCAGAGGCGGGTCGCCGCTTCGCCGGCCGGTCAGGGTGACGCGCCGGATGGTTCAGGCGCGGCCCAGCCGGCCGAGTCCGGTGATGACTGGCCCACGCCTGTTCGCCCTGGTACGGGTGGAGGGCAGCAGGCCGAGAGCGAGGCGCCTGCGGCAGGTGGTGTCGCTGACGGTTCCCAGGGTGCTCCCGTCGCTGGGGGACCGGGGGCGATTCAGGCGCAGTGGGCCAACGTACTGGCTGCTCTGAAGCAGCGCAGCATCGTCGTCTGGGCCAACGTGAGCACCAACGCCCAGGTGGTCGGCGTGGAGGGCAACCTCGTGACGCTCGGCTTCACCCAGGTCGGCGCGATGAAGAACTTCACGGGCGGCGGCAAGGACGCCGTCGTGGCCGCCGCGCTCGGTGACGTGCTAGGCGGGACGTGGCGGGTCGAGGCGGTCGTCGGCGGGTCTCCCGTGCCGTCCGCCCCGCGCGGCCCCGCCCGTCCGCAGCAGCCCTCTCATGGCGGGGGCCAGGGGCCGGCCGGGCCGCAGGGAGCGCCTGCCTCGTCCTCGTCCCATGGCACGCCGGGCTCCCAGGGCCGTACGGCGTCACACGGCGCCTCCCACGGCTCGTCCAACGGCGCCTCCCACGACGACCAGGAAGCCGCGGCCAAGGATCCCGGCCAACCTCCGGCCGCACCTCCAGGTCCTCCCACCACCGACGAGTCGTGGCCGGACGCCCCTGACGACCTCGCCCCCGGCGCACCTCCGGCC
>NZ_SMJZ01000070.1 GCF_004348345.1 Nonomuraea longispora
GGGCCGGTCGGGTTCGAGCACCGTACGGAGCCTGGAGACGTAGGTGCGCAGGGCGCCCAAAGCGCGCGGCGGCGCTTCCTCACCCCAGACCGCGTCGATCATCTCGTTGGGGGTGACCGCGTGCCCTTCCCGCAGCAGCAACATGCCGAGAATGGAGCGCTGCAGCGGGGTGCCGAGGTCGAGTTCCCGGCCATCGCGCCACGCGCGGACAGGACCGAGCACGGCGAACCGCAGCCCGCCTGGAACGCTCTGACCAGCCATGCCGTCTGTCTCCAAGCAATGGAACGATTTGGTACCAGATGATAGATCCATCGTTGCTCGTCACCTAGACGCCGGCTGACCGTTCACCGAGGCGTTGATCCGCCGTTGATCAGGCGTTGAACTCGCCCCTGGATGCTGATGGCCGGCTGGGTATGACACTCAGGCGACACCGGGCACACGCGGGGGCGTGTCATACAGAGCGCCGGCGGGCAGGCAAAAATACCGGCCCCGCCCAGTGATTTCGGGCGGGGCCGTGACGGGAAGAACGATCATGACACCTGCCGGTGCGCGGGCCGGTCAGCTGCGGACAGGGTTGTCTCCGCAGGTCGACGACCCCTCGTGGGGGTGGGGGACCGGTTTCTCCGGCTTGGTGGGCCTACCGGGGGACCGCTTCAGTGCGCGGCGACGAGGGCGGGGTCCGGCCCGGCGGTCGCGCCGTGACGTACGAGCGAGAGGTCCTTCAGGCCCATCGACAGATGGTGGAGATTGGCCGCGATCCACGGGAGTTCGAGCGGGTCGGGGCTGGTCAGAGCGGTCAGCCGCTGCTGTGCGGTGTCGCCGTAGAGCAGGCTCACCGCCACCCTCATCCGGGCGGCGGCGGGGTCGTCGCCGAAGGCGTGCCCCGGCAGGACACCGATGCCGTGGTTCTCCAGCAGGAGTTTGGTGATCTCGGCGGAGCCGCCGAGCCTGAGATGGCTGAGGTCGGGGTAGAGGTAGAAGCCGCCCTGAGGGGTGGGCACGTCGGCGCCGATCTCCGCGAACCTGTCGTGCACGGCACGTGCGACCAGGCCGTGCAGCCGGCGGCTGCGGGTGATGCGCTCGGTCAGCTCGCGGGGGTCGCTGAAGGCGTAGGCGGCGGCCTCTTGCACGGGTGCCGCAGGCGCCGACCAGATCTCGCTGGCAACCGCGAGCAGGCGGGCGCGCAGTTCGTGCCCGCCGTCGGGGAGCCTCGCGACGCCGATCCGCCAGCCGCCCAGAGCCAGGCTCTTGCTGAGGCCGGTGGTGACGATCGAGCGCTCGGGTGCGAGGTCGGCCGGGGAGGTGTACGGCAGGTCGGGGTCGTGCAGCAGGTCGCGGTAGATCTCATCTGAGATGATCATGAGATCGAGTTCGCGGGCGACCTCCACCAGGCGGCCCACGGTCGCCGGGTTGGCCAGCCGTCCCGTCGGATTGTCGGGGAGCGTGACCAGCACCGAGCTCACGGTCCTGCCCTGCGCCCTGGCCAGCCGCACCTGGGCGGCCACCAGGTCGGGGTCGGGCACTCCGCCCTCTCCTGGAGGTGCGGGCACCAGGATGGGGCGGGCGCCGACGAGGTCGGCCTGCGCGGCGTAGCTGACCCAGCTGGGCATGGGCAAGACGATGTCTCCGCCGATCGCCAGGAGCAGGCCGTACAGCAGCGACTTGCTGCCGGGTCCGCAGACGACCAGTTCGGGGTCGGTGATGAGCCCCCGTCGTGTCCAGTAGCCCGCCGCCGCGACCCGCAGTCCGGACGCCCCCGCGACCGGTCCGTAGCCGTTGTGCTCCGATGCGGCGGCCAGCCTCTCGCGCAGCGCCGGGTGGACGGGCAGACCGGCCTCACCGAAGGCCAGGTGCAGCACACGTTCCCCGGCGCGTCGTCTTCGTTCGATGTCCTCGTTCGCCGCCAAAGTGGCGGACAGAGTTACCGTCATGTTTGTCACGTTCCCAGGGTGGTTGCCTTCAGGCATCAGGACAAGCGAGGCTTTTCATGGGTAGGCGTAAGGAAGTCTGATGCTGGAATTGCGGCGTTTGGTGCTGATCTGCGAATTCGCACGCCGAGGAAGCATCTCGGCGACCGCCGAGTCGCTGGGGTACAGTCCTTCGGCGGTTTCGCAACAACTCGTCGCGCTCGAACGCGAGACCGGCACGGCGCTGATCGACAGGACCGCGCGCAGCGCGGAGCTCACCGACGCGGGCCGCCGGCTCGTCATGCACGCCGAGCGCATCCTGTCCATGGTCGAGGAGGCCGAGTCCGACCTGTCCGCCCACGCGGGCACACCGGCGGGACGGGTGGTCGTCACCGCGTTCCCGACGGCGGCGGTCGCGTTCGCGCCCGCGCTCGCCCGCTCGCTGCGCCGCCACACCCAGCTCACGCTGCGTCTGGGGCAGAGCCGGTCCGGGCGCGGGCTGCGCGAGGTGCAGTCCGGCGAGGTGGACATCGCGCTCGTCGACGACTGGTACGGCCGCGTGCGCGACAGCGAGAGCCTGCGGGTCTTCCCCCTGCTGCACGACCCCCTGGTGCTGGTCGTGCCGCGCAAGCACCGCCTGGCCGACCCCGACGTCCCGCTCGACCTGCGCGAGCTGCGCGACGAGGCGTGGATGGCCACACCCGACGGCGAGCCGTCGCGGCTGGCCGTGGACCGCCTCCTGGTCGACGTGGGCGGCACCCGGCCGACGCCGTGGGAGTTCGAAGGGCTGGGGACCATCCTGTCGCTCGTCGCCAAGGGCATCGGCATCGCCGCCGTGCCCGCGCTCGCGCTGGCCGCCGGGGTGCGGGGGCTGGCCGTACGGCAGTTCCCCGGCAACCCGGTGAGGCGCGTGGTGCACGCCGTCGCCAGGGGCTCCAGCGTCAACCGGCCGTCGGTGTCGGTGACGTTGCGGGCCATCCACGTGGCCGCCCGTTACATCGCGGCCGACCTCGAACCGGTACGCCCGGCGGAGCGCCGGCGGACCGACGACAACATGCTCGCCGACTGGCCCGACGGGCCGGCCCGCTCGGCCAAGGACGTGGTGGGCCGGTCGTTCGGCGAGTGAGCCGCCGTTCCGCCGGCGACCCCGCACGGGGGCGGCCTTGGAGGCGATAGCGTCTGCGTTCATGGCGCCGACGTACGACATCGAGCACCTCCTGCTCTCCCAGCCCAGCGTCCGCACTGTCGCGGGCGTCGACGAGGTGGGCAGGGGCGCGTGGGCGGGGCCGGTGACGGTCTGCGCCGTGGTCACCGACCTGTCCGAGCCGCCCGCTGGCCTGACCGACTCCAAGCAGGTCTCCGCCGCCAAACGCGCGCCGCTCGCGGCCGAGCTGGCCGCATGGGCGGCGGGCGTCGGCTACGGCGAGGTCGGTCACGAGGAGATCGACGAGCTCGGCATGACGAAGGCCCTGCGCAGGGCGGCCCGCCGGGCGCTGGAGGCGCTGCCCGTACGCCCCGACGCGGTGATCCTCGACGGCAAGCACGACTACATCGGAGCGCCCTGGCCGGTGCGGCTGGAGATCGGAGGCGACGCGGCGAGCATCTCGGTCGCGGCGGCGTCCGTGCTGGCCAAGGTGCGGCGCGACGCCTACATGGGGACGATCGGCTGCGACGAGTACGGCTTCGCCGAGAACGCCGGCTACCCGTCGCCGCTGCACCAGGAGGCCCTCGCGCGGCTGGGGCCCACCCCGCACCACCGGCTCTCGTGGTCCTACCTGGACGGTCTCCCGCAGTGGCGGCATCTCAAGCAGCACCGCGACCCGCTGGCGGGCGAAGGTCAGGCGACGCTCTTCGGCTGACCGGCCGCCTCCTGCCGGCTGAGCCGTCATGATGGATCAGGTGCGAATCGGCATCTTTCTGATCGCGGCGCAGTTTCCCGGCCAGGAAGCCGGGCGGGTGTTGTCCGACGCCGTCGAGCTGGTCGTGGCGGCGGAGGAGGCGGGGTTCGACGACGCGTGGATCGCCGAGCACCATTTCATGTCGTACGGCGTGTGCCCGTCGGCCACGACCCTGGCGGCGGTCGCCGCCGGCAGGACGACGCGCATCGGGCTCGGCACGGCCGTGAGCGTGTTGTCCACGCAGCATCCGGTGGCGCTGGCCGAGCAGGCGGCCATGCTGCACCACCTTTCCTGCGGGCGGTTCACGCTGGGCGTGGGAAGGGGCGGTCCGTGGGTGGACCTGGAGGTGTTCGGAACGGGGGCCGAACGGTTCGAGCGGGGGTTCGGGGAGTCGCTCGACGTGCTGCTCGACGCGCTCTCGACGGGACGGGTGGCGGCGGACGGGGAGTTCTTCCGGTTCAGGGAGGTCGGGGTGGTGCCGGAGGCGCCGATGCGGCCGGTCGTCGCGTGCACCTCAGGGCCGACGGTGGGGCTGGCGGCGCAGCGCGGGCTGCCCATGTTGCTCGGCATGCACGTCGGGGACGGGGAGAAGGCGGCGCTGGTGGCGGACTACGCGGCGCGCGGGGGCACGGCGGCCGGGCACGTGGCGGCGGGGGTCGCGTACGTGGCCGACTCGACGGCCCTGGCGGTGCGGGAGCTCAAGGAGTCGTTGCCGCGGTGGCTGGGGCCTGGGCTGGCGGGATATGTGCCGGTGGACGGCCGGCCACGGGCTTCGAGGGACGTCCCGGCGTACGTGGACCTGCTGACGCGCATCCATCCGGTCGGGTCGGCCGGGCACTGCGCGGAGACCCTGCTGCGCACGGCGGAGCGGACCGGGATCGAGCACTTCATCCTGATGGTCGAGGGCCTGGGGGACCATCGGCGCACGCTGGAGAACATCAGGCGCTTCGGCGCCGAGGTGCTGCCGCTGCTGGCCCGGTGACCCGGCGGGCTGCCGGGTCACCGGGAGGGATCAGCAGTCCACCAGCTCCGGTTTCTGGTTGAGGATCTGGGCTCGCGGAGTGACGAACTCGTGCAGGGCCTTCGTGGCCGTCGGGTCGAAGACGGCGACCCGGTGGCAGTTCTGGAAGGCCAGGCGGACCCCGAAGTGGCGCTCCAGCGCACCGCGCATCGCGTCGCTCGCCAGGCAGCGCAGGAGCTGGCCGCGGGCCTCCTCGGACGGCGGTGGCACCGTGTTGTCCTCGAACTCGGCCCCGGTCTGCTCGCGCCGGCTCGCCAGGTCGCTTATCAGCGACCACGCGTACGGCAGCGAGTCGCGGACGCACGCGACGAAGGCCGCGTCGTCCACGTCACCGGCTCTGGCCTGGTCGAGCAGATCGTTCGGAACGGTCAGCGACATGCTGTCTCCTCTCGAAACGGGTCAAATGTGACGCTAGGCGGGGATGGAGAGAGCCTCCAGATGCCTGGAGGGGGACAGTCGCGTGATCAGGGCCCGTAGACGAAGCCCGGGTCTATCTGCTCGGCAAGGTCGGTGCCGGTGCGCTCGTTGCCCCACGCGCGGGCGTTGCGCAGGTGGAACTCCACGGTCTGCCGGCCGAAGCGCTCCCAGTCTTTCTCCTGCTCGTCCAGGGTCTTGCGGAGCAGGGAGAGCGCGTCGGCGTTGCCCGGCTCAAGGTCGTCGAGCGTGAAGTGGCGGCCCTGCTCCATGGCGCGGACGGCGGCCGAGTGCTCCATCCAGGTGAGCAGATCGTCACCCACGTGCTCGCGCAGGAAGTCGACGTCGGACTCGCCGTGCACCTTGTTGCCGACCACGGCGAGTGCCACGTCGTACTGGGCGGCATGGTCGCGGTATTGCCGGTAGACGCTCACGCCCTGCCTGGTCGGCTCGGCCACGAGGAACGTCAGGTCGAACCGGGTGAACAGGCCGGAGGCGAAGGAGTCGGCGCCGGCCGTCATGTCGACCACCACGTAGGATCCGGCCCCGTCGACCAGGTGGTTGAGCAGCAGTTCGACCGCGCCGACCTTCGAGTGGTAGCAGGCCACGCCGAGGTCGTCCTCACTGAACGGGCCGGTCGCCAGCAGGCGCAGGCCGTCGGGCGTGGTGAGCCCGAGCGGGTCGGTGGCGAGGTCGTCGAAGCTCAGCAGCGTGGAGCCGCGACCGGGCGGGGTGGTCTTGACCATGGCCTCCGCCGATGGAATGCGCGGGTTGGAGCCGCGCAGGCGCTCCTTGATCTCGGTGAGGTGTGCGCCGAGCGGCTCGGGCTGCCGGTCGAGGCCGAGCACGAGGGCGAGGTGCTGGTTGATGTCGGCGTCGATGGCGACCACGGGCCGGCCCTGGCTCGCCACGTGCCTCGCGAACAGCGCCGACATCGTGGTCTTGCCGCTGCCGCCCTTTCCGACGAACGCCACTCTCACGGCGCCTCCTTGTGGGGATGAAAATCGTTACCGTTTCTGTCGGGCACTATCATGCCACACTCGGCGCATGCGAAACGAAGAATTGGCGCGCGCCGTCCACCTGCGTGAGGAAGGTCAGGGAGAGGAGGCCCGGCGGCTCCTCGTCGACCTGGCCCGGCGGCATCCCGATGATGCCGAGACGTCCTACCAGGCGGCCTGGGCGCACGACGCGCTCGGCCTCGAAGCCGAGGCGGTGCCCTACTACGAGCGCGCGCTGGCGGGCGAAGGGCTGAGCGAGGCCGACCGGCTGGGCGCCTTCACGGGGTACGGCAGCACGCTGCGGGTGCTCGGCAGGCACGCCGAGGCGCTGGAGACGTTCGAACGAGGGTTGAAGGAGTTCCCCGGCGACGGGGCGCTGCGCACGTTCTCGGCGATGGCGCTGCACAACGCCGGGCGCTGCACCGAGGCGGTCACGACCCTGCTCAAGGTGGTCGCCGAGTCCGACCAGGCCGGCGGGTACGACCGCGCCATCGCCTACTACGCCGACCACCTGGACGAGAGGGTCTAACCGCAGGCGGCGTCGAGGTTGATCGGGTTGTCCGGCTTCGGCGTCGTGGCCGGCTGCTCGCGCGTGGGCACGGTCTTGGTGGACGGGCGGTCCCTCAGGGAGTCGGAGACCGTGTCGCGGATGAGGCCCCAGTCGGGGTTCGCCGTGTCGATCAGCGGCGGCACGAAGCTGAGACTGCGGACCTTGGCGCTCTTCACCTTCTGCGACAACTCCACGACCGCCGGCAGCACGTCCCGGGGCAGGTCGGTGGAGATCGTACGCTTGGCGGCCGTGGCCAGCCGCTCGAAACTGTTGATCACGGTCATCGGCTCCGCCTGCTTGACGACCGCGTTGAGCAGGCACTTCTGCCGTCCCATGCGAACATAGTCATCGCTGTCGGTGCGCGAGCGGCCGTACCACAGGGCCTCCTCGCCGGAGAGCCTGCGCGTGCCCGGCGGGAGCAGGCCCTCGCGGTTGCGGCCGTACACGATGGGGTCCTTGATGGTGACGCGTACGCCGCCCATGGCGTCGACGAGCTCCGCGAAGCCCTTCATGTCGACCAGCACGTGATACTGCACGGGAACGCCGAGGATGCCGCCGATCGTCTCCTTGAGCAGGGCGGGGCCGCGCCGGCCCTTCGGCACGCCCGGCACCACGTCCGGGTGGTCCTCCGCGTACTGGAAGATCTCGTTGAGCAGGCCCGGCGTGTCGGTGCCCGCGCCGGTGAAGCCGAACGGGAACCGCGACCTGGCCGGGCCGTGGGGGAGCGGCACCCGCTGCAGGTTGCGGGGCAGGCCGAACAGCGTGGTCGCGCCCGTCGCGGTGTCCACGCTGGCCACGGTCATGCTGTCGGTGCGCACGCCGGGCCTACCGGGCGCCGAGTCGCCGCCCAGGAGCAGGAACTGCACACGTTCCGCGCCGTTCCACGGATCGTGGGCCATGATGGGCGTGCTGTCGGCGCTCGACGGGAACAACGTGTTCACGACGTCCCGCGACAGGTAGGCGATCCTGGTGGCGTAGGCGGTGGGGGCCAGGATGAGAGCGCAGAGCGCGACGGTCAGCGTCGTGGTCAGGAAACGGCCGATCCGGTCGGAGCGCGGAGGACGTACGAGCACGAACGACCAGACGATCACGCCGGTCCAGGCCAGGGCGATCGCCACCAGCGCTACGGTGAGCACGGTCAGCCAGCGCGGCTGGACGGCCAGGGACAGGAGGTTGGCGCTGTACGCGGTGACCACGGTGAGCACACCGGCCAGCATCAGCACGTACGCCACCATGAGGGCCAGGCCGGACCGGCGACGTTCGACCGCCAGGTGCGCCACGCCCCACAACATGGCCGCCCCCATGGTCAGCGCGATGCTCGCTCCCAGGCCAAATCCTCGTTCTCTCCCTGTCATGCCTGGTCAAACCCCCAATGCGTGCCCATCCAAGTCACCCTAGTTATGCGTAATGTGCTGGTGACGGTGCGCCAGGGCAGGGTTCGGTCAATTCCCGGTCAAGACAAGCTTGAGATATAACGTGAATGTGGGCAAGCGGCACGGTAGTTACGGGTTCGACGCACCCTGGGCGCTGGCGGGGTTACTCCTCGGAGCGGTCACGCTCGCGGCGCTCACGGCGGTGTCGTTCACGTTCGACGTCCCGGAGGCGGGGGTCGCCTTCCTGCTCGGCGGCACGTACACGCTGGCCAGCGCGGGCAGCCACCTCTACACGACGCGGCGCGGCAAGCGGGCCGTCTGGGCGGCGGAGCTGGATCGGCTGGAGGGCGGCGAACGCCTGCTGGATCTCGGCTGCGGACGCGGCGCCGTGCTCACGCTGGCCGCGGAACGGCTGCCGGAGGGCCACGCGACCGGCCTCGACCAGCACGCCAGGGAAGCGCCGCGAGCGAGCGCGAACGCCGAGCGGGAAGGAGTCGCCGACCGGGTGTCGCTGGTGGTGGGCGACCTGCGTGACCTGCCGTTCGAGAACGACGCGTTCGACGTGGTCGTCTCCGACCAGGCCATCCACGCCATCGCCCGCCGCCAGGGCCGCGAGCAGGCCGTACGCGAGGCGCTGCGGGTGCTGCGGCCCGGCGGCCTCATCCTGATCGCCGACCCGCACCACACCCGGGCGTACGAGGACACGCTGCGCTCCCTCGGCGTCGTCGACGTGCGGCGGCGCGACGCCGGCTGGCGGTTCTGGTACGGCGGGCCGTGGTCCCGCACGGAGATCCTCGAGGCCAGAAGCCCTGTCGCATAGGGAGAACGTTTGCCTCTCGCTCGGCGGGTATCGAAATGGCCTTATGAGCGACGTGGAGACCGGCACGACAACCACGAAGGTGCCCGCACGGCTGGACCGGCTGCCGTGGTCACGCTGGCACTGGATGATCGTCATCGGCCTGGGCACCGTGTGGATCCTCGACGGGCTCGAGGTCACCATCGTCGGTAACCTCTCCGCGCAGCTGGCCAAGCCCGGAAGCGGCCTGGACATCAGCCAGGCCCAGGTGGCGGGCACGGCTGCGGCGCTCTATGTGGCGGGGGCCTGCTCGGGCGCGCTGTTCTTCGGCTGGCTGACCGACAGGTTCGGCCGCAAGAAGTTGTTCATCATCACGCTGCTGGTCTATCTGGCGGCGACGCTGCTGACCGCGTTCTCATTCAGCGTGTGGTGGTTCTTCCTGTTCAGGTTCGTGACGGGATTCGGCATCGGAGGCGAGTACGCGGCCATCAACTCGGCCATCGACGAGCTCATCCCGAGCCGGCACCGCGGGCGCATCGACATCATCATCAACGGCAGCTACTGGCTCGGCGCGGCCGGCGGCGCGCTGCTGACCGTGCCCCTGCTGAACGACCTGCCGGTGAACATCGGCTGGCGGGTCGCGTTCGGGCTGGGCGTGGTGCTGGGCCTGGCGATCCTGCTCGTACGCCGGAACGTGCCGGAGAGCCCGCGCTGGTTGTTCATCCACGGCAGGGGCGACGAGGCCGAGAAGATCGTCGAGGACGTCGAGCAGCGGATCAACGAGGACCTGCCGCAGCCGTCGCAGTCGATGACCATCCACCAGCGCAAGTCCATCGGGTTCGTACGCATCGCGCACACCATGGTCGCCCTCTATCCCAAGCGGACCGTGCTCGGCCTGTCGCTCTTCGTCGGGCAGGCGTTCCTCTACAACGCCATCACCTTCGGGTACGCCCAGATCCTGTCCACCTTCTTCGGCATCACCACGAACACCGGCTACTACTTCGCCGTGATCGCGGTCGGCAACTTCCTCGGCCCGCTGCTGCTCGGCCACCTCTTCGACACCGTGGGCAGGATTCCGATGATCTCGGCGACGTACATCGGGTCGGGGTTGCTGCTGCTCGGCACCGCCTGGCTGTTCAGCCAGGGGGCGCTGACCGCGGTCACGCTGACCGCCTGCTGGTCGGTGGTGCTCTTCGTGGCCTCGGCGGGGGCGAGTTCGGCGTACCTGACGGTCAGCGAGATCTTCCCGATGGAGACCAGGGCGATGGCGATCGCGTTCTTCTTCGCGGTCGGTACGGCCTGCGGCGGCATCGCCGGGCCGCTGGTCTTCGCCAACCTGGTGGAGAGCGGCGTGCCGGGGGACACGGCGCTCGCGTTCAGCATCGGCGCGCTGGTGATGATCGCCGGAGGGCTGGTCGAGTTGTTCCTGGGGGTCAAGGCCGAGCGCAAGGGGCTGGAGGCCATCGCGGCGCCGCTCTCGGCGGCCGACGTCACCGAAGCGGCCTGAAAGCGAACATCCTGCCAGGAAGTTGTGCCTGACACGGTGTGAGGCTGTATGCCTGATGTGCCGACTGTCAGGGAGGAAACATCGTGGCCATGACCGAGCGGGTCGATGAGGTCCTGCGAGCGGGCAAGGCGCCCCACTTCCACGGACTCGTGGTGATGCGAGGCGGGGAGGTCGTGCTCGAACGTTACGGAGCCGGACGGGACCACCGGCTCGGCGAGGACCTGGGGCACGTCGTGTTCGACCGGGACACCCTGCACGACCTGCGGTCGGTGTCCAAGAGCGTCGTAGGACTGCTGTACGGGATCGCGCTGGGCGAGGGGCTGGTGCCGGAGCCCGGTGAAGGGCTGGTGCGACAGTTCCCCGAATATCCGGATCTGGTGGCCGATCCCGGGCGGGCGCACCTCACCATCGAACACGCGCTCACCATGACGCTCGGCCTCGAATGGAACGAGGACGCCCCCTACACGTCCCCGGCCAACAGCGAGATCGCCATGGAGCTCGCGCCCGACCGGCACCGCTTCGTGCTGGAGCGGCCCGTCGTCGAGGAGGCGGGGAAGCGGTGGGCGTACTGCGGGGGAGCGACGGCGCTGCTCGGGGCCGTCATCGCGCGCGGCGTGGGCCGGCCGCTGACGGAGTACGCCGAGAGCGCGCTGTTCCGGCCGCTCGGGATCGGCGACTTCGGCTGGACCAAGGGCGACGACGGGATCGAGTCGGCCGCGGCGGGGCTGCGGCTGCGCCCGCTCGACCTGGCGGCGGTCGGGCGGCTGGTGCTCGACGGCGGCCGTGACATCGTGCCCGGCGAGTGGATCACGCGGATGCTCACGCCCCGCATGGTGATAGAGGACGAGTTCCGGTACGGCTTCCAGTGGTACATCGGCACCGGCGGACGCCGCCTGTACGAGGGCATCGGCAACGGGGGCCAGCGGCTGCTCGTGGCACCCGGCGAGGACCTGGTGGTGGCGGTGACGGCCGGCGAGTACGACGCGGGCATGGACAGCGCCGGCGCCTTGCTGGACGCCGTACTCGACAGGTGACGATCCGGGCGGCGGGTCAGAGCGGCAGGCGGGCGGCGGCCGTGCGGAAGGCGGAGACGGCGGCCAGGACCGCCGGGTGTTCGCCGTACCCCTTTCTGAAGGCGGCCAGCGTGCGGCGGCGCAGCGGCAGGCGGGTGAGTGGTACGTCGGCCGGTGGGTTGATCGCCGCCAGGTGGGGCACGAGCGCCACCCCCTGGCCGGCCGCCGCGAAGGCGAGCACGGTGTCGAAGTCGTCGATGTGGTGGCGCACCGAGGGCTCGAACCCGGCCGCCTGGCAGGCCCTGATCGCCATCGTGTGGCAGAGGGTGCCCGGTTTGTTGGTGATCCAGGCGTCGGCGCGGGCGGCGGCGACCGAGGGGCGGTCGGTGAGGTAGATCGGCTCGCTGAACAGCGGCTCGGTCTCGATGGACGCGTCCGTGACCGGTGGCACGGAGTCGTATTCGTGCACGAGCGCCACGTCCAGCTCGCCCGCCCGCAGTGCCGCCGAGACGTCGGCGGGGTCGATCTCCGCGACCATGGGCCGGAGCCCAGGGTGTGCGCCGGTCAGGGCGGCGAGCGCGGGAGGCAGCAGCACCCTGGCCGCCGTGGGGAACGCGCCGACGCGCAGCGGCCCCGAGGGCCCGCCACGGGTGGCGGCGAGCGCGGCGGACGCGCGTTCGAGCTGTTCGAGCACCGCTTGGGCGTGTTCGACGAGCAGGTGGCCGGCGGCCGTCAGCGTCACGGTGCGGCCGGTGCGTTCGAGCAGCGGCACGCCCGCCTCCCGCTCCAGCGCGGCGAGCTGCTGGGAGACGGCGGAGGGCGTGAACGTCACGGCCTGTGCCACAGCGGCGATCGTGCCGCGCCTGGCGAGCTCGCGGAGCAGGAGCAGCTTGCGCGGGTCGAGCATAAGGCCAGCTTAACGTCTGGCCAAGAAATCAGTGCTGGACCTAACGGGTTCGCGCGCGGCACGCTCGAAGCATGCTGAGAGGAATCCACGTACCGCTGATCACCCCGTTCACCTCCTCGGGAGAGGTGGCGGCGGACGCGGTCGAGAAGCTCGCGGGCCACGTGCTCGACCAGGGCGCGGCCGGCCTGGTCGCGCTGGGCACCACCGGCGAGGTGGCCGCGCTCGATCCGGAGGAGCGGGCGCTGGTGATCGAGGTGTGCGCGCGGGTCTGCGCGGAGCGCCAGGCGCTGCTGACGGTCGGGGTGACGGGCAACGACACCCGGTCCACGGCCAGGGCGCTGCGGCAGTTGCCCGAGGGGGTGGGGGCGGCGCTGGTGACCGTCCCCTCCTTCCTGCGGCCGGGGGAGCGCGGCGTGGTCGCGCACTTCGAGGCGCTGGCGGAGGAGACGCCGGTGCCGCTGGTGATCTACCACATCCCCTACAGGACCGGGCAGGCGGTCGGAGCCGCCACGCTGCGCCGCCTGGGCGCGCACCCGATGGTGGCGGGCGTGAAGTACGCGGCGGGCCTGGACCAGGACGCCGTGGCCCTGCTCGGCGACCTGCCCGCGGGGTTCGAGGTGCTCGGCGGCGACGACGCGTTCATCTCGCCGCTGCTGGCGCTCGGCGCGGCCGGCGGGATCCTCGCCTCCGCGCACCTGGAGACCGCGCGCTTCACCGAACTGGCCGACGCCTGGCACGCCGGCGACGTCACCCGGGCGAGGACGCTCGGGCACCGGCTGGCCCGGCTCTCGGCGGCGCTCTTCGCCGAGCCCAACCCGACGGTGCTCAAGGGCGTGCTGCACGCCCAGGGCCTGATCCCCACCCCGGACGTACGGCTGCCGCTCGTGCCCGCGAGCGACGCGACGGTGTCACAGGCCCGCCTCGTAGCGGCACAGCCAGGCGAGTGACCTTCCCACGGCGGGCCGCCGGCGTACGCGAGCGACCCGCCACGGCCGCGCGTCAGCGCTCGGACTCCCTGATGGCCGTGCCGACCTCGCCGACGCGGTCGGCCAGCAGCCCGATCGCGCCGACGGCTCTGGTCATCGGGTCGTCCTCGGATCCTCCGAGCGCCTTGGCCCTGAGGTAGGCGGCCTTGATCGCCGCCCAGCGTTCGGCCTGGACGGGGGTCAGCCGGCCACGCAGCTCGGCCAGCTTGAGCAGGTTCGCCTCGGCGTCCGAGGTCAACGTCTGCGCCTCGCCCAGATAGTGGTCGTCGATCAGCGCTTCGAGCTCGTCGTCGTTCATCGCGGGCACGATGCGCTCGGCCAGCTTGTTCATGTTCCGGTACGACCCCTGCAGCCGGTACGGAGGCTCGGTGCGGGCGGCGTCGGACTGGGCGGCCGAGGCGATGTAGGCCCGGTTGCCGGCCAGGATGACCTCCTGCACCCGCACCAGCTTGGACAACACGCTGAGGATCTGGTCCAGCTCCGGCTTGGTGTAGGGATGACCGAGCTGGTCCGGCCGTACCGTCGTGTCGCCCTTGGCCAGCCGCACCAGCAGCTCCACGTCGGCGCGGTCGCGGCCGGCGAGCGGCGCGAGCACAGGGTTGGAGGTGAGGGCGTTGTCGATGTAGCTCAGCGCGAACAGGTCCTCCCTGCCGGACAGCACGTCGCCCAGGTTCCACACGTCGGCCCGGTTGGCCAGCATGTCGGGGATGCGGAAGCGCTGCCCCGACTCGGTGTACGGGTTGCCCGCCATGCACACGGCGAACCGTTTGCCGCGCATGTCGTACGTGCGGGTGCGGCCGTTCCACACGCCCTCGATGCGGCGCTGGGCGTCGCACAGCGAGATGAACTTCTGCAGCAGCTCCGGCGAGGTGTGCTGGATGTCGTCCAGGTAGAGCAGCGTGTTGTTGCCCGTCTCCAGCGCGAACGAGATCTTCTCCACCTCCTGCCTGGACGTGGCGTCGGGCGCGTCGGCCGGGTCGAGCGAGGTGACGTCGTGGCCCAGCGCCGGGCCGTTGACCTTGACGAAGACCAGGCCGAGCCGGCTGGCCACGTACTCCATGAGGGTGGTCTTGCCGTAGCCGGGCGGCGATATGAGCAGCAGCAGGCCCATCTGGTCGGTGCGTTTGCCCGCGCCGGTCGCGCCGAGCTGCTTGGCCAGGTTGTCGCCGATCAGCGGCAGGTACACCTCGTCCAGCAGGCGGTTGCGGACGAAGGCGCTCATGACCTTGGGACGGTACTCGTCCAGGCGCAGCCGCCGCCGTTCCGCCTCGACCAGCTCGCTCCTGCGGCGCTGGAAGGCGCGGTAGGCGGGGACCCGCTCCCGCCTGAACCTGCGCGTCCTGGTGAGCAGCTCGTCGAGCCTGATCTCCAGCGTGCGGCCGGCGATGCGGGGGTGGGACCCGAGCAGGCCGTCCACGGTCTCGGTCGTGGCGGCGCTGGAGTCGTGGCGGGGCAGGTCGCACAGTTGCACGGCGATGGCCTCGACGACCTCGGGGCCCTCGCGGAAGGCGGAGATCCACGCCTGCGCCAGCTGGAGGCGTTCGGGCAATGCGACCGCCTTGAGGTCCTCCTCGAACTCGCGCACCTTGGCAGGGCCCAGCTCGTGGCGGAACGCGTCCAGCAGGTCGCGCGCACCCTTGCTGGTGACGAACCCGGCGGGGTGGCCGCCCAGCTCCTCGACCAGGTATTCGCCGGCCAGGCCCGCGTCAGGCGCGACGTCCGTACGCAGACCGGTCATGAACTCCGCGACGGCGGCGCCCAGCTCGGCGGCCAGCGCACCGAGGGCGGAGGCGTCGCCGAAGACCGTGCGCGCCCGCACCAGCGACAGCGCCCGGGTGGCGCATGTTTTACGTGAAACCTCGTCCAGCCCGAACGCCCAGAACAGCTGGGCGGCCGCGCGGACCTCGGCCGGGTAGCGCAGCAGCCCGGCTCCCTCCCACAGCCGTACGAGCGCGTCGAGAATGATCGTGGCGTCGTGGTCGTGCACGCCCCGCTCGTAGCCTTCGTCATAACGTGACTCGGCGGCCTGCCGGACCAGGTCGGCCAGGGGCGTGCCGGGCGTGAGCGAGTCGAGCAGCGAGGCGGCCAGGTGCTCGGCCCGGTAGACGTCGGGCGTCTCCGAGACCAGCAGCTGGTCCCAGAAGGGCCAGGTGTCGGCGAACGACTCGGGCACGGGCGCGCGGTAGTCGGTGCCCGTGATGGCGAAGTACATGGAGGTGCGCTCGCCGTCGCCCTCCACGTGCGGCACCAGCGTCAGGTCGATCGGCTGGGTGTTGACGGCGAACCGGTGGTGGCCGAGGCGCAGCGTCTCGCCGCCGTCCGCGAACAGGTCCAGGCGGTCCCGCAGCGAACGCGCGGCCTCCTGCTGCGCCGACTTGACCCGCCCGTCCAGCTCCTCCGCGCGTACGGCGTCGCCGAGCGCTCGCAGCTCGCCGGCGGCCGAGCGGACCTTGGCCACCATCGGGTCGGTCGCGAAGTAGGTGTTCACCTCGTCGAGCGACGACAGCGACCCGATGCGGCGGGTGACGCTGGCGAGGACCCGCTCGGCGGAGCCGAAGATGCGGTCGGCGCGGCGGGCCAGCTCGTCGAGCTGGGTCTGCTTGCGGGACGAGAACGCCTCGTAGACGTCCTCCCGCTTGGCCGACAACTGCGCGGCGAAGTCGTCGAACTCGCCGAAGCGCGACTCCAGGTTCTCCAGCTGCAACATCAGCCGGCCGAGCTGCTCGTCGCACTTCGCGGGGGTGTCGGCGATCGCCAGCCCGCCCGTGATGGCCTGCCCCAGCAGGGCGAACTCGGCGGCGAACGCGGCCCGCCCCTCGGCCCCGAGCAGCTCACGGCGGCGGCCGTCCAGGACGGCCCTGGCGCGGTTGACGCCGCCGAGCACCTCGGCGATGCGGCCCAGGATGGACGTGCGCACGGTGGCGTCGGCGATCTCCAGCGAGCCGACGACCTCCGTCACCACCTCCAGCCCCTCCGACTGCTCGGCCAGCCGCTCGGCGACCGGCTCCGCCTCGGCGGCTGTGGTGATCGCGGCGGCTTCGGCGGCCAGCCGCTCGACGGCGGCGTGGTAGGCGGTGAACGCGTCCGCGCCCTCCAGGAACGCGACCGCCCGCCGGCCCACCGAGTCCAACTCCTCCGACACCGACGCGGCCAGCTCGTCGAGCGCGGCCAGATCGACGTGGCGGACCTCGCGCAGCGTCACCAGGTGGCCCTGGGCCCTGCGCAACGTGGCCAGCAGGCTCACCCAGGCGTCGGCGGTGACCGGGTCGTCGGCCTGGGCGCGGCGTAGCAGGCGGGTGGTCTCCTCCGTCGCCGTGGTGAGCGTGCGCTCGGCCTGCCTGGTGAGCTGCTCGACGTTCTCGTACTCGTCGAGCACCTGCTCGGCGGTGGCGCGTACGTCGGACAGCGGGCCGCGCAGGCCGTGGTCGCCGAGCCAGTGGTAGGAGTCGAACGCCCGCGTGCACGCGGCGATCAGGCCCTCGAACGTCCCCGCGGACGGCGCCATCTCCTCGACCATGCGCGACACGGACAGGCAGTCGGAGATGCCGCGTACCAGCTCGGCGTTGCCGATGCGCTCCAGCGGGCCGGTGCCCGCGGGCTGGGCGGCGGCGTAGGTGTCGGAGACGTACGGGGTCTGCCAGACCTGCATCGGGTGGACCCGGGTCGGCTCCTCGGAGGTGGCGCGGAAGACCACCATCGTGCCGTCCTCGAACAACGAGTAGCCGTGGCAGACGAGGGGCGTGGCCACCTCTTTTCTGATCACGTTGTACGGCAGCAGCAGTGAGCGCCCGTCGCCCCTGGCGTGGAAGACGTACAGGACGTCCTCGCCGTTGGGGGAGCGGACCACCCGCTCGAACTCCAGGTCGGTCACGTCCGTGTCGAACGTCTTGCTGACCCCGGTCGCCAGGTAGTAGCCGCCGGGGAAGATCAGCCCCTGGTCCTCGGGCAGCCGCCGGCAGGCCTGCCCGATGCCGTCGAGCCGCACGACGGACCTGGTGCGCACGTTGAAGACCAGGTGCCGCCAGTCGGTCTCCTTGTACGGCTTGATCCGCATGAGGATGAGCGGCCCCACCCTGGCGTACTCGACGTCGGCGTCCGCGAGGCTCTGCAGGGGTTCGGCGACCGGCTCGGAGTAGACGCCGGCGCCGGTCTCCGTGTTGTCCTCGACCTTGATGGTGAGGTCGCCGCCGACGGTCTCGACGAACACCTCGCCCGCGATGGAGATGTGCGGGTGGCGGCCGAGCACGTGGTCGTCGCGGGTGGTGGGTGTCCACTCGAAGTCGTGGGACGGGGGGAAGACGTGGTCACGCTCACCCCTGTTATCCAGATATTTCGCCACTCCGCCGGTGCTGACCGCCCAGCGCAACACCCGGAGGTCCCCGGGCCCCGTCCTGAACACCGCCAGCAGCTTGCCCTCCACCCGCCGGAGCTGCTGCAGCCGCGTCTCCTTGTAGTAGCGGTAGAGCTCGGCGAAGTCCTTCCCGAACGCCGGGTCCTCCAGCGTCTCCAGCCTGTCGGCGTCGAACCGGAAGGCGTCGCCGTCCCTGGAGAAGCGGTGCACCGCGAACACGTCGCCCACCGTCGTCTCCGGCTTGAGCCCGATGAAGACGTTGTAGCCGAACAACATCACGTCACCCAGGGAGACGATGTCCCTGGGGACGCAGTTGTGCTCCGTGCGGATCCGCTCGGTGCCCAGCAGGCGCAGCTCCGCGCCGCCGAACACGCGCAGCCGCTCCTGGTTGACCGCCTCGGCCGCCGCCGCGAGGGCCTTGGCCTGGGCCTGGAGCCGGTTCCTGAGGACTTCGTACGTCCCCGCCTCCAGCCCAGGCCCGGCTTCGAGCGTAGTCACAGAGGGTCAGCTCCTCGCCCCGGCGAGCGCGGCCACCGGCGAGTCCGCCACCCCCAGCCGGCGGGCCGTCTCCAGCAGTTCGCCCAGCGCCGACGACTGCGGGCCGCCGTTCTTGATGAGCTGCAGGAGCAGCGCGGACACGGTCAGGTTCTTCAGGTCCTCGGTACGCACGCCGCTCACCACGTCGGCGAGGTCGGCCGCCAGGCTGGCCTCGCCGTTGACGTACGGCCTGGTCAGCGCGCCCGCGATCTCGGAGTGCCCGATGAATCCGTCGACCGCCTTGCCCGCGGTGATCGAGCCGACCACCTTGTCGAAGAACATCGTGTCGCCGCCGACGATGTCGATGTTGGCCTTGGCCAGCCCGGCGGCCAGCACGCTGGCCTGCGACTCGGCCACGCGCCGCGACACGTCGATGTGCTTGAGGCGGATCTCCTTGTCGGCCTCGAGCCGCAGGCGGTACTCCTCGTGCTCCCTGCTGGCGTCGTCCAGCGCGGCCATCGCGGCCGCCTTCTCGGTGAGACCCTCGGCCTCGGCCTTGAGCTTCTCGCCGACCGCGGCGGCGGTGGCGAACGCCATCGCCTGCTCGCCCTCGGCCTGCGCCTTGAGCCGGTCGCCGTCGACCAGCGCCATGGCCCTGGCGCCGTCGGCCTCGGCCGCCAGCTTCTCCTTCAGCGCCAGCGCCTCGGCGCGGCCGACCTTCTCGATGGCATCGGCGTCGCGCTCCTTGACCTGGACCTGCGCCAGCCCGTCGGCGGCGGACTCGGCCTGCACACCCTCGGCCAGCCGGATCTTGGCCCGCGCGTCCAGCTCGGCGGCCTGCTGCCTGGCCTCGGCGAGCACCAGCTCCTCGCGGGCCTTGAACTTGCTGGCGGCCTCCGCGGCCTCGGCCGCCTTGATGTCCTTGACCAGGTTCTCCTGCGCCTCCGCCTCGGCGGCGATGATCACCTGCTGGCGGGTGCGCTCGGCCTCCTCGACCACGCGCAGCCGCTTGATGCTCTCCTCCTGCTCGGCCACGGTCTTGTCGACCGCGATGCGCTCGCGGATGACCTCGGCGATCGAGCGCTTCTCGGTCTCGACCTCCTTGTCCTTCGCGATCCGCGACAGCTCGGTCTCCCGCTCGCGCGCGATGACCTCCAGCAGACGGTCCTTCTCGATCCGCTCGGACTCGATGGCGATCACGCGCTCGCGGTTCTTCTCGGCGACCGCGATCTCGCGGTGCTGGTTCTCCCGCTGGACGCCGATCTGCTCGTCGGTCCTGATGCCGGCGGCCTGCGCGCGCAGCCGCTCCTCTGCCTGTACGCGGGCGATCTCCGCGTCCTCGCGGGCCTTGACGGTCTCGATCTCGCGGCGCTGCTTGAGCTCGGCGTCGGCCTGGCGGCGCTCCAGTTCGAGGATGGCCTCGCGGGCGTCCACGTTCTGGCGGGTGATCTCCTTCTCCTCGTTGCGCCGGAAGTCGTTCGTCCGCACGTGCTCGATGGCCGTCAGCTCGGTGATCTTGCGGATGCCCTGGGCGTCGAGGATGTTGCTCTTGTCGAGCTGGGCCAGGGAGGTCTGCTCAAGGTAGTCGATGGCGGCGTCTTCGAGGCTGTAGCCGTTGAGGTCCGTGCCGATGAGCCGGATGATCTCGTCGCGGAACTCGTCGCGCTTGGTGTAGAGGTCGACGAAGTCCAGGTGCTTGCCGGCCGTCTTCAGCGCCTCGGAGAACTTCGCGTTGAACAGCTCCTGCAGCGTCTGCTCGTCGCTGGCCCTGGCCGTGCCGATGGCCTGGGCGACCTTGATGACGTCTTCCGTGGTCTTGTTCACGCGGACGAAGAACGTGATCTTGATGTCGGCCCTGATGTTGTCGCGGCAGATCAGGCCCTCGCGGCCGGTGCGATGAATCTCGATGGTTTTCACCGAGATGTCCATGACCTCGGCCTTGTGGACGACGGGCAGGACGATCTTGCCGGTGAACGTCACATCGACCTTGTTGATCTTCGACACGATCAGCGCCTTGCCCTGTTCGACCTTGCGGAAAAGGCGGCCGATGAGGACGAGTAGCCCGATGACAATGATCGCGACTACCGCTATGAGAATGCCGAGCCCCGTAGAGATGACGTCCATCAATGCTCACTTTCGTACGGCATGACCAAGAAGAATTCGCCGTCTTTGTCGTAGTCGAAGATGAGGGCGGTGGCGCCGCGGTCCAGGCGGTCCAGCCCGGTCGTGCGCACCTGCACGATCGCGGACGCGCCGTCCGCGGCGCTGACCTCGGCCTGGCCGAAGGCGGGCGTGGCCTCGCCGGTGCGGATCACGCACATCTGGCCGATGAAGTCGGCGCGCGAGGACCGGTCCCCCTCACGGAAGAGCGGGCGCAGTGGAAGCAGCAGGCCACGGGCGGCGAGCCAGCCGCCGGCGAGGGCGACGAACGGTACGGCGACCAGCAGGCCGCCGCTCACCATCTGGCTGCCGGCCAGGCACAACATCCATGTCACCGCGGTCAGCAACGACAGCGTGATCCCCGCGGGCACTCCCCCGAGCCCCAGCCAGGCCGCGTCGTCGTCCACCCCGAACAGGCCGGTGATCACGGCCAGCCAATAAAGCACGACCACGATGAGAAGGATGCTGAAAATGACTGTTGGGAAGCTGAATGCGGTGTCTACGAACTCGGTCATCCCACCTCGGCGTGCCCCGTCCCCGTGTGTGTCCAGTCGGACTATATCTACATAAAGACTGAGTAAAAGGAAAAGTTCCCATAACAGTGTGCGACGTGACCTCACGGCAGGGGGTAGATCATGCTGCCCCTGTGGGTCACTGCCGGTGCCGCACGGCCTCGGCCACCGCGAGTTGGATGCGCATCCACTCGCTCTCGGCGTGGGTGCCGTCCTCGACCTCCCAGAGGAAGTTCTGCAACACCCGGCCCATCGTCCAGCCCGCCGCCCGCCGGGGGTCGAGCGCGAGCCGGTCGACCATCAGGTCGAAACGCCTGAGCACCGCCCGGGTCACGTCACCCGTCGCGACCACGTCGTCCCAGCGGTTGTCCAGGGCGGGCATCAGGTCGAACCCCGGGTCGCCGGCCAGCGGCTTGGGGTCGATGCTCAGCCACGGCTCCCGCCCGGCCGCCAGCACGTTGTCGTAGTGCAGGTCCCAGTGCAGCAGCCGGTCGCCGGGCTCGTGGACGAGTTCGGCGACCGCCGAGGCGCACCACGTCATCCAGTGGCGGTGGTGCTCGTCCGCCAGTCGCGGGAGCGCCTTGTCCACGTCGTCGAGCATGGCCTGCGCGATGTCGCCGAGCCGGCGCATTCCCTCGGGGGCGGGATGGGCCACCAGGCGGGCCAGCAGGTCGGTGAGTACGCCCAGCGCCTCCATGTCGTCCGGCATGCTGGACAGCGGCCGGTCGGCCGACAGTCGTTCGAGCAGCATGGTGCCGGTCGCCGGGTCGGACTCGAGCAGCAGCACCGACGCGTCACCCGCCCACGTGGCCAGCCCCATGGCCTCGGTGGCGTTCTCGTCGGTGACGGGCTGCAGCTTGAGTGCCGCCTCGGTGCCGTCGTCGCGGACGACGGGCAGCACCAGCGACACCACCCCGTGACGGGGCTCGCCGTCGAGCCGCAGCCCCCACTCCTCCAGGTAACGCTCGGCCAGCGCGGGCAGGCCGGCCGACCAGGCGCGGCCGGCCTCTCCGTCGTACTTCACGTGCGAGGCCGTCAGCGCCTCCGGCACCGTGATCCGCATCGGCTCAGTAGTGCCAGGGGAACGGCGACCAGTCGGGCTCGCGCTTCTGCAGGAACGAGTCGCGCCCCTCGGCCGCTTCGTCCGTCATGTACGCCAGTCGCGTGGCCTCGCCCGCGAACACCTGCTGCCCCACCATGCCGTCGTCGATCGCGTTGAAGGCGAACTTGAGCATGCGCTGCGCCGTCGGCGACTTGCCGTTGATCTTCCGGCCCCACTCCAGGGCCGTGGCCTCCAGCTCGTCGTGCGGGACCACGGCGTTGACCATGCCCATGCGGTGGGCGTCGGCCGCGGTGTAGGTGTCGCCGAGGAAGAAGATCTCGCGGGCGAACTTCTGACCGACCTGCCGCGCCAGGTAGGCCGAGCCGAAACCGCCGTCGAAGCTCGCCACGTCGGCGTCGGTCTGCTTGAAGCGGGCGTGCTCCGCGCTCGCCAGTGTGAGATCGGCCACAACGTGCAGGCTGTGGCCGCCGCCCGCGGCCCAGCCGGGCACCACGCAGATCACGACCTTGGGCATGAATCGGATCAGGCGCTGCACCTCAAGGATGTGCAGGCGCCCGGTGGCCGGCGTGCCGTCGGCGTACTGGTAGCCGTCCTTGCCCCTGATGCGCTGGTCGCCGCCCGAGCAGAAGGCCCAGCCGCCGTCCTTGGGCGACGGGCCGTTGCCGGTGAGCAGTACGCATCCGACGTCGGTGGTCTGCCGGGCGTGATCGAAGGCGCGGTAGAGCTCGTCGACCGTCTGCGGGCGGAAGGCGTTGCGCACTTCGGGCCGGTCGAACGCGATGCGCACGGTGCCCTGGTCGACCGCCCGGTGGTAGGTGATGTCGGTGAACTCGAATCCCTCGACCGCCTGCCACGCCTTGGGATCGAACAGCTCGGAGACCATGCCCGAAGCCTAGCGGATCTGCCCTTTCCGCCCGCATTGTCGGTCGTGATGCGCCGGCTAGGTGACCTCGGCTCTCAGCTCCGCGAGGAGCTCGCCCTGGTCGGCCAGCATGTCGGTGAGGATGCGCCGGGCGGTGCCGAGCAGGTTGGCGAGCTCTGGAGTGGCCAGCGTGTAGACCACCGTGCTGCCTTCGCGGATGGCGCTCACGATCCCTGCCCGGCGCAGGACCGCGAGCTGTTGTGAGAGGCTCGAAGCCTCGATGTCGATCTGGGCCAGCAGGTCCCTGACGGGAAGTGGCCCTTCCTGGAGCAGCTCCAACACTCGGATGCGAGCGGGGTGGCCGAGCGTTCGGAAGAAGTCGGCCTTGGCCTGATAGACCTCCACGTGCATGTTGCCAGACTAATCGAGTTCAGTTGCATAATTCTTCAAGTCGTAACGTTGTTGGATAGCATGACAGCGGGGACGAGGGGAGTAGCCATGGGCCGAGGAAGAGCCAAGGCGAAGCAGACGAAGGTTGCTCGCCAGCTGAAGTACACCAACCATCACATCGACTACGACCGGCTCCGCCAGGAGCTGGGCGCCGACCCGCGACGCGAGGACTCTCCTACTCAGTCCGAGCAGGAGTCCGAGCGCGGGCGATGACGCGAGTCAGCCTCGCGGGCGCGAGCGTCACGTTCGCCAGCCGCCTGGCCTCCGGCGCCTGATCGGGCGCCGTGAGTTCCAGGCGGCACAGCACCTCCCGGATGATGACGCGCATCTCCAGGAGCGCCAGCTGCGCTCCGACGCAGAAGCGCCGCCCGCCGCCGAAGGGCATCCAGCCCCTGTTCTGGTGCCCCGCCAGGAACCGCTCCGGGCGAAACTCCCCGGGTTCGGCGAAGGCGGCGGGATCACGGTGCACGAGCGGGATGTACGGTCCCGCGTACCATCCGGCCGGGATCTCGTAGCCGCCCAGCCGGAGCGGTGAGCCGAGCAGCCGCGGCGCCTCATAGACGACGGGCCGGACGCGCAGCACCTCCTTGACCACCGCGTCGAGGTAGGGATCGTCGTCCGGCAGGCGTTCCAGCACCTCGGGCATCCGCAACATCCGCTCGAACGCCCAGGCCAGGCCCGTCGCCGTCGTCTCGTGGCCGGCGATCAGCAGGGTGATCAGCTCGTCGCGGATCTCCTGGTCGTCCAGCCCGGTGCCGAGCAGCCGGCCGAGCACGTCGGTGCCGCCGGTCGTGCCACGCCTGCGGCGGATCTCGTCGAACAGGATCGTGTCCACGGCGGTGCGCAGCCGCAGAAATTTCGCGTACGGCGTGATCGGCACCCGTGCGGCGGGGCCGCGCAGCCGGTCGGGCAGCATCGCCACCTGCATGGAACCGCCGGTTCTGATCAGCGCGGGCAGCAGCGCCCGCAGCCTGCTGACGCGCCCGGTGTCGCTGATCCCGAAGACCAGCCGGATGATGATCTCCAGCGTGATCTCCTGCATGCGGTCGCGCAACGCGAAGGGCCTGCCGAGCGGCCACGTCGCGATCTTCTCCGCCGCGATCGCGGCGATCTCGTCGTGGTAGCCGGCGACCTGCTTGGCGCGCAGCGGCGGGTTGAGCGTCTTGCGGTGCCGCCACCACGATTCGCCGTCGAGCGTGAGCACGGAGTGCGCGCCGACCAGGTGCTGGAGGAAGTCGCGCCGCGCGGCGCCGGCCTGCCCGCCGTCCTGGTCGGTCCGGTAGACCTGCTCGGCCAGCTCCGCGGTCGTCACGTAGACCTCCGGGGGGAAGCCGGCGTACCGGACGGTGAAGATCGGGCCGTACCTGCGGTGGTAGGCCTCGAACGCGCCCGGCGCCGCGGCCATGAAACGCGCGGTCTGCACCAGCGCGGGGAGTTTCGGTCCCGGTGGGATCATCGACTGCCTCCATGTGGATATACGTACGTCATATACGCTTGTATATACCGATACCATGAACGACGTGGCGCGAACAGAGGCCGGTGGATACCGGGAAAGACTGCTGGCGGGAGCCGTGAGCTGCCTGCAGGAGAAGGGCTACGCCCGCACGACCGCACGAGACCTGGTCGCCGCGTCAGGCACCAACCTGGCCTCCATCGGCTACCACTTCGGCGGCAAGGACGCGCTGCTCAACGAGGCCATCGCCGAGATCTTCGAGCAGTGGACGCAGCGGGTCGAGAGGTCCCTGTTCGGCGCGGACCTCGGCACCGGCCGCGAGATGCTCGAACGCGCCATGAGGGAGTTGATCGACGTCTTCGGGGAGCTCAGGCCGCAGCTCGTGCTCCTCGTCGAGGGTTACCCGGCGGCGCTGCGCGCGCCCGTGCTGCGGGACAAACTGGCCCAGGCCTACGCGCGGGCCCGCACCGCCGGGGCCGGCATGATGCGCAGGGCCGCCGCCGAGCTGGGGGTCGAGCTGCCGATGGACCCCGAGGTTTTCGTGTCGGTGGTGGTGGCGATCGCGGACGGGTTGATGCTCCAGTGGCTGCTCGACCCGTCGGCCACCCCCGACGCCCACCAGGTCGTCGAGGCCCTCGCCGCCATCTCCGCCATCGTCACCTGATCCCCGCTCGCGCCGGCCGCGGTGGTCAGGCGGCGCAGGAGTCGTGGGTGGCGTCGAAGCCCTTGATGCTCTCGTGGTCGTCGCCGCGCAGGGGTTTCACGCCCTTCCAGTCGTCGCCGATCACCAGCACCAGCCGGTTGGTCCTGGCCGCCGGCACGTGCCTGGGGGTGGCCGTCACGAGGTCGCGGGAGAGGGTCGGTACGCGGGTCCCGCCGTTCGGGCCGTAGAGGATGGTGGTCTTCGCCTGCGGTTTGCGGGCCGTGTCGCCGACCTTGGAGATGTGGTAGCCGCGCTGCTCAAGGGCGGCGGCCACCTCCTTGGCCAGCCCGCTGCGCCAGGTGCCGTTGCGGAGCTCCACCTGCACCTTCGACCGGGCCACCTTGGCCTGCCCGCCCTTGACGCCCTCGACGCTTTCGTCCTTCGCCACGACCTGGAACAGCCGGTCGGCCTGCGGCTGCACCCATTCGACCCGGCCGGGCTGGGTGAGGGAGTAGTGCCACGGGGTGGTGACGAAACGGATGCGTCCGGCGTCCAGCCCTCGCAGGCTGAGCGCGAGATCCTTCATGACGGACGGCGTCAGGCCGGGGTCCGTCGTCACCGCCTTGGTGCCGGCGTCGAGCACGGCCCACAACCTGGCCGGGTCGGTCAGCGTCTCACCGCTCATCACCTTCTTGACCATCGAGGCGACGAACATCTGCTGCCGCTGGATCCGCCCGATGTCGGAGCCGTCGCCCATGCTGTAGCGGGCGCGCACGTAACCGAGGGCCTGCTCGCCGTTGAGCGCCTGCCGGCCGGCGGGCAGCCGCAGGAGGGCCTTCTTGTCGCGTACCGGCTCGGGCAGGCAGACCTCCACGCCGCCGACGGCGTCGACCAGGCTCTTGAAGCCCGAGAAGTCGATCTTGACGAAGTGGTCGATGTGGATGCCGGTGAGCGTCTCGATCGTCTTCCAGGTGCAGCCGATGCCGCCGGAGTTGAACGACTCGTTGATCATGCCGAGGTGCGGCCGCTGCCCCGGCAGGCCACCGGTCGCCCGGCAGGCGGGCAGCTGCACGAGCGAGTCGCGCGGGAAGCTGACGACCATCGCGTGGTCGCGCCGGGACGACACGTGCACCAGCATGATGGTGTCGGTGCGCTCGCCCACGAGGCGCCCGTATTTCGCGTTGGCGCCGTCGCGTTGGTCGGAGCCGACGACCAGGACGTTGAGCGCGGTGCCGGACATCCTGGCCGGCCGGGCGGAGCCGAGGTCGTCGGCGGTCACGTCGACGTGCTTGACGTTGCCGGTCAGCTTGGCCCAGACGCCCACGACCAGACCGCCGACCAGCAGGACGACGGCCATGGTGACGGCCAGCGCCCAGCGCAGCCATGGCCGGCGACGCCGGCGGTGCGATCGTTTGCCCCGGTGGGAGGGCGGCACATCGCTCACGTGACTCCGAAGGGACGGGGCCGAGGGCCGCCGCCCATGGCTCTCGACCGGTTGGACGTGCCTGAGTGTACTCAGCCGAACACGCTCCGGTGTTCAGTCGGGAACGTTCCTCCGGGGCGTCACCAACCCCGACTCGTAGGCGAACACCACGAGCTGGGCGCTCGCCGATCAGCCGGCGGGTGATCGCGGGGGAGAGCAGGGCGTCGCCGCGCTGCCACCCTGACGTCCTGCAGCAGTCCCGTGCGACTTCCGCGTCTACCACAAGACCTCCTGGCGGGCGCTCTCGTCGGCAGTCAGGGCGGCAGCCGGTCCGAGCGCGGCCAGACGTAGTCGAGGTCGTCGGGCTCGTCGCCGAAGACGGGCCGGTAGAAGCCCGGATCCTTGCGCAGCAGCGCGGAGCGGTGGCTGAGGTGCAGCGACGGCTCGCCGAGCCAGGGCGGCAGCTCGCCGGCCGCGCCGAGCTCGTCCTGCCCGCGCACCGCCGTCAGGCCGCGCGTCCTGGCCAGGTCGCTCGTGATGGTGGCCGCGCAGGTGTCGGCCCGTCCGAGGGAGCACCAGCGTGCGCACACCTCCAGGCCGTACCTGACGAGCGCCTCCTCGTACCCGGCCCACATCTTCACGACGGGGTGGTGGCGCCAGCCGTAGCCGGGGACGGTGAGGGCGCGCAGCACCTGGAGCGCCTCCACCCGCTGCTTGCCGAGCCGGAGCGGGTCGAGGACCACCGCCGATGCGGCGAAATCCGGATAAGGCAGGAACGTTTGCATCGATACCCCCGCTGACGTGCTCCTTCTCGCGGATGCTATAGACCGCTCCGTGGCCGGCGCTCACAATCGGGGGCATGGGAGACGCGTATGTCGGCGCCAGGAGGCCGCGACGGGAAGACGCCAGACTGCTCACGGGGAAAGGCAAATACGTCGGCGCGGTCCGTCTGCCCGGCATGGTCCACGCCCACGTCATCCGCAGCCCCATCGCCCACGGCAGGCTGCTCGGTTGCGACGCCAAGGGTGCCTGGGCCGCCGACGACGTGCTCGACGTCATCACCCCCGCCGACGCCCCAGACCTGCGCCTGCCCTGCGTGAGCCTGTCGCCCGGCCAGCGCCTGCTGTCCTACCGGGCGCTGGACGACACGATCAGGTACACGGGACAACCCCTCGCCGTCGTCGTCGCCCGCACCCCCGAAGCCGCCAGGGACGCCGCCGACCTCGTCGACCTGGAACTGGACGAACTGCCCGCGACGGCGGGCATCGAACATGCCTTGGAGCAGTCGGCCCCCCTCCTCTACCCCGACTGGGGCACCAACCTGTTCACCGACTTCACGCTCGGCGACGACGACTGCGCCACGGCCGTCGAGCAGGCCGAGCACGTCGTCGAGATGACGTTCAGGATGGGCCGCGTCTCGCCGTACGCGCTCGAACCGCGCGGCGTGGTCGCCGCGTACGCCGACGACGAACTGATCGTGCACACCTCCTCCCAGGCCCCGCACCACGTGCGCGAGCACCTGGCGGACGCCTTCGGGCTCACCCACGACCGGGTGCGGGTCGTCAGCGGCGACACGGGCGGCGGGTTCGGCGGCAAGGAGCACGTCTACCCCGACGAGGCGATCGTCTGCCTGGCCGCGATGCGCCTGGGCCGCCCCGTGAGCTGGTCGGAGGAACCGGGCGACCGGCTGCTCGCCACGCTGGCCGCGCGGGCGGCCGTGCACCGGGGGCGGCTGGCGCTCGACGGCGACGGCCGGTTCGTGGCCCTGTACGTCGACGTGCTCGGCGACATCGGCGCCCACCCGTCGAACGTCGGCGCCTCGACGTTCGCGGTGACGGCCACGACGATGCCGGGCCCGTACCGGTTCGACCGGGTCGCCGTACGCGTGCGCGGCGTCGTCACCAACACCACGCCGACCGGCTCCTACCGCGGATTCGGCCAGCCGGAGGGCACCCTGACCAGGGAACGGCTGATCGACGAGGCGGCGCGCAGGCTGGGCGCCGACCCGGTCGAGCTGCGGCTGCGCAACATGGTGCGGCCGGAGGAACTGCCGTACACGTCGCGGGTCCACCAGGCGTACGACTCCGGCGACTACCCACAGGCCCTGACGACCCTGCGCCACCTGGTCAGACCCGTCGCGAAGGACGACGGGAGGCGGCGCGGCATCGGCTACTCCTGCCACGTCGAGACCACCGGCATGGGGCCCTCGATGGACCTGAAGGCGAGCGGCATCCAGGCGGGCGGCTACGAGACGGCGATCCTGCGCATGGAACAGGACGCGTCCGTCGTCGTGTCGTCGGGCGTGGTCTCGATGGGGCAGGGCATCGAGACGGCGCTGGCCCAGGTCGCGGCCGACCGGATGGGCGTGCCCATCGACCGGGTGCGGGTGGTGCTGGGCGACACGGCGGCGACCCCGTACTCGTCGATCGGGTCGATCGGGAGCCGGTCGCTGGCGGTCGGCGGCGGGGCGCTCACCCAGGCCGCCGCCCGGCTGCGTGACAAGCTCGTCGCCATCGCGGCCCACCTGCTGGAGGCGGCGCCGGACGACCTGGAGGTCGCCGGTGAGGCGGTGCGCGTGAAGGGCGACCCGCGGTCGTCGGTGACGCTGCGTGAGGTGGCCACGGCCGCGTGGCGCGGCTGGGACCTGCCGGACGGCCTCACCCCCGGGCTTGAGGAGCGGGTCAGCTACGACCCGAAGGCGTACACGTTCGCCTACGGCGCGCACGCCGCGGCGGTGGCCGTCGACCCCGAGACCGGCAAGGTCGAGCTGGAAGGCTACTGGGTGGTCAACGACTCCGGCGTGCTGGTCAACCCCACCCTGGTGGAGGGGCAGATCAGGGGCGGCGTGGTGCAGGGCATCGGCATGGCGCTGACCGAGGAGATCGTCTACTCCGAGGACGGTCAGCCGGTCACCGACTACCTGCTGCCGACCACGCGCGAGGTGCCGGACATCGAGGTCGTGATGACGCAGACGCCGTCGCCGCTCACACCCGGCGGCATGAAGGGCGTGGGCGAGTCGGGCACCATCGGCCCGCCCGCCGCCATCGCCAACGCGGTCGCCGCCGCCCTGCCGGAGATCGCCGGCAGGATCACGGACGTCCCCCTCACACCTGCCTCTCTGTGGTCCTTGTTGTAGGCGACGGAATCAGGTGAGGTCCTTCAACTCCTTGCCCGCTTCGAGAAGTGCCTGCTCAAGTGCCTTCCGGCCGGCGGGCTTGGGCTCCTCAGGCCGCGCCGCGCGCCTGGCGGGCCGCTTGGCGGCGTCGAGGCGCGGTTCGGTGTCGGTCTTAGGTGCGTTCTCGTCTGGACTGCTCATGGCACAGTCCGTACCCCGCGCCGCGCGTACCGTTTCCGGACGCGCGGAAAAAGAATTCTGATTTCTCGCCGAAGATTCGACCCGAACGGCCTTCTCCTGCGTACACGTTTCGACGGCGCCGTACGTCCACCCTAGGCAGGCACTCGTGTCGAGCGAAACGTGTTCCGACAGCCCGGTCCCATCGGAGACAGACGCCATGACCTTGCTGCGATCAGCTCGCCGGAGCCGGATGCAGTACGCGTGGCCGCTGGTCGCGGACGTTCGCACGGTCGGCCGGTCGCGCTCGGTCGTTCGCGATGAACTGACCTCGCTGAACCTTTCCGACGATCTGATCGACGACGCCGTCCTCATGGTGAGCGAACTGATCACCAATGCGTTCCTGTACGGCGACGGCCCGTACGAGCTCGCGCTGCACGTGGACGCGAGAGAGATCATGTTCGTGGTCGTGGACAGCAGCCCGCTGCTGCCCGCTCCGTCACCGGACGATATGTCGGCCGAGCACGGCAGGGGGCTGCGGATCGTGGCGAGGCTCTCCGACGGCTTCTACGGCTGCCACCCGCAGCGCTACATCACCCATCCCGACCTCGTGGGCAAGGCGACCTGGTTCGCGCTGCCGCGTGAGGGCACGCCGGGCAACGTCGTGCCGATCAGGTCGGGCACCTGACTCGTGAACCCCGCTCGACGCAGGACGCCCAGGCCGGCACATAGGCCGGGCCTGGGCGTCCTGCTGAGGCCGGTTCAGAGCGCGGAACTCAGCCGACGGGCGTGAAGTCGCGCGCCGCGATGAAGTCCGGCCGGCGCGAACTGGCCGCGTACGGCTCCACGCATGTGTTCTCGACGCTGTTGAACACGACGAAGATGTTCGAGCGGGGGAACGGCGTGATGTTGCTGTTGGACCCGTGCATGCAGTTGCAGTCGAACATGGTCGCCGAGCCGGCCTTCCCGGTGAAGACCTCGATGCCGTGCTTGTCGGCGAGGACGGACAGGCTGCCGGGGTCGGGGGTGCCGATCTCCTGCTGCTGCAGCGACGCCTTGTAGTGGTCGTCGGGGGTCTGTCCGACGCAGGACACGAAGCTCTTGTGCGAGCCCGGCATGATCATCAGCGCGCCGTTGTGCAGGAAGTTCTCCGTCAGCGCGATGGAGATGCTCACCGCGCGCATCCTGGGCATCCCGTCCTCGGCATGCCAGGTCTCGAAGTCGGAGTGCCAGTAGAAGTCCTTGCCGTTGAACCCGGGCTTGAAGTTGACCCGGCTCTGGTGCACGTACACGTCGGAGCCGAGGATCTGCCGGGCGCGGCCCACGACGCGCGGGTTGGCCACCAGGTCGGCGAAGACCTGGCTGATCTTGTGCACCTCGAAGATCGACCGGATCTCGTTCGACCCGGGCTCAGTGATCGTACGCTCGTCCGAAAGGATCTTCTGATCCTCCGACAGCCGGCGCAACTCGCCACGGTAGAGCTCGACCTCGTCGGGTTCGAGCAGCTGGTCGACGGAGAGGAAGCCGTTCTCCGCGTAGGAGTTCAGCGTCTCGGCGTCGATGGGGCCGTCGTCCGGTGCTCCGTACACCACGGGGTCCTGCCGGTACAGCAGGGCGGGCTCCTTGGCGCTCCGGGTGGGGTACGGGTCGCGCTGGGTCGGCTTGAGTCCTTCTGCAACGGTCATGCTTCCTCCTTGATCAGTGGGTAGACGCCGTTCTCGTCGTGCACTTCCCTGCCGGTGCAGGGCGGATTGAAGACGCAGACGGTGCGTACGTCCGTGTGCGCGCGGAGGGTGTGACGTTCGTGACCGTTGAGGAGGTACATGGTGCCCGGCTCGATCCGGTGCTTCTCACCGGTCTCCTCGTTGGTGAGTTCGCCCTCGCCCTCGACGCAGAAGACGGCTTCGATGTGGTTCGCGTACCACATCGTGGTCTCGGTGCCGGCGTACAGAACGGTCTCGTGCAGCGAGAAGCCGACTTTCTCCCGAGCCAGCACCAGCCGCTTGCTGCGCCAGGTCGGCGCCTCCACATCGCGTTCTGTCCCGGTGATGTCTTTCAGCGAGCGAACGATCATATTTTCTCCTTTCGGCCGATTGCGGATGTCAGACCAGGACGGCTTTCACCGAGTCGGCGATGATGTCCAGCCCTTCGGCGAGTTCGTCGGGGGTCGCGGTGAGCGGCGGCAGCAGCTTGACCACCTCGCTCTCCGGCCCAGAGGTCTCTAGCAGGAGGTTGCGCTCGAAGGCCGCCGCGCAGACCGCGGAGGCGTGCGCGGGCTCGGTGAAGGCGATGCCCTGCGCCAGCCCGCGGCCCTTGGTGCCGCTCACACCCTCGGGGTGGGCGGCGGCGACCCGGTCAAGGGCCTCCTGCACCTGCTCGCTCTTGGCGATGGTCTCCTTCTCCATGCCCTCGTCGGCCCAGAAGTGCTTCATCGCGGCGGTCGCGGTGACGAAGGCCGGGTTCGGGCCTCGGAACGTTCCGTTGTGCTCGCCGGGCTCCCACACGTCCAGCTCGGGCTTGAGCAGGGTGACGGCGAACGGGAGCCCGTAGCCGCTCAGGGACTTCGACAGGCAGACGATGTCGGGCTTGATCCCGGCCTGCTCGAAGCTGAAGAACGGCCCGGTGCGCCCGCATCCCATCTGGATGTCGTCCACGATGAGCAGGATCTCGTGCTGCTTGCACAGTTCGGCGAGACCGCGCAGCCATTCGGGGCTGGCCGCGTTGAGGCCGCCCTCCCCCTGCACGGTCTCGACGATGACCGCGGCCGGGGTGTCCAGCCCGCTGCCGTTGTCGGCGAGCAGCCGCTCGAACAGCAGGAAGTCGGGCGTCTGGCCGTCGAGGTAGTTGTCGAACGGCATCACGAGGGTCTGCAGGGGGATGCCCGCGCTCTTGCGCTTCATCGAGTTGCCCGTCACCGCGAGCGCCCCGAGCGACATGCCGTGGAAGGCGTTGGTGAAGCTCACGATGGTGTTGCGGCCGGTGTACTTCCTGGCCAGCTTCAGCGCCGCCTCGACGGCGTTGGCGCCGCCCGGCCCGGGGAACTGCACGCGGTAGTCCAGGCCGCGCGGTTTCAGGATCACGTCACGGAACGTCTCCAGGAACTCCCGTTTGGCGACGGTGTACATGTCCAGGCTGTGGATGATGTTGTCGCCGCTCAGGTACTGGAGGAGATCCTCCTTCAGGTGCGGGTTGTTGTGCCCGTAGTTCAGAGTGCCGGCGCCTGCGAAGAAGTCGAGGTACGGTTGCCCCTCCTCGTCGTACAGGTGGCTTCCCGTGGCCGTGCTGAACGTGGCGGGCCAGCCCCGGCAGTAGCTGCGAACCTCTGACTCGGTGCTTTCGAAAACGTCCATATTTCAGCTGTCTCCTATGGGGGCTTGCTGATCGAGGGGCCCGATTCGATAGAGCACCTCTGCCTGGTGGTCCTGGGGGAACAACTCCTCGCCGAGGAGCGGCCGCCGTTCCAGATCCGCCCCTTGTTCGCGGGCGAACGCGGTGAACAACCGGTCCGACGCGATGTTGTCGGGCGTGACGGTGGCCTCCATGAACCGGCATCCGGTGCCGGCCAGGTAGCCGAGCATGCGGCTGGCCAGGGAGCGGCCTCGCCACTCCTCGCCCACCGCGACCTGCCACACGAAGAGCGTCTCCGGCTCCCGTGGGCGGGTGAACCCGGTGATGAAGCCGCGCACGCCGTTCTCGCCGCGCGCCACGACCGAGGTGTCCGCGAAGTCGCGGCACCAGAGGACGTAGCTGTAGGGGGAATTGAGGTCAAGGATCTTGGAATCACGGGTGATGCGCCACAACTCCCGGCCGTCCTCGAGGCGGGGTGGTCCTAGTTCCTCCGTGGAGGACGGAGAATCCGCTTGCGGTCGTGGGTGTGCTGACGACATGGACTCCGAATTTACGCGAAGCGGTAACACGGATTACCGGGCCGCAAACACCCCCCAGTTTGAGCTCCAGGTTCCGGGGTACGTCTGTTGGCTTTCCCGTTTTGCCTGGTAGGCGGCATGGAAATGGTGCGGCCGACGGCGCCGCCATCATCGAAACTGACCAGGGAACACGTGCCTCGGGGTGGTGCATGCGGGAGCCGCGCCGACGCGTGCCCGAGCGCCGGCGCCGTTGCTTATACCGCTTGATCAGCGCGCTGGGGGGCGAAAACTATTGAGAGATTAGTCACACCCTAAGTTTCAACGTCATAACGGATCGAGTTCGTCCGGTTTGAGATCTCCCCATCGAAGATCGTCCCAGGCCTCTGCTGCTGCCCGCACCGCGGCGGCGTACACACTTTTCGCGAGGACCGTTCGAGGACCGGGTCGCCGCCATCCGCCGGGCCCATGAAACTCGACGGCGTCCCGCTCCAGGACGGGTGGTCACCGTGCGCCCGGAAGGCGACTTCACCGTGCCCGCCATGGCGGACCGCCTGTCGATGAGCGTGCGGCACTTCAGCCGCCGCTTCTCCCGCGAGGTCGGCATGAGCCCGGAACGGTTCGTGGAGCGCGCGCGGGTCGAGGCGGCGCGGACGGCGATCGAGCAGGGCAACGCACCGCTGGAGGTGATCGCGCGCCGCCACGGATTCCTCACGGCCGAGACCATGCGCAGGTCGTTTCTCCGCCTGCTCGGGGCGCCGCCGAGCTCCTACCGCGCGCGCGACGACGCCGTCCTGCGGCGGTGACGCCCGCCCGGCACGCACCCTGCAAGCTGTCAGGACCCCCTTCTGACCCCCGGCGATATGGTGTGCGAAATTTCCGGGGGAGGCACGGTGCACCGACGACCACATCGGGGACTGGCGTACGGGATGCTCGCGCTGGTGGTGACCGGCTGCAGCGGCGGCGGCACGCCCGCGGAGACCGCGCCCAGCGCGCCCGTCCGCACGATCGTCGCCGGCACCCCGTCCCCGTCGCCCACGCGCCCGGCCGCCGCCGAGACGGCCTGGTCGATCGGGATGAAGGACGACGGGGACACCCATTGGCGGGATGCCCAGCTCTTCAGCGCGGGCGGCCGGTTCATGGTGACCGCCGGCGAACAACTGCGTGGCATCACGGACAAGGGCAAGCAGGCCTGGAAACGCACCTTCCGCGAGGAGCCGGAGATCTCGGTCGCCGACGGCGTGGTGATCGCCGTCCACCGGAAAGGCGGGAAACAGTCCTGGCCGCCGCCCAAGGTCGTCATGGGCATCGACCCCGCGAACGGCAGGACGTTGTGGAAGGCCACCTCCTCGCCCTACGAGTCGGTGGTCGGCGGGATGGTCTACACCCCGGTCTGCCGTGGGGAGCAGACCGAGCGCCACGACGACTGCAGGCTCAGCGCCAGAGACCCGCGCACCGGCCAGGTCCGCTGGACGATCTCCGCCGAGCACGTCGCCACCGTGACCGGCAGGTCAGGCGACGTGCTCACCATGACCACCCGGCCGAAGGGCTACCGGGGCAAACACTGGCTCATGACCCTCGACGCCGCGTCCGGCGGGCGGCTCGGCGTCCGCGTGGAGAAGGAACGTTTCGGCGGTGAGCTGCTCTACCCCCGTGGCCAGAAGCGGGTCTCAGGACCCACCTACCTCGCCGGCGGGCTCGTGATCATGAGCAGCAGGTCGGGCCAGGTCAGGACATTCAAGGAGATGTGCCGGCTGGACATGGTCGCGCTGAACGCGAGCACCGGCGCGAAGAAGTGGAAGAAACGCATCAGGCTGGCCGACGCCGAGCAGGACCGCGGGTGCAGGTCCGCCCTGCCCGACGTCGCGGCCGACGGCCGCGGCCTCTTCGGCGTCGACGAGCGCGGCCACCCGCTGGTCTTCGACCTGGAGAAGGGCCGGGTCAGGTGGACGGGCGAAAAACCGGGCACGATCGTGGCCGGCGACGCGAGGACGGCGCTGGTCGAGGAGCAGGCCGACGGGAAGAAGACGCTCACCCTCTACGACCTGTCCTCGGGCGAGGCCCGCTGGAGCGACGGCGTGCCGCTGCAGCTCTGGGGCGAGATCCACGCCACGATGGTGGGGAACCGGCTGCTCGTCCACCCCGACGACTGCTCCCGCGACAGGTGCTACGTTCGCGTCTACGACCTCGCCAAGGGTCCTCTCGACACCGTGCCCACCGGTGAGTACGCCGGCGCGGGCGACGGCTGGGTCGCCACCCGGGAGACCTCCGGCGAGACGACGACGTTCAGCCTCAGCCGTACCGGCTGATCCTCAGCCCAGCGACGCGAGCACCCCCGCGACGATCGGCTGGAGATCCTCGCTCAGCCTCGACTGCACCTCGACGACGAAGCGGCCCTTGCGTACGCGGACGGAGCTTTCCCCCGTCTTCTGGACTTCGTCGGCGCCGTAGAGGCCCGGCTCACCGTCAACGAGGCCGTCGGCCTCGGCGGGGCTCGCCGACACCCACTCCACCTCGGCGATGGCCTGCCCGGAGTCCCCGTCATCGGAGTAGTCGACGTGGCACCGGCTCCTGGCGAGCTCCTGCTCGCCGATCTTGACGGGTCCCTCCACCATGGGCGTGCGCGCGATCGTCTTGCCCGGCACGTCCTTCAGCAGGTCGCACGCGTCCGGCCAGTCGTCCTTTGCCACGCCGCCCAGCTCCAGCGGGCCCCGCGCGGGGGTGGAGGCGTAGGCGATGAGGTCGTCCCCCTCGGACGTGTCCACCAGCAGGTGATCGCCGGCGACCCCGAGCCAGCGCAGCGAGCCGCCCTGCGACTCGAGGTTGAGGGGCACGGGCACCGTGGTGAGCTGCTGCGTTGCCATGTCGACGATGTTCAGGCCGGCGGGTAGCAGGGTGCCTGCGAGGCCGGAGCTGACGCCGTACCATCGCCCGCCGGCCGTGACGGACGTGATGTCGTGCGGCGTGGTCAGTGTGCGCACCTTGCCGTTGGACACGTCGATCAGCGACATGACCACGTTGCGCGACTCGTCGAAGTGCCGCAGCCCCAGGTCGTCTCCCACGCGCAGCAGCGAGCAGGGAGAAAGGCATTCGCCGGTGCCGTTCAGGCGGGCGATCTCGCGGTCGTCGCGGCCGACCAAGGTGCGCGTGTGCTCGTCGAGCTCGATCAGGGTGGCGCCGGAGCGTACGGAGATTCCCACGAGGGAGTCCTCGGACGTGCCGGTGCGCGACCAGAGCGGCTTGCCGTCGGAGGGGTTGAAGGCGTACACGTAATGGTCGTCCCCGCAGGACTCCGAGAACACCAGGACGCTGCCGTCGGTGTCGGTGGCGGCCGACCGGGTGCCGGTCTCGCAGCCGGGCCCGTGGTGCGGGCGGCGCCAGCGTTCCTCGCCCGTGGCGGCGTCGATGGCGAGGAACTCGTCCGGCTGCTCCTCCTCGTCGCCGGAGGTCGGCTCCCCTCTGACCAGGAGCGGTACGACCCCCTCACCCATGGCGAGACCATTGCCGTGCCCGCGGATGAACGGCGTGCCCTCGTCGCCGCCGCGTTCCCACCGCAGCCGGCCGGTGCCCGCCGCGAGCCCGGTCAGATGGTGCCCCTGCTGGGACCGTGAGGCGATGACCAGGTTGTCCTTGTTGACGGCGAACCCGCTCAGCTCGCGGCCGGGCTCGCGGTAGTGCCACCTCTTGCGGCCGGTGCCGGCGTCGTGGACGTCGAAGCCGTCGGCGCCGACGATGAAGAGCTGGCCGCCCTCCAGCCGGATGTAGCGGGCCTGCTCCTCCTGCCCGAGCCCTCTGATGCGCCAGGCCTCCCGCATGATGCCGGGGGCCGGGCCCGCGTCGGCGACCCGCCGTGGGGCGGCCGAGGCGAACGTCTGCTCCCGCCTGATCTCGGGGACGTCCTCGCCGTCCCCGCCGAAGAGCGAACAACCGGTGGTGAGCAGCAGCAAACCCACCGCTGCGGACATGCGCCGAGATGACATAGGGGGAGGGTAGCCGCGGGGCTTCTGCCCCGGTGCCTGTCACCTTCTGGGGAGGATCCTGTCGCTCCATGCGGTGATGGCGGCCCCGGCCCAGGCCTGTTCGCGTTCCTCGAAGCCCTCGGCGGGGAAGGTGCCGTCCACCGCGACGTCCACGATGGTGACGGCGTAGGCGGTCGGCGGAGGGCCGGCTTCGGGGAACGGCGGCGCTCCAGGAAAGTCGTCGAGGGTGGGTTTACGGCCGCCGTACCGGTGCGAGTTGAGGTGCCGGGCCCGCTCGGTTCCGCGGCGCACCGCCTCGACGCCGTCACGCAGGTACATGTGCAACAGGGACCAGTAGAAGGCCGGGCCACCGTCGACCGCGCGTTCGGGGTGCTGGAAGAAGTAGCAGCTCACCGACACCGCGTGCAGCGGCGACCACGGTGCCTGTCTCGAGAAGTCGAGGACCAGCAGCCGGTGGAACAGCTCCTCGCATTCGTCGCCGGCGGCTCCGCATCCCGTACAGGTGGTCATCGGCTCACGATCGTGCATGCCGGGCGGCACGGCAAGCGGATTTCGCCCACCCCGGAGCAGGGCTCGGGCTTGCACCTCAAGCCGCTTGACATCCCATAGTGGCGGCATGGACGACAACGAGCTGTACCCCATCGGGGACGTGGCCAGGAGGACCGGGCTGAGCGTCAGCGCCATCCGCTACTACTCCGACGCCGGCGTCATCGATCCCACACACGTCACCGAGGCCGGCCACCGGCTGTACGACGTCCGCGCCATCGCGCGCCTGGAACTCGTCCGCACCCTGCGCGACCTGGGCACCGGCCTCGAAGGCGTGCGCCGGCTGCTCGACGGCGAGACCACCCTGCACGACCTCGTCACCGCCCACCTCCGGCTGGTCGAGCGTCAGGAGCGCGACCTGCGGGCCAGGAGGGCCGTGCTGCGGACCCTGGTCAAGCAGGGCGGCACGGCCGCGCAGGCGGCTCTGATGCACAAGCTCGTGTCGATGTCCGACGAGGAG
>NZ_SMJZ01000071.1 GCF_004348345.1 Nonomuraea longispora
CACCCGGGCCCGCCCATCACGCACGGCCCGCGTTGGGGTTTCGCGCAGGCACATGAACACGATGCTCCGGCGCAACGCCCGGGGCCCGGCCTATGCTGGCCGGCTCGGCGTGGCAGGCCCGGAGTCTCCTCTCGCCAGGAAAGCTGTCAGCGCCCCGAGCGTCGGATGCTCGACCAGTGTGTCGATCTCCATGTCGCGGCGCAGCTCGCGGCGCACTCGGCCCGCCAGGCGGACCGCCTGCAGCGACGTCCCGCCCGCAGCGAAGAAATCGCTGTGGGGGTCGGCGGCGTTCAGGCCTAGCTCCTCCGCCCAGATTCGCGACAGTGACCGTTCCCACTCAGACTTCATGTTTCTCCTTCATTCGAGCAGGTGTGCTCTGAGGGCTGCCACGTCACCGACGTCCAGCCCGGCGCCGATCAGGTAGGCGTCGACGGTGCCGTGAACGGCGCGCAGTCCCGACAAGAACAGCCTGATGGAGCCGCGCGGCGAAGAGAATCCCGGCAGGACGGCCTGCCGGTTCCTCCGGGCCCAGGCCGCATACCTGACGTTGGCCCGCGCGCTCAGGGCGTAGTCGGCATCGATGTCGTCATCGGGTACGCCGAGCAGCGCGAGCACGAGCGCGCACACCACTCCGGTACGGTCCTTGCCCGTCACGCAATGGACGAGGACGGCCCCTGAGCTCTCCGCGGCAATCACCCTGATCGTCTCGGCCAGACCATGAGCCCCCTCATCCGCCATGTCGAGGTAACGATCGGCGAAATAGCGGGCCGGGTCAGCGCCGGGACGGTACGGAGCGTGCTGCCACTCTCGATGACCGAGATCGATGTGCCGGTAGGCGATGCCATCGAGGTCCGGCATGCGACCCTGCCGCTCGATCTCGTACGTCCGGCGCAGGTCCACCACGGTGCGAATGCCCAGCGAGCCGAACCGTGTACGATCGTCGCCGCTCAGATGGGACGGCGCGTCAGAGCGGAACAACCTGCGCCATCGCACCGATCGGCCGCCCATGGTTGGGTAGCCTCCAACGTCACGGAAGTTGAAGACCTCGGTGAAGCCGATCTCCCGTCGCATCCGTGCACTTCCCGTGGTCACTGGTAGCCCTTGGCCTGGGTGAGGTAGAGCGTGGCGTACTCCCCGCCGCTGGCGAGCAGCTCGGCATGGCTGCCTTGCTCGGTGACCCGGCCGTCAGAGAGCACCACGATGTGGTCGGCCAGATGCAGGGTCGAGAAGCGGTGCGAGACGAGAATGACGATGCCGCCGTTGGCGGACACCTGTGCACACTGTTCGGCGAACTGTTCGAACACAAAGTGCTCGGCCTGGGGATCGAGCGCGGCGGTGGGTTCGTCCAGGACCAGCACCAGCGGCGAAGGGCGCATCAGCGCACGGGCGAGGGCGAGTTTCTGCCATTGGCCGTGCGACAGTTCCTCTCCGTCGAACGCCCGGCCGAGCTGCGTGTCCAGTCCATGAGGAAGCCGGTCGATCAGCTCGGCCGCGCCTCCCCTCTCGGCGGCTGCAAGCACCGCCGGCCGGTCCGCCAGCCGGGACAGGTCGCCGATGCCGATCGCCTCGCTCACGGGAAGCTGTGGCGTGACGAAGTCCTGGAAGGCTCCGCTGAGCCGCTCCCGCCACGCAGCGGCGTCGATGTCGGCGAGCTCGACGCCGTCGACGAAGATCGACCCGGACGTGGGCCGGTACATCGCTGTGAGCAGCTTGACCAGGGTACTCTTGCCCGCGCCGTTGACCCCGACCAAGCCGACCACCGACCCTGCGGGCAGGCGCAGGTTGATCTCGCGCAACGCAGGCGACCGCGTCCCCGCGTAGGTGAAAGAGACGTCGTCGAACACGATGCCGTCCCGCAGCCGGTACGGGGCCGAGCACCCGTCGCGCGTCTGTGCCGCCGCGTAGTCCTGGAGCCATAGATAGTGCCGCCCCACCCGGCCGGCTTCGGAGAGCCGGCTCACGCCGTCGAGCGTCGCGTCGATCTGTTCGCCGAGGCGGCCGGCCAGGACGATGATCAGGACGAGGTCGCCCGCAGTGGCCCTGCCCGTACGGATCATCGTCACCGTGATCCCGAGCGCTGCGACGAGACCGGCGATGAAACAGATCCATCCCGCCCACCGCCACGCCGCTCCACGCACCTGGGCGGCGACTTCCCGTCGTGTCGCCGACGCCCAGAGGTTCCGGGCACGTCGGCTCAGCTCCCAGCCGTTCCCTGTGATCCGCACCTCCTTGCCGGGGCCCGGCAGCGCGCACAGGTCGTGCAGCGCCTGCTCTTGCCGTGCCGCCTCCGCAGTCTCGTCCAGGGCTCGCTGGACCAGCCGGTCGCCCCGGTCGCCCAGCACGAGTGGCGCGGCTCCCAGCAGGGTCAGCAGCGACAACGCGGGATGTACGTCGGCCAAAAGGAACACCGTGAGCCCGAGGCCGAACAGGGTCGCCGCCGTCTCTACGGCGACCCAGCAGGAAACCGACAGCGCCCGGGTGCCGCTGGCCCCGCCGGCCCGCAACATCGCCAGCCGATCGAGATACTTGGGGCGCTCCAGGTGCTCGATGGTGGGTATGCGGGAGGCGCTGGTCAGGATCTCCTGGTTGAGCAGGACCTCCACCCGGTCGCTGAGATCGTTGCGCAGGTTGTTCTGGACATGGGTCGAGATAGTGATCGCCGCGAGTCCGGCGGCGCCCACGACCGCGGCGAGCACGACCCCGACGGCGAGGCGGCCCTCGCCCGCGGCCGCGTCGACCACCCAGCGCTGCGCCAGCGCCGTCAGCGCCAGCGCTCCTGCGCCGAAGACCACCAGGACGCCGACCAGCGACGCCACCTTGGGATCGGCGCGAACCGACAGGGCGAGCATCTTCGCCAGGATTGTGAGCCTGCCCCTCATGAGCTACCGCCGCGGGCGGTCTGAAACCGGCCAGCCTGCAGGCGGAAAAGCCTGGCGTAGTCGCCGTCCCGGTCCAGTAGTTCCTCGTGGGTGCCGATTTCGGCGATCCTCCCCGACCGCAGCAACGCGATCCGGCCCGCGTGGCGGACCGTGGAGAGCCGGTGCGAGATCAACACCACCGACGCGCCGCGTACCTCGCGGACGACCTGGTCGAAAAACACCTCTTCGGCCCGCACGTCCAGGTGCGCGGTCGGCTCGTCCAGCACCAACAGCCGCCGGCCACGCCCCACGGCGAACAGCGCTCTGGCGGTCGCGAGCCGTTGCCATTGCCCGCCTGACAGACCGAGCGAGCCGGCTCCTCCCTCTCGCAGCCGGGTCTCCAGCCCTTCGGGGGCCGAGGCGAGCAGGTCGTCCATGCCGGCTCTGCCCGCGGCGTCGGCGACGGCTCGCCCAGCGGCCTCGCACTCGAGGTCGAGCGACTCGGGCGCGGACAGGGTGATGTTGTCCGCGATGCTGCCTGGGTAGCGGACGAAGTCCTGGAACAGGACGGTCATGCGCCGCCGCCAGGCGGACAGCTCGCCTTCGTCAAGGTCGGCCAGGTTTGTGTCGTCCACGACGATCCGGCCGCGTGACGGACGGTAGAGGCCGCTGAGCAGCTTGATGAGGGTGGTCTTGCCGGCACCGTTGTACCCGACGATTGCCAGGACCTCGCCCGGCTCGATGGTCAGGTCCACACCGTTCAGCGTCGGCCGTGGGCTTCCCGGATAGGTGAAGCGGACGTCCTCGAAGTGGATATGCGGGGCGGCAGGCGGGTCCCCGCAGCCGCCGGGGAGCACCGCCGTGGGCCTCGGCCGGGCGCCCCACTCCGCCCCGAGGCGCTCGTACCTTTCGATCAGGCGGTCGAGGGCACGGATGGCGCCCAGCCCGTACTCGATGTCGAATCCGTCCGTCCCGACGTCGCGGGCGGAGAAGATCCCCCACACCGCCACCAAGTAGACGACCAGGTCATCGATACCGATCCCGCCGGACGCGGCCGCCAGACCCGGTACGGCCAGGCCGGCGAAACCCGCGCCAACGGACAGGACCATCGTCGTCCCCTGTTTGCGTAGGATGTCGCGCCGCACCGCCCAGATCGGTCCGGCCCACTCAAGCGCCGATCGCCTGCGGCGCGCGGTCGCCCACGCGCCCAGCCCGAACAGCCGAACCTCCTTCGCGGCGGCAGGACCCGCGGCGAGCTCCGACCACTCGTTCACCTGGCGGCGGTATCGCGCCCGTCCATCGGCGACATCGGTGAGATAGTGCCACTGGCGGCGGTTGATCGCACGGATGAGCAGAGTCGCCACCAGCAGGCCGATCGCCAGCAAGGGCGAGAAGGTGAAGACGACGGCCGTCGCCACCAGCGCCCCGAGGATCTGAAATCCCGCCACGACGATTCCTGCGGTGGCGGTGCCCGGACTTCTGGTGCGGTTGATCATCCCTCCGGTGTCCCACAGCCGGTTCAGGTCGTCCTGCAGGTCCGGTTGTTCGAGATGCGAGAGCCCGCTCGGTTGCAGGGTCAGCTCGCGGACGCGGGCCCGTACGGTGCCGTCGATGCGCCGCGCTATGGCGACCCGGAGGACCTGCTGCCCGGCCTCGGCGCTCTGCTGCACGACATAGACGACGGCGATCGCCACCAGCAGCGACAACGTGCCCGGCGCCCATTGGCCAGGCGAGCTCGGGGCGGCCGTCGCCGTGACCAGCTGTCCGGTCAGCAGGGCCATGGCCGACGGGGCCAGGGCCGCGAGCAGCAGAAGGACGCAGTAGGCGGTGACGTTCCCGGTCCCGCCGAACGGCAGCAGCCGCGCCAGCCGTCGCCGCTCGGCCAGTAGCCGCCGCAGGTCCGGCCAGCTCGTCGCCCCGACGGCGAACCGCGGGTCCAGCCCCGGTGAGGGTAGCCTCTCAAATGGGTTGCGCACCGATCCTCCTCAGCTTTTCGCGAGGCAGCTTCCCATTGGGCAGGCGGCCGAGGTCCTCGACCATCCGCACCTCCCCCGGCAGCTGATGGCTGGCGAGCCGGTCGCGGCAGTGATCGAGGACCTCTCTCCCGGTCGGCGGCTCATGGTCCGCGCGGACGACGAGGGCGATCAGGCGTGCGCCGAGTACGTCGTCGGGTATCGCCACCACGGCGGCGTCGGCGACCCCCGGATGAGACATGATCACCGCGGCGACATGTTCCGTGTAGACGTTCTCGCCGCCGACGATGGTCAGGTCATCGCTGCGGCCGGACAGGTAAAGGTACCCGTCCTCGTCGAGAGAGCCGTGGTCGCCCACGGTAAGGAATCCTCCGCGGCCCGGCCTGCCCGGCCTGATCGTGCCGCGCCCTGACTGGTTCCCAGGAAGGCCGCGCATGTGTACGGTGCCGACCTGACCGGGCGGAAGGAGACGCCCTTCGTCGTCGTAAATTCTGATCCGGGTCAGGAAACCGCGCCCGACGGTGCCGGGATGGGCCAGCCATTCGTCGCCCCGGCAGAGTGTCTGCCCGATGTCCTCGGTGGCGGCGTACATCTCGAAGAGCCGCCGTGGACCCACCGCCTCAATCCAGGCCCGTTTGGTGTCGGCGGGGCACGGCGCCGCCGTGTGCAGCACGCCGCTCACCCGCCGCAGGGCGTCCGGCCGTCCGTTCAGGGCCGGTTCCAGCATCCGCATGTGCGTGGGAGTGAGCTGGATCCAGTCGATGTGGTGCCGTTCGATGAGCTCCAGAATCGGGCCGGGGAGGAAGAACTCGGGCAGCACCAGCGTGTTGCCGCTCAGTGTGCCTTCGAGCAGGTGGTTGAACGGCGCCGCGTGGGCGAGCGAGCCCACGACCAGATGGGTCTGCCCGAGCCGCCATCCGGCCGTCTGCAGCAGCAACGACGGCCCTTTGTCCGGGTGGAAGAACGGCATGCCAGCCCTCAGCACCGGTTTCGGCACGCCGGTCGAGCCTCCGGTCAGCAGGACGTACCCTCCCTCGCCCGCGGCGGGCGCCAGGTCGGCGGCGAGCCCCGATGCCCGCCGCAGGAGGTGGGGCGCGGGCACCGGCTCGGCTAGGCGGTCGCGGACCGCGGAGAACTGCCGTTCCAGCTCCGCGGACGGTATCGACGGTTCGTAGGGGAGGGCGATGAGGCCGGCGCACAACGCGGCCAGCACCTGGCAGACGCCGTCGAGGTTGCGGTACGCCGGGACGGCGACGACCGTACCGGGATCGGCCGCCGCGCGCATGCGGCCGGCGAAGGCGAGGACACGGTCGGACAGGTCGGCCCAGCTCAGTTCCTCGCGACTACCGTCCTGGGCGGCCGTGATGACCGCCGGCGAGTCGCCCTGCGTCTGTCCGAGCTGCCTCAGCCGCCGGTGAAGGGTGATCACCCGCGCTCCGTCCCGGCTTCCCGCTCGCGCACGAGCTGCGCGAGCCCGCGTAGGGTCGAGGCCTCCAGCAGCTCGAAGACGTCGATCGTGACGGCCCACCGATCCTGGAGGGCGGCCAGCAGCCTGGCGGCGCTCAGCGAATCGCCGCCGAGGTCCATGAAGTCGTCCGTGGCGCCGACGCGTGACAGCCCCAAGACCTCCGCGCAGAGCGCGGCGAGCTGTACCTCAAGAGGACCCAGGGGCGCGACAAAGATCACCTCTTCCGCGTGCTCGTGGATCGCCCTCAGGTCGGCCTCCCAGTCCCCAGGCGCCCGGCGGTCAGCCACCTCGGCCACCCAGACCCCGTCGATCGCCTCGCCCGTCCCGTCGAGCGACTCGTGGACATGCTCGCGCAGCAGTTGCGGGCTGCAGTAGTCGCTGACGTGGACGGCGGCGATCGAGGCGGTCCTGCCGTGGATCTCCACATCCACCAGAATCGCGTCGACGACGTCCGGGTGTCGCCTGAGTACCTCGATGGCGTCCACGGCGCCGGAGATGGACATCGCTAACCTCCCACGTGTTGGCTGACATGTTGCGGGGTACCGGCCGGTCTACAGGACCGTCCTGTGCACCTCGAAGGCCTCGGCACCGTGCACGCCGATTTCCGCCCCGCGCATGCGCGCGAGCGCGGAGACCACCTCTCCGCTGCGGATGTGCGGGCTGGGCCTGGCCTGCGTCGCGTAGGCCGCGAGCGCCTCAAGCTTGCGATCGAGGTGGGCGGAGATATCCACGAAGGCCGTGCTTCTGCCCATCGGGTCGGCGGCCCACTGCAGCTTGGTCATCTCGTACGCCATCACGTGCGGGACCAGCCACTTGCCGAACTGGCTGCCGATCGGCCGGGCCGCGGCGAACCCGGCCCGGAAGGTGGCCGCGTGGTCCTGGTCGTAGTCGTCGCCGCTGGGCAGCAGCAGGAGGTCGGGACGTAACCGGTCCATTCGCTCCTGCAGCAGGTCCACCAGCTCGCGCAGGCCGACGGTGTCCAGGCGCTCGGTAAGCTGCCGGTCCCCGTACGCGATCTCGTAGCCGAACCCGAGCAGCCGGCTCACCTCCTCGATCTCGGCCGTCCGCTGGACGAACGTCGTCGGCTGCGTCAGGCCGTAGTGGTTCATGCCGTCCACGGCCAGGTAGAGCACGTGTACCTCGCAGCCGTCGTCGGCCAGCCTGGCGAGGAGCCCGCCGCAGCCGAGCACCTCGTCGTCGGCGTGCGGGGAGACCAGCAGTACACGGTCAAAGCGGCGCATGACGGCCCCTGACATCCTCGCGGCTCTCGTAGTAGTCCGCCGTGGCTCTGATGAGATCGTCCAGGCCGACCGACGGCTTCCACCCCAGGGTGGTCGCCGCGTGCAGCGCCGGCATCTTCTCGAACGACTCCGCCTCGGCGTAGGCGTCGCCGTGCAGGCTCCGTCCGTCGGTGTGCAGGATGGGCGAGTCACTGCCGAGCAGGTCGCGCACCCGTTCCGCGAGCCCGCCGATCGTCGTGCGGTTGGCCGGGTTGCCGATGTTGACGATCGGCTCGCCGACGTCAATCGCGGCGTCCATGTAGTCGAGGACGAAGTGGGTGAGGTCGTCGGCGGCCGTGAACGCCCGTATCTGCTTCCCGTCGCCGAAGACGGTCAGGGGTCGGCCGGCGAGCGCCTGCTGCACGAAGGTGGGCATCACGAAGCCCCCCGCGCGCGACTGCCGCTGCCCCGCGACGTTGAAGGGGCGAATCACCACCGCCCGCAGCCCTCGGGCCATGCTGTTGACCGTCATCGCCTCGACCACGGCCTTGGCGACCCCGTACTCGATCCTGGCGTTGTAGGCCGTCGGTACCCGGAGGGGGTCACGCTCGTCCAAGATCCCGCTGCGGCCGTAGACCTCCGCCGAGCTGAAGACGCACAGCGGGACGTCGGCCGCCAGGCACTCCTCCACGACGGCGCTGGAACTAGCGACGATGTCGTATCCGAGCGTGCCCGCCCGGGGCAGAATCCCGGCGGGGCCGACGTGCGAGGCGGCATGGATCACCCGGTCCACGCCGTTGAACGTGCCGCCGCCGGCCAGATAGTCCTCGACGGGTTCCCGTACCAGCTTGTAGCGCGCGTTCGACGCGTAGTCGGAACCGTCGATCACCGCCCCGATGGCCGAATCGATCACCCGAACCCGGTATCCCGCCGACAGGTAGGCGTCGGCGACATGGGAACCGATGAAGCCAAGCCCGCCGGTGATGACAACCTCATCCACGTGACCTCCTAGTCGAATGACTGCAGCGCTTCGAGACATGACCGGATGACGGATCGGGCCAGATCCGGGGGTACGACGGCGGGGTCAGCGAACATGCGCACCCCCAGGTCGTCCGCAACCGAGGTGAACACCACGCCGAAGCTGGGGATCCGGTAGTCAGCGGGGTTGCCCTCCTCGATCCGGATCGACGGGAACTGCACCCGTTGCTCCGCCGTGGGGCTGGGATCCAGGCGCATGTAGTTCACGAAATGCCCTACGGCGCCGAATCCCACATAGTCGTCGTCGACGCCGGCCTCCGCCAGGACCTCGCCCAACTCATCCTGGTCGAAGACGGAATGCGCGGAGGCGGCCAGGAGGGACCTACGCATCTGGTCGGCCATGCGAGCCGGCGTGCCGCTAGAGACATCGACCCCGATCAGGCTGTTCTGGGCAAGCATGCCCACATATCCGGCGGACTTGGGCAGTTGCCGGTTGGAGCAGGTCACTCCCAGCGGGAACGAGTCGGCTCCTGTGTGCTCGACGCACGCTTTCACCAGCGCCGTCACGGCGACCGAAGTCTCCGAGGTTCTCCAGCGTGCCGCCAGCCGCCGCACGTGTTCGCCCAGCATAGGGCCGTGCCCCAGGACGACGGGAAAGCCGCCGTTCGTGGCAGGGCGGTTCGCGCCGGCGGGCGGCATGGCCTCGCCGAACAGCCGGCGCGGGTGTTTCCGCAGCACCTCTCGCATGTACGCGGCGCTGCGGCTGCTGGTCTCCGCGCCGCGCCGGCTTCGCTCGTCGGCCGCCCACTGGATGGGCTGACTCGTGGGGGCGGGCAGCGTGGACGACCCGTCCAGCAGCGCCAGGAACTCGCGCTTCAGAATCGCGCAGGCGAGCCCGTCCGTGATCAGGTGCGACGTGACCAGCAGAACCCAAACGGGTGTCCCGCGGACGGTCAGGATCGCGAATCTCGCCAGAAACTCCTCGTCCCACACGAAGTCATCGCCTATCAGCTCCTCCGCCAGCTCGTAGAGGTCGTCCTGGCTCTGCTCCGCGGTCGCCACCTCCCGTACCGGGACGACGAACACGCCATCACCGTGCACCTCCTGGGTGAGAACGCCGGGTGAGCCCGGCAGGCGTGTGCGCAGTGCCTGATGACGCTCCACTAGTCGCCCCAGGGCGAACAGCAGGTCTCGTTCGGCGGTGCCGGAAGGAACGCGCCAGAGGTGGCAGAGGTGGAACTGTGAACGGTTGTGCGGATGAGCGTTCTGTATGGTCCAGATGTGACGCTGAGCCCAGGTCAGCGGGCCGGTTTCGCAAGCGAGCCCGGCGAACGGGATCTCGTACGACGTGTCCACAATGCCTCTCTCAGATCGCTGTTACTTCGAATACCGCGGCCTCGGGACCGACATCCCGGAGATGACGGAGCGAGAAGGTCGGATGCGCGAGCCGATACGTCTGAAGCGCACGTCTCTCGCCATGCTCATCACTGGCTCCCATATCGTTGTAGTCGTCGAAAATGATGATCGATCCGACCCGCAACCGGTCGTGCAAGAAGCGCAGCACCTCGAGGCAGGATTCGTAGATGTCCACGTCGATCGTGCAGATGGCGACCGGCGGGAAGTCGTAGTCACGGGCGAGGTCCTCAAACAGCTCCTGGCCGTAGAACCCCTGGAAGAGCCGCAGCCGCTGGAAGTCGGCGCCGTGCGCGTGCAGGTTCGCGACAACCTCGTCGTAACCCGCGGCGAAGTCCCCGGTGTCGTAGACGGAGCCGTCCACCGTGGAAGCGGGAAGGCCGCGGAAGGAGTCGAAGCCGAGACATGTGAAGTTCGCCCCGGCGTACTCGCGGGAGATCTGCTCGGCGAACCACAGGCTGTACCCGCGGTAGACACCGAACTCGTAGTACGCGCCGTCCGCGAACGCGTCCTCCGAGCGCTCGCTCATCCGCTGGAAGGCGCCGTGGATGGCGATCGGCAGATGGGGGGACAGCGTGACGAAGGGCCGGCCGGTGGTGATCTCCCTGAGGAAGTGCCTGGCCGGTTTGGGCAGGCCCCTGTAAGCGTTCCTGAGCTGGCGTAAGAGGGCGCTCCTCATCACCGCTCGCCGTTTCCGGAAGCGGCGTCCCGCCCGGTCCCCGCCCGTCGCAGCGCGTCACCGGTGAGGCCGGCGAACACCTCGCGGAAATCCGGATGGGCGAAGATCTCGTACTCGTAGTGGTCAGCGTCGAGCCGGTACGTGTGCAGCGCGCCGGCGTACGGTTTCCACTGTTCGACGTGCTCCGGTGTGGCCTCGGCCGCGAAGTAGTGCACCACCCCGGGATAGCGGGCAGGCCGGTACGCCGCGCACGCGCGAATCAGCCGGGCGTACACCGTCAGCTGTCGGCGCAGCGCGTCGCTCCCCATGTCCTTGGCGAGAGCGTCCCCGGCTCGCAGGACGTCGACCACCTCGGGGTCACCGGCATCGGCGTGCTCTCGCACCCGGCCCTCGACGCGGCGCAACAGCTCGCGCAGGCGATCCTCCATCAAGGCGCTCTCGTCCGGAACCGCGGCGGATCCGAACACCGGAGGGGGTGCGTCTATCAACGCCAGGAGCCCGACGTGCGCGCCTTGTGCGTGCAGCCTGCGGGCCAGCTCGAACGCGATCAACCCGCCGCCGGAGAATCCGCACAGCAGATACGGGCCCTCGGGTTGCGCGTCACGGACCTCGTCGAGGTAGACGTCGGCGAACTCCGCGATGGTGCGCGGGATGTCGCGTTCGCCGTACAGGCCCGCCGCCCGCACACCTGACAGCGGGACGGGCAGCAGGCTCCGCAGCGCCCAGATCGCGAACGCGTTGCCCGAAGCCGAGTGGACGTAGAAGAGCTTGGGCCGCGGGCCCCTGTCGTCCGGCAGCAACTGCACGCAGAGGTCGCGCCGGGCGTGGGTCCGCAGGTAGCTGCCGAGCGCGTGTACCGTATCGTGGCGGCGCACCAGGTCCGCTGTCAGGTGCAGGCCGGTCGCGGCGCCGAGTTTCGCGGCGATCCGCTCGGCGGAGCCGGTGCCGCCGCGCAGGCCCGTACGTGGCGTCACCGTGGACTGACCCAGCTCGTCGGCGAAGATCTCCGCCGCTACCGCCTCCCACTGGTCGCGGAAGCGGCCCTGGTAGTAGCCGGTCATGTCGCCGCGCCCCCCTTTCCGCCGTCACAGGACATCGCGAAGCGCTCCACCTCGCGGTAGGTCGCGAGATCCGGCAGGGCCGTCAGCACGTTGATGAGGCGTTTCTCGGCGTCGGCGTGATGTTCGGCGTGGGCGTCGTCCAGCGCGAGCCGCGCCTGTGCGGCGACGAAGTTGAGGCAGCTCGCGGCGTGCATGGCGAACGAGCGCTCAGGATCCAGAACCGCGGTTCCGCCCGCCTCGCGGTAGGCGGTCATCGTCCTGCCGATCGCGTCCCCGTCGACGCCGTCGGAGGCGAACCAGCGCAGCAGGGCCATGGCCATCTCCCGATCGGCGCATCCGGCGCCGGTGTCGTCCCAGTCCAGCAGGACCCAGCCGCGATCGGTGTCCACCACGTTGGAGCACTGGACGTCCAGGTGGCACAAGATTCGGTCGTCCGGTTTCGAGGGCGTCACCAGCGCCGCCAGACTCCGCAGGCCGGGCAGCGCTTCCACCAGCTGCTCCTGCCACGGTTGGCGCGCCGCTGAGGCGCCGGCCAGGTGTTCCCAGTCCACCTCGTCGACGGTCTCGTACCAGGGCTCCGGCGGGTCCTTCGCTTCCAGGGCCAGTCCGTGCAGGCGCGCCATCAGCTTGCCCAGGCGTTGGGGCGTTTCCGCCGCGTCCGGGCGCGCGGCTGGCCCCTCCTGCCATTCATAGAGGCGGACGCCGCTGCCGCCCAGAGCCTCCGGCAGGTGACCCACCAGCCCACCGCCCGGGGTGGGAACGTTGCGCGGCGAGCGCACGCCGACGGCGTCGGCCGCCCGCTGGAACGCCGCGCCGCGGGCCACGGCGCGCTCGTCCACGCCCCAGAGATGCTCCTTGACGGCGTACGACGCGCCGCTCACTGTCAGGCGCCAGACTTGTCCCATCGCGCCGCGGCCGACCGGGGTGACGTCCGCACCGGCCGCTGCCAGCCCGAACAGGTCGCAAAGCACGGAAGCCAGCTCCTCATGCGATCGTTCAGTCATGCTCGGCCCTAGCCCGCGCTGAGATCAGGATGTGGTCGAGCTCCGCAGGAAACGCGTCCGCCCGTACTTCGGTGATGTCGAATCCGGCGAGCTGGAGCGCCACGGTGATCTCCCGGATCCTCCGGGGACACATGCGCAGAGTCCTGTACGTGGTGGACTCGACCATGCCTTGTCCGTCCAGGATCTGGTATCCGAACGTACTCGTGATGACCCCGGACGCCTCGTCGTACACCGACTGTTCGTCCACTCTGAGCAGTCGCCCGTCCGGATAGTCGAAGAAGCCGTGCGTACGGGTGAGCCCGCCACCGGATCCGGTGAGCGATCCGAGGAAGGCGACGTCGAACCGTTCGACGTCGAGCAGCAGAATGGCGCCCGGCTTCAGCACCCGGCGTACGTTGCGGAACAGCTCGTCCAGTTCGGTGTCGCTGAGCAGGTGGGAAACGAAGTCGTTGGCCAGGACGGCCCCGTCGGCCCGATCCATCGCCGGCAGCGCGGGCACCGTCCTCTCCACCAGGCGCACCCGTGCGGCTACCTCGTCCGGCAGCGTGGCCAGCCGACGCGCCAGATGCTCCAGCATGCGAGGTGAACTGTCGACGCCGATCACCTCGGCGCCCTCCACTGCCAGCGGGACCAGGATGTCGCCCGTCCCGCATCCGAGGTCGAGCACCCGAGAGCCGGGCGGCAGCGACGACAGCTCCTTGCAATACACATCCCCGACGCGGGGAGCGTGGCCCACGTTCAATTCGTAGAGAAAGGGGTCGTAGAAATCGAGCAACGTGCTCATCAGGTGGTTGGCCTCCCAGGTGCCTGGCTGGACGACAGCAGCTCCGCCATGCGATCGGCGAACGCCGGCCTGGGCGGTTGCGCCCAGGCCGGGTCGAAGTACGGATACGCCACAGGGTCGTAAGAATGTCCGACGTCCAAGAACGACAGCAGATAGTCGCGTACGGCCGCCTCGCCGTCGTCGTCGACCGGATCCGCCGCATAGGAGACGCTCCACTGCCGCCTATCCCGGCCGCCGATGCTGGCGTGCCAAAGATGGACGTCGAACGCGATCACATCGCCGGGGTTCGTCGCGATCGGGACACCGGGCCACATCGCGGCTTCCGCGCGCTCGTCGAACAGCGGCTCGGCCGCCGGCCACCGGCGCCGGTATTCGGTCAGAGCTTGGCCGTACGAGCCCCGGTGGCTGCCTGGCAGCACCTGCAGGGCACCGTCGGCGACGGTCAGCGGCTCCAGGTAGGTCACCATCTTGACCGCGGTCAACGAGGTGTCCGCCGAGTCCTGGTGCCAGGGTGAGGAGTCGCGGTAGAGGATTCCCTTGGCGGGTTTCGGCAGCACCGGCGTACCGAGGAGCCCGACGGCAGCCGGCAGGAGACGCTCGGTGAGCAGTTTCCGGCTCAGGGGCGTGCGATCACCCATCATCGGCACGTAGTAGCCCTCCGTGCCGGTGGCGCGAGCGATCGGGGCGTCGGGTAGAGCGTGGTTCGCAGCCAGCGCGTCGTCCACCTCCCGGCGCAGCCCCTCGACCTCGGCCGCCGCCAACAGCCCGCGCCAGACGCAGAAACCGTGGGTGGCGAAGAAATCGGCGTTGTGCCCGATCTGCCCGTTCTGTCGCTCGATGCTCATCTCGTCGCCATCTCCGGGTTTGACATGCCGCCGAGGCGGTAGCGAAGCGTCTCCCGTTCAGTGGACGCCGTGGGAACGCCGAGCCGGACGATCTGCCGCAGGATGACGTCGTCCTCGCCGACACGCTCCTCCACCTCGGCGGCCGAGCGAGGCGTAGCGATGCGCAGCAACGGCAGGACCCTCGAGTCGAAGAGCCACTCTCCCATGTCGACCATGCCCACCCCGCCGTCGGGACGTCGGACGACGTCCCTGATCACGCTGCTCTCCGCGCACATGATCCCCGCGGAGGCCAGTTCGGCGAGCCGCTGAACGGCCTTGGTCCCCGGCGGCAGCCAGGGAAAACGGTCGACCAGAACCGGGTTCCCGTCCGCGCCGACCATACGGCGCCAGGAGTGCACGGCCGGATAACCGCGCCCGGCCAGGGCCAGCAGGCCCGCGAGATGGTCAGGTTCCCAGGTGTTGTCGTCGTCGAGGAAAGTGAGGTAGTCGCCAATCCGGCGGTCGATGGCGAACTGCCGCAGCGTCGCCACCCGCGTCCACGGTTCGGCGGGGACGGCGCCCGCGTGGCCGACCGTCGTGAGCCGGACGCCGTCGAGCACAGCGGGCAGCCGGACCGTCTCCGCAGCGCCGGTTCCCTCGTCGAGCCACACGGTCAATGAGATGTCGGCCTCCACGTCCTGCTGCGCGGCGACGCTTTCCAGTGCGGCTGCCAGGAGTTCCGGGCGATCTCCCCGGGTCACGACGACCACCTCGACGAGCGGGCGGCGTCCCTGCGCGGCCTTGGGCCGTCGTACGCCTGCGGTCATGGCCGCGCCGAGCGCGTCCAGCGAGGACTGGCCCGCCAGGAAAACGTGATGCGGAATGACGACGTGCCGCTCGTGCCAGTGCCTGGCCCTGTCCAACGGTCCGGTCAACCCCCCGATCTCGCCGTACTGCTTCACTGTCGCCGGCCGGTACAGCGGCCCTTCCGGCAGCGGCGGATACACCCGGTCAAGGACGGCCCCGCAGGTGCGGCGTACCTTCGAGACGAAGGCATCCGCTTCCGGCTCATGCTCGGGCAGCCGTACCACGACGCCGTAGAAGTTGCCTGAACGCCAAGCGCCCTCGTCCGCGAGCACCTCCCAGCCGGCATCGGTCAGCCGGCCGAGCAGGTGCCCAAGCCCTCTGGCGCGGCGCTGCGCCTGGCCCGGCAGCCGGGCGAGCTGGTCAAGCAGCAGCGCCGCGGAGAGTTCCGACATCGCGTGGTTGGCTCCGTGCTGCTGATTCGCAGGTTCGAGCTCGTTGAGCGAGTACGGCGCCGGCTCGGCCATTCTTCGCCGCGAATCCATCACCAGCGACTCGATCCGGGAGGCCAGTTCGTCGTCGTCGGTGAGCACCACACCGCCCTCTCCCGTGGCTAGGATCTTGGTCGCCTGGGTGCTCATGATGCTGATGTCGCCGAGCGAGCCGGCGACCCTCCCGTCCGCGCTCTCGGCGAGCTGGGCGTGGGAGGCGTCCTCGATCAGCACGGCGCCGGGAAAGCGCCTGCGGAGCGCGGCGACGTCGCAGTGCTGCGCGTAGAGATGGACGCCGAGCACCGCGCGCGGCGCATCGACCGGACTGTGCCCGACCAGGCAGGGGGAATCGGCCGTGCCGTCGAAGAACGCCGGCACCGCGCCAACCCGCAGCACGGCGGTGGCGCACGCCACCCAGGTCGAGGCGGGAAGCAGCACCACGTCGCCGGGCCCCACGTCGGCGGCCTGCAAGGCGATTACGATCGCGCTGGAACCGCTGGACGTCAAGGTGACGTGACGGCGGTTCGTGAGCCTGGCCAGTGCTCCGGCCGCCATCACGTTCCTGGACGGCCAGCGGCTCGGAGGCCCGCTGACCGCGAGGCGTCCGCTCAGCAGCGCCGCCTGGATCGACTGCGCGCTGAGGTCATCGATCTCCGGCCACAAGGGCCAGCGCAAGTCTGGTCCCTCGGTCATCTACTCACCTGCCAGAGGGAGCTGCCGCCTGCTCGGGCCGGGCACCTCGCCATCGGACCTGGCCGGCAGGAAGGCGGCGCAGTGGGCGGGGTTCAGCAATACCCGGTGCTGAGCGTAGGGCGGATAGGTCTGCTCGTCGAAATCGGTGTACCGGTTGTGGTAGCACCATCGGCACTCCTCGAAGTCGTCCGAGATCCGCTCCGCGCCGGAGGCGTGCTCGGCACGCAGGCGCTGGTAGCGGGACCCGTTCCAGATCTCGCCGAAGCCTGTCCTGCGCAGGTCACCGATCAGATAGCGGGTGCCGGGCGCGCCGATAAGGTGGTCGCAGAAGCCGGTCTGCCCGCGGTGGTTGACGTAGAAGTACATCCAGGGGTGCGTACAAGTCTTGTCGGCGCGCGACGGGTCCGCCCAGTCCGGGTCAAGCGCGGTGTTCAGCTGCACCTCGACGCCGCTGGCCGCCGCGGCCGCTGCCGTGTCGTGCAGAGCGTCGGACAGTGTCGCACGGTGAAAGCGGAGATTGCCGGGGTCGTCCGGCTCGAGGCTCACCACGTTCAGGTTGACCCGCACCCCGAACCGTTCACCCAGCGCCACAATATCCGTCAATTCAGCGAGAGCCGGGCTCTGCACCACGACGTTCAGCACGATGGTGTCCGTCCCGGTCCCCAGCCGGGCCGACTCGTCGACGATCGCCTCCAGATTACGCAGAACCGCGTCCAGCCGAGCGCCGCCGCGCAGCGCGGCGAACGTCTCGGCGGTCGCCGCGTCCAGCGAGACGGTGATACTCACCCCCTGTCGCACCATCCGGCGCCACATCCGCTCGTTGGTCACCGACAGGTTGGTCACCAGCCGGACCCGGCAGCCGTAGCCGACCGCCCGGTCCACGAAATCCGGGAAGCGCTTCAGAATCGTGCTCTCGCCCCAACCTCGCAGGTCCACGATCTCCGCCGTGGGGAACAGCTTCTCGGCGACCTGGTCGAACAGCTCCATGGACATATTGCGAGAACGGTCGAACGGGCCGCCCGAGCGGCACATCGCGCACGATAGGTTGCAGTTCTCGGTCAGCTCGAGGAACAGCACCCGTGGCAGGCTGCTCAGAACGGTGGCACGTTCCTCGAACTCCGCGATGTTGCGGTCACGGTTGGCGAGCTTGAGATCATCGAAGCGGGGATCACGTTCGGGCTCCACGTCACGCACTCGCCTGCGCGGGACGTCGCGACGGCGGAGCGCTGATCGCCGTACGCAGATCCGAGGTCTCCCAGAGCCGCTCACACAGGTCGAAAGCCGCCGTGGTGCCCGCACGTTCCCGTTCGACGATCTCAAACTCGTGCAGTTCGCGCCGAAGCCGTACCGTGAACTCCCAATAGGGGTGGTCGTACGCGTCAAGGGCCGCCGCCAGCGCGGGATCGGCCTGCTGAAGGGGCGCGGCACTGACGCCGGACAGCAGCACCACGTTCCGGCAGGTGCGGGCCAGTTCCGAAAGGATCCGGCTGAGCGTCCGCTCGGGGAAGCTCCGCCAGTAGTCGGTCACCAACCCGAGCTCGAAATGATCGTCCGGATACGGAATGCGGGTGCCGAGAAGCGGCAACCGTGCGGTTTCCCGGCCCGGCTCGGGCCGCTCCCGGGTGTCTACCGGAAAACAGATCGCGTCAGGCGGCCTGAGACCGGTCGGCCAGCCGGCCGGATCTCCCATCACCAGGACGTTCCCGGCGGTGGCGATCCGCGCGCAAACCCCGGGAAGCTCCTCGAGCCGCGCACAGTCCGACGTGGCGGGGTCCAGCGCCCGGGCGAAGCGCTGGATCGCCGGCACGAGCTCGCGCGACCGCACGATGTCGTAGCTGCATACCGCTTCGACCTCCAGCGTCGGATACATATCCACCAGGATCTGCTCGTTGTGCCGGTCCTGGACGATGTCTCGTCCGCGAAGCCGGTCATGAGGCTGATGCACCGCCTTCGCGGCCGGCGCGAAAACGGTCGGCAGACCCGTACGTGCGAGCCGATAACCCATCTCGATGTCCTCGACCCCCTTGGCGGGGAAGTCGCTCTTGAACCCGCCCACCTGCTCGAAAGCCCAGCGAGGGATGCTCACGTTGTGGGTCCAGAAGAAGGCCCAGTCACTGGGTCGCGGATCGGCCAGCAGTTCGCACAACGGATCGTGAAGCAGCGGCGTCCGCTCCATCCGGTCGGCGACGCCGACCGGGTCGCCGAAGTCCCAGTCGTCGCCCAGCAGCAGCCTCCAACTGGCCGGAGTCAACTCACGCACGCTCGTGTAACCGCATACCGCCACCTGACGCCCGGTGTGCGCGTCCAGATGGGCCTGCAGCAACCCGGGGTGCGCCAGGCAATCGGCGTCCAGGAAGACAAGCACGTTGCCGTCGGCCTGCGCGGCTCCGGCGTTTCTCGCTTCCTGCACGCCTCTTGCCGTGTCGTGCCGGAGAACACGGAGCTTGAACGTCGGCTCCAGCGTCGCCATTTCCGCGGCGAGTTCCTCGGCCAGCGGCCGTTCGGAACCGTCGTCGACGAACACCACCTCGAACGCTTCCGGGGGAAGAGTCTGACACGCCAAACTGCGGAGAACATTTCGTGCGGCGACACCGCGATTGTGTACCGCCGTTACAACAGAAACGTCCACGTCACCTCTCATGAGAGCTCCGACAAGTCCGTTGCAGTCGAAGTAGGCAGCGTTATGGCCTGCGTCGTTCAGCTGCCCGTTGTCGAGGCGAGCGCAGCAGGCTTTCTCCACGCGCACCGCCCCGGGAGCGACTTGAACTTGACGATAACGAGAGCCGGTATGTTTTCGGCATGTCTGCGGTATGCGCCTCGGTATAGACAGGTTGGATCCGTGGAACCGGTCATGTGGTCACCGTCGCGCGCACCGTCACCCGCATCTGCCGCGCCGACCTGATCGTCATCGACGGCCTGCTCCCAGCCGGCAACGACGCCGCCGAAGCCTTCTACCGCATCATCGACGCCGCCCAGGGCCGTTACTTCCGTTCGTTCACGGCCACCAGCCTGGGCGGTTCGTGGACACCCCAGGCCGCGACCGAGAGCAACCCCTTCGCCGGCAAGGCCAACAGCGGCGCCACCTGGACCAACGACATCAGCCACGGCGAGCTGGTCCGCGCCGGCGCCGACCAGACCATGACCGTCGATCCCTGCGACCTGCAACTGCTCTACCGGGGACGCGATCCCGACTCCGGCGGAGACTACGGCCTTCTCCCCTACCGGCCGGGGCTGCTGACGCTGCAGCGCTGACGGGAACCCCGCGTGGCGGGCTCGGCGGTGAGGCCGAGCCCGCCATCACACACTTCTTCGCGAGGCCTTTGACCAGGAGCGCCCGCATTTTCTGGGACGCCGGCGAAACGTTACCGGCGACACCCCCAAAACGGCAGGTCAGACGCTGTGCCGCCCGGCCATGTCCCTGCCGTTACCCATCTGAGATCTTCGCTTCTGTGTCAGTCTCGCCCCACGCCACCCGATGGCTGAGGGCCGCTCGCCGCCGGCTGATCACGGCGGGAACACCCCGCCTGCGCGGACCGACCCACACAAGGAGCACCACCTCGTGCAGCACAGCTTCACCACAGCCACCCTCACCGCCTTCGCCCTCGCCCTCACCGGCGCCCTCGCCTCAGCGTCTCCGGCCGCCGCCGTGCCGGCGGGCAATGCCCCCTCGTGCGTGGCCGTCTGGCAGACCACGGGCACCATCACCAAGACGGGGTACGCCCGCAACGACTGCGGCCGCCGGCTCCGACTGAAGATCAAGTGGGCACGCGGCACCGACGGCGCCTGCCACACCGTCGACCCGGGACGCACCATCTACTCCAAGGTCGCCCGAGGCCCCCGTACCTTCGACGGAGCCGACAGCTGCTGACCCTCACGTACCAAAAGCCCGCCGCGCGCACGCGGGCCCTCGCCTGTCACGGACCGGCGCCGCGGCGGGCCCCTACCGAAGTCGGAGCCGTGCCCCACGAGGGGACAACACGGTGCGACCGCGCGCCCGATGTGGCGGACCGGGTCGGCGGGAGAGGCTGAGCGGCATGAACACCTCCCCGAACACCCCCGTGCACGCCTCCCCGAACAGCTCCGCCAAGGCCTCCCTCCGCAGGCCGCTCGCCGTCACCGGCGCGTGCGCCGCAGCCCTGGCCGGCTGGGTCCTCGCGGTGCCGGTGGCCGGGACCGCGCTGACCGTGCGGATGAGCGGCGGCGTCCAGCAGGTCGGGCCGGTAGCGGTCGTGGTGGCGAGCCTGCTGGCCGGGCTCGCGGGCTGGGCGCTGCTGGCCGTTCTCGAACGGTTCACCGCCCGGGGCGGCCGGATCTGGACGATCGTCGCCCTGGCCGTGCTCGCCCTGTCCCTGCTCGGCCCGCTCGGCAGCGCCGCCGGCACCGCCGCGACGGTGGTGCTGCTCCTGCTGCACCTGGTCGTCGGCGCCGTGCTCGTTCCCGGGCTGGCCAGGCGATGATCGTTCCTTCGCCGACGCCACGACACGGAAGACCCGACATGACAGTCCTCGCCAGAGCGATCGACGCCACCCGCCGCTACGGCGACGTGCTCGCACTCGACCACGTCTCGCTCGACATCAGAGCGGGCGAGGTGGTCGGCCTGCTCGGCCCGAACGGCGCCGGCAAGTCCACCCTCATCAACCTCTTCGCGGGGCTGCGCAGGCCCACGTCCGGCACCGTGGAGCTGTTCGGCGGCTCGCCGCTGGACCCGGCCACGCGGCGCGGCATCGGCATGACCCCCCAGGAGACCGGGCTGCCCGAGTCGCTGCGCGTCGGCGAGATCGCCGAGTTCGTCTGCGCGCACTTCCCCGACCGCGTCGCCACGGCCGAACTGCTGGCCCGCTTCGGGCTGGAGGATCTGGTCAGGCGGCAGGTCGGCGGGCTCTCCGGCGGGCAGCGGCGGCGGCTGGCCGTGGCGCTGGCGTTCGCGGGCAGGCCACGGCTGGTGTTCCTCGACGAGCCGACGACCGGCCTGGACGTCGGGGCCAGGCGGGCGTTGTGGGAGGGCATCAGGTCCTTCCACGAGGAAGGCGGCACCGTGCTGCTCACCAGCCACTACCTGGAGGAGATCGAGGCCCTGGCCGAACGGGTGCTCGTGGTCGACCAGGGCCGCGTGCTGGCCGACGACAGCGTACGGGCCGTACGCGGCATGGTGGGCACCCGGCGCGTCTCCCTCGTCGCCGAACGCTCGGGCGACCGGATCGACCTGGTCGTCAACGACCCCGACCGGCTCGTCGTGGAGCTGGTACGCAGCGGGACGCCCTTCTCCGGCTTGGAGATCAGACCGGCCACGCTGGAGGAGGCCTTCCTCGCCCTCACCTCGAAGGAGCCCGCACATGTCTAGCCTGGTCCTCGCGCACACCCGCTACCTCGTGATCGAGCAGATCCGGGTGCCGATCGGCATCCTGGCCAGCGCCTTCTTCCCCGCGGTCTCGATGGTGGCGTTCGTGGTGCCGTTCGCGGGCCGGGACCCGGTGGCGGCGACGACGGCGACGGGCTCGCTGATGTTCTTCGGCGCGATGTCGGCCGCGCTCATGGGGCTCAGCAGCGCGGTCGCGCAAGATCGCGACCTGCCGTGGAACCCCTACCTGCGTACGCTGCCCGCCGGCCCGCTGCCGCGCTTCGCGGGCCGGATCCTGTCGACGCTCGCCGTCATGCTCCTCTCGGTGATCCCCGTACTGCTGGTGGCGGCGCTGTTCACGGAGGCGACGATCACGCCGGTCCGGCTGCTGCTGGGGGTCGGCGCGCTGGTCCTCGGCGTGGTGCCGTTCATGTTGATGGGGTTGTGCGTCGGCTTCCTGCTGGCCTCGAAGGCCGCGATGGCGGTGTCACAACTGCTGTTCTTCCCCATGGCCATCCTCGGAGGGCTGCTGCTGCCGCCGCAGGTCCTGCCGCAGTTCGTACAGGCCGTCTCGCCGTACGTGCCCACCCGGGGCGCGGCCGAGCTGATCTGGGCGGCCGTCGTCGGCGCCCGGCCGGGCGTGGTGCCGCTGGTCATGCTGGCCGTCTGGACCGTCGCCACGGCGACCGCCGCCTTCTGGGCCTACCGCCGCGACGAGGGCCGGCGTTTCACCTGACCCGCCGGCGTTTAGGAGCAGATTCGCGAGGTTCCGGTACCCGTGCAGTTGTTGCCGGGCGCCCGGTCGCCGGCGTCCTGGCGCCGGCCAACGGCCTGACCTCAAGCGTCCTCAGCCGGCAGCGCGGCCACGAGGCCGCCACGCGGATCATCGACTATCACCTGGACCGCCTGTTCGGGCCGGAAGAGGCTTGCCCCAGCGAGCGGTGAGCTTCAGCGGGGTCGCAGGGTGCGGACAGGGCCTGCTGCCAGAGGCGGACCACTGCCCGTACGTGGGCGGTGGCGTCGCGGCCGGCCGGCAGATCGAGCAGGGCTCCGTGCAGGTGGGCCTCGATGCCCTGGACGGCCAGCAGGGCGTTCAGCTCAGGGTCGGGGCCGCCGGTTCCCAGGCGGCGCAGTTCGCGGGCGAGCGCCTGGGCGATCTGCTGCTCGGCCTGCCGGAAGCGGGTGACCAGGTCGGGGGTGCGGGGCGCCTGGTCGAACAGCAGCCGGTGCAGCCGGGGCCGGTCGGTGTGCAGGACGGCCACGCATTCCACCAGGTCGGCGAGCAGGACGGGCAGGGGCGGGCGGTGTTCGCCGGCGCGGGCGAAGACCTGGGCGACCTGCTGGACGCTCTCGGCCAGGTAGTGCTCGGCCAGCGCGACCAGAAGCGCGTCCTTGTTCGGGAAGTACTGGTACAGCGATCCGATGGACACTCCGGCGCGTTCGGCGATCTTGTTGGTGGTGGTGCCGGTGTAGCCGTGACGCTGGAAAAGCTGAGCGGCCGCCTCCAGGATCGCCGCCACGGTCTCGCGGGAGCGCTGCTGGCGGGGCTGTTTACGGGGCGTGAGCACGGACCTCCAATGCGAGTACCGAAAACTGAGAATAACTCGCATCATTGAACGGCGGGCTCGTCGCCCCGCCCTTCCCTCCAGAACCTTCTGTGCGAACGGAGGCGTCTTCGTGCTGTCCGGCCTCCTGGCCTACGGCGTCCGGATCCTGCCCGGCCTGCTGCTGATCGGCGCCTGTTACGTGGTGGCGCGTCGTGAACGCGACCCGCTGCTCCGCGTCATGGTGCTCATTCTCGGCTTCGTCCTGGTCAGGGATGCGATGACACCGCTGGGATTCTGGCGGCTGGGCGCCGCGGGCGCGGTTCCGTGGCTGCGCTTCACCGACCGGGCGGGGATCCTGCTGCTGTTCGGCCTCTGCACGCTGGCGCTGACCGCGGGAGTGCTGCGCCTGGACAGCGAACTCCGCGCGCTGGTGCGCTGGGGCCGGTTCAGGCCGGTCACACTCGGCTGGGGCGTCGGCGGAGGCGTGCTGGCCGCCGCCCCGGTCCTGCTGCTGTCGCTCCCGACGCCCCTGGCGGCGAGGGGCGGCGCGGTCGCCGTCACGCTGCTGCCGGTGCTGCTGGTGTTCAGCCTGGCCGGCAACCTCGCCGAGGAGGTGTTGTTCCGCGGCTTCCTTCAGGGCCGGCTGGAGCAACACGCCTCCGCCGGACGCGCGGCTGTGCTGTCGGCTCTGCTGTTCGCGGCCTGCCACGTCTTCCTGGCCTCGACGGTCACCGACGTCGGCTGGCCGCTGCCGGCCTTCACCCTGTACGAGGGACTGATCTGCGCATTCCTGCGGCTGCGCGACGGCGTGATCGCCGCCGCCCTCGCACACGGACTCGCCATCTTCCTGCTGGCGGGCGCGCTGGTCTGACTCGCCGGCCTCGGTCAAGGCGTCGTACGTGCGCAGCGCCGTCCGAGCGGGAGCCCGGCCGTCCACCGGCTTGCCGAACGAGCTTGTGCCGTATCGGGGCCCGCCTTTGACGTGGCCCGGTTTCGTCCCCGGAGGCGTCAAAGCCCAGCCCTGGAGTCCGTTTTGTGCAGATTGCCCTATTTGTGTCGAGGGTAGCTCCCCAAGGCGAGGCTGCACCCCGCAGCCGCACCGATCGCTCCACCACGTTAGGAGCAGACCATGACAACGCCGAGCCGCCTGACCGCAGCCAGGCTTCTGTCCTTGCCCCGCCTCAGCGTGCCGACACCGGACCCGGACGACGACAGTTCCTCGAGCCACCGGCGTCGCCGTCGCCACCGGCGCTGATCGGCGACACGCCCCACGCGGCTGAAGGGCGCCTCCCAGTGCCCTTCAGCCGCGCCCCCCGTCGGCGCCTGCCTGACCGGTCGCCGGAAGACCCCTCAGACGCCTATGCGCACTGCTTCCTGTGGTAGACCGAGCAGTCGGTTCTCCAGCACTTGAAGACGGAGCAACAGATGCTTCCCGTGCAGGTCGTGTGGTCGAGAATGCACCGTGCGGTGCAGGCGGCCTGCGCGTCGCCGGTCGGTACGACGAAAGCGACGATCCGGTCTGCCAAATCGGTGAAAAGTTTCATCTGGTCCCACCTTTCTTCCAGTGACCTACTCGCACAGGCGAATCTGGCGGTAGCTGCAGTTCGTCTCGTAGCACCGCATCGTGTAGCAGCCGGTGTTCGGGTCGTAGCTGATCTGCACGCACCTCTTGACGCACGCCGCGTCGGCCTTGACCGAGGGGATCAACCGGTCAAGGAGCTTGTCCAGCATTCCGTTCTCACCTCCCTTCCCTGTCCCGGGCCTTCCTGGGCGCGGCACCACGAAGAGTCGTCTCGTGGCGGCCGCGGGCTTGTGGACAAGGGACCGTGCCGCGCGTCCAGCCGCCTGATCGTGACGGCGTGGAGGTCGTCGGCGCGGAAGAAGCCGTGCTCGCGGGAGTCGAAGCTGACCTCGGTGTTGTCACCGATCAGCACGAACCTGCCGACCGGGACGACGTCCACGTCGACGGCCTTGCGTACGTCCTCAGGAACCGGATCGCCGGGCAGGGCGGCGACGCGTTTGACCAGGAACTTGCCGCCGGCCGGGAGCGGGTTCCGGACGATGGCGATCTGCCCGTGGCCCAGCGCCCCCAGGCGCGTGCGCCGGGACAGCAGCCGGTCCCCGTCGGTCAACGTCGGAGCCATGCTCTCGCCGTGGACCCGGGCCACCATGTACGTCGCGCGCAGCCGTACCACCAGCAGGGCCAGCCCTCCGAGCGCGCACGCCCCCGCCAGGAACGCCCGCCTCATGACGCCGTGACCTCGGCCGGCATGGCGTGACCGCCGCTGACGACCGTGCCCCCTTGACCGATCGTGATGACGGTCGGATACGCGTTGACCTTGAACGCCGTCTGTACGGGCCCCTGCGGCGCCTCCGTGATGACACGCGCCACCTCCGCGAGGCGTTCGACGTCGGCCGCGCAGTCCTCGCCGGTGTCCGCGACCACGGCGAGCACGGCGTCCGACGTGCCGCGCGCCCGCTCCACGAAGAGCGGGAGCAGTTCCTCGCACGGCCCGCAGCCCGGGGAGAAGAAGCCGACCAGCGCGGGCGCGCCCAGCAGCTCGTCGGAGATCGGCTCACCGCTCGTGGTCATGGTGGCGAACCGCGGGACCCTCTCACCGGGCGAGAGCCCTTCGCTCATCGCCGGCGCGCTCCCGCCCTGCCTGCGCAGCCGGCGGATCACGCCGACGGTCAACAGCAGGTTGACCATGCACAGCAGGCCGACCAGCACGACCGCGGCGACCACGTACTGCATCGCACCCTCCCCGCCTGTCCGTGAGCAAATGCGGGATCACCTTGAGCGCACGCGGTCCCGACGGCACGCGACGAGCTCGTGATCCTCGACGTGAATGCTTCACGACCCCGCTAGCCCACCCCTCGCGCGCCACTAGCCCGGAAAAGGTTGCCAGGCCGCCTGGATAGCTGTTATACAGTTAGACATGTCGATTCACGTCGTCACTGTGGCGGACGCCGTCGCCGACCAGCTGCGCCGCCGGCTGCTGTCAGGCCACTACTCAGGCGGAGACCAGCTGCGTGACACCGAGCTGTCACAGGAGTTCGGCGTGGCCCGGCCCACGGTGCGCGCGGCCGTGCAGACGCTCGTGGCCGAAGGGCTGCTCGACCGCGGGCGCGGGCGCAGTGCGCAGGTCCGGTCGTTCACCGCCGACGACGCGATCGACCTGGGCCGGCTGCGGCGGCCCGTCGAGCTCGTCGCGGTCGAGATGGTCGTGACGCAGGACCGGCCGCTCACCGGCATCGCGTCGGCGGCGCAGGCGTTCTCCGCATTGGGGGACGACGTCTCCTGGGACGTGGTCGCCGACCATGACGTGGCGTTCCACCGGGCCGTGTTCGAAGCCGCGGGCTCGGCGCGTCTGCTGCGCACCTTCGACGAGCTCAGCGCCGAGTTGCGCCTGCTCATCGCCCAGCTCCGCCCGACCTACGAGAGCGTCGCCGACCTGGCGCACGAGCACGAGCTGCTGCTCGCCGCGCTGCGCTCCGGCGACCTCCAGCGGGTCAGGGCCGCCTGGAACGGGCACTGTGACGACTCGGAACGTTTCTACCTCGACCTCATCCAGGAGCACACACGGTGAACTTCAGCGACTTCGACGCCCTCAGCTTCGACTGCTACGGCACCCTCATCGACTGGGAGAACGGCATCGCGACCGTGCTGCGCGCGTGGGCCGACGCACACGACCTGCGGATGACGGACGAGCAGTTGCTGACGGCGTACTCGACGCACGAGGCGCAGGCCGAGGCCGACCACCCCGGCGACCTCTACCCGCGCATCCTGGCGCGTGCCATGCGCGGCCTCGGCGCGCAGCTCGGCGTGCCGGTCAGCGATGACGAGGCCGAGTCACTGGCGGTCTCGGTGCCCGGCTGGCCGGCGTTCCCCGACTCGGCGGAGGCGCTGCAGCGGCTGTCGCGGCGGTACGACCTCATCATCGTCTCCAACGTCGACCGCGCCGGCTTCGCCGGCTCCAACCAGCACCTCGGCGCCACCTTCACCAGCGTCCTCACCGCCGAGGACATCGGCTGCTACAAGCCGGATCCCCGTGCCTTCGAGGCGCTGCTCCACGAGGCCGAGCGGCTCGGGGTGGCCGAGGGCAGGCTGCTGCACGTGGCGCAGAGCCTGTTCCACGACCACGTGCCCGCCAAGGCCGCCGGCCTGCCGACCGTGTGGATCAACCGCCGGCACGACAACGCCGGCTGGGGCGCGACACCGCAACCGTCGGCCGGCGTCACCCCCAACTGGACCTTCACCTCCATGCGGGCGTTCGCGGACGCGGTCGACGCCGAACCCGCCTGACGACCGGCCTGAGGACCGGCCTGAGGACCGGCACGACGACCGGGGCGAGCGGGCCGGTCGCTGCTCCGCACGTCTCACCTCGTACGATGATCGACGCCCCGGCGCCGACATTGGAGGCTTGGAACGTTGCTGGATCGAGAACGCGTGCGCGCCCTCCTCGCCCACCCTCGCTTCGAGCGGGCGATCACGGCGGTCATCTTGCTCAACGCGATCACGATCGGCTGTGAGACCTCCTCCTTCGTGATGGGGTGGATCGGCGAGCCGCTCCACGTCGTGGACCGCGTCGTGGTGGGCGTGTTCGTCCTGGAGCTCGCCGCCCGCCTCTACGCCCACCGGGGCGCGTTCTTCAAGGACCCGTGGAACTGGTTCGACACCGCCATCGTGGCGATAGCGCTGGTGCCCGCCTCGGGGCCGGCCTCGGTGCTGCGTACTCTGCGGATCATGCGGGCGCTGCGGCTCGTCACCGCGGTGCCCAGCATGCGCCGGGTCATCTCCGCGCTGTTGGCCGCCATCCCCGGCATGGCCTCCATCCTCGGTCTGCTGATCATCATCATGTACATGGCGGCGGTGATGGCCACCCAGTGGTTCGGGCGCACCGCGCCGGCCTACTTCGGCGAGATCCCGACCTCCCTGTTCACCCTGTTCCAGGTGTTGACCGGGGAGGGCTGGCCGGACATCGCCGACCAGATCATGGACGTGCACCCCTGGGCGTGGATCTTCTTCGTGGCCTACATCCTGGTGTCGTCGTTCGTGGTGCTGAACCTCTTCATCGCGGTCGTCGTCAACGCCATGGACGACGAGAGCACCTCCGCGGAGGAGCAGCGTACCGACGACCGGCTCAAGGCGATCACGGAGGAGCTCGCGCGCCTGCACGCCAAGCTGGACGCCCTGCAACCTCCCGCGCGGGCCGGCGATCCGGCGGACGGCTCCGGGACCTCCGCCAGCCTGTCGAACGCGAGCTGACCGGCCCGCCTCAGCGAGCGTGAGGGCGTCCAGGCTGGGATAGCCGGTGTACCCGGCGGCGTCGTGGGTGTACAGATGGGCCGTGTCGATCGGCTGGAGCGGGGCGTCGCGGGCGAAGCGGGCGGGCAGGTCGGGGTTCGCGATGAAGGCCCTGCCGTACGAGACCAGGTCGGCGCGGCCCGAGGCGAGCGCGGCTTCACCGGCGTCCTTACTGGTGGCGGGGCCGTTCTCGCCGACGTTGGCGATGAGGGGCCCGTGCCAGCGCGGGATAGCGGTCGTTGTCGGTGAGGTGCAGACAGGCCAGGCCGAGGCCGTCGATGGGTGGCCTCCCCGTGGCTGGCCGAGCAACTCATGAGGGAACGTGAGCGCATCGACCGCATGATCGGCGACCTGGTGCGTTCCCGCGACGTGCTCGACGACATCATCCGCGAAGCCGTCAAACACTGAGCGTTCCTCCGCTCCGGCACCCGCGTCCGCCGTTGCGCGAGATGACAAAGACCGCCTCGCCCTGGCGCGGCGTTTTGACATCTGTCACGAGGACGGCTCCTCCGCCGCCGGACAAGCTGTTGCTGCCGGCGAACACGCCGGTAGGCGCAGGTGCCCACAGGCCGCCTGCACGACTCGATGGAGGAGCACCCATGCGAGGACGGATCATGAGGAAGGCCGCCGTGCTGATCGCGTTGGCGACGGCCGCGGCCATCGGCGTCGGGCCGGCGGGCACCAGCCTGGCGGCCGACTCCAGTTCGACCGCGGCCCCCCCGCTGCGGGCGTACGGCATCACCGACAACGGCAGGGTGATGGCCACCTTCACCACCGAGGAGCCGGAAGAGCTCAACTGGGTCAGGCGCATCTCCGGGCTGGTCACCGACACCTTCGTGATCGGCATCGACTTCCGCGTGCAGGACGGCAAGTTCTACGCCGTCGGCAACCACGGCGGGATCTACACGATCTCGATCCCGACCGGCGACGAGGACGTCGTGGTCTCGAAGGTCTCCCAGCTCAAGGTGGGTCTCAAGGGCACGGCGTTCGGAGTCGACTTCAATCCCGCCGCCGACCGGCTGCGCGTGATCAGCGACAACGGTCAGAACCTGCGGCACAACCTCAACGACGGCACCACGGTGTCGGACGGCACGCTGAGCAACGGCCCCGGTTCGCCGGCCTCCGGGGTCACCGCCGCCGCCTACACCAACAACGACCTCAACGGCGACACGGCGACCACGCTGTTCGACGTCAACACCATGACCGCGCAGGTCGTCGTCCAGTCGCCGGCCAACAACGGCCTGCTGGCCCCGACCGGTGCGCTCGGCCGGCCCGTCGCATTGAACGCGGGCCTCGACATCTACAGCGACCTGAAGGGCGGCAAGACCGTCTCGAACTCGGCATTCGCCACTTTCGTCGACTCGGACGGCCTCGCGACGCTCAACTCCGTCGACCTGCTCACCGGCGCCGCCACCCAGATCAGCGAGCCGTTCCCGCTGACCATCACCGACATCGCCGTCGCGCTCGACACCACCTGACCGTCCTGGCGCGGGCGCATCCCCGGGTGATCGACGGCGCCGTGGCGGCGGCGGTGTTCGTCGTCAACGTGCCTGTGCAGGCCGCGTACGTTCCCGAGCACCTGCCGCGCTACCCGGTCGCGCTGCTGGTGTCCGCGGGCCTGTGCCTGCCGTACGTCGCCCGCAGGAACCACCCGGTCGCGAGTTTCGCGGCGATGGCGCTGGTGTCCCTCGCCCAACTGGTGCTCGGCGTGTTGCCGACCTGGGCCAACGCCATGCTGCTCGCCGGGCTCCACACCGTCGCCACGGGTCGCGACCGGCGCGTGTCGATCACGGCGGCGGCGGTCGTCGAGCTCGGCGCCGTCCTCGCCGCGCTGCGGTGGGGAGGCCGCCCGCAAACACGCGGGACCGCAGGTGAGCACGGCGGAGTGTCGTTGCGCTATGGGGAGGACGCGCTCGACCTGCGCGTCTCCGACGACGGCCGCGGCGCGGGCGCGCAGGCCGGGCGGTCGGGCGGGCACGGGCTCGTGGGCATCAGGGAGCGCGTCGCCGCCTACGGCGGATCCGTCCGCTGCGGCCCGGCGGACGGCGGCGGGTTCGAGGTCGTGGCGGCGCTTCCCGTCCGGAGCTGACCACCGTACGCCCGTGACGCGGTCCGGCCCTCCCAAGGTGCGGCCTTCTCGCGCTCCCGGGAAGGCCGCACAACCGCCCACGGTCAGCGCACGTGGACCCGGGGCTGGGGCGGGGTGCTCATGCCGTCGCCGATGAAGAAGCTCGGGTGCGGCGGCTGGTTGTAGGCGGTGTTCTGCCAGGCGAGGGCCACCCGGTACTGCGGGTCGTGCAGCAGGGTGTGGATCTTGGTGGTGGTCACGTGGGGGGTGGCGTAGATGCGCAGGGCGCGGTTGTCGATGGTGGGCCAGATGACCTCCTCGCGCCAGTCGCCGAGAATGTCGCCCGACAGTGACGGATTGGCCTTGGTGCCGTTGTTGCTGTGCACGCCGGAGGCGGTCAGCAGGCGGGTCTCGCCGCCGGTGCCGTACTTGTCGATCCTGGTCTGGTCCAGCAGCTCGCGCACCGGGTCACCGTCCCACCAGGACAGGAAGTTCGCCGAGGACGGCTGGCGGCCGACGACCGTGCCGGATGTGTTGCGCAGGCCGTTCTGCCCGGCCCCTGAGGCCCAGGACTCGGCGCCGGGGCTGCCGGCGTGGATGTCGGCGGCCACGCCCCGGCCGGGCCCCTCGCCGTCGGAGCCGGAGCCGGAGCCGGTACGCCACAGCACCTGGCCGGTACGGGCGTCGACCATGTACAGGCCGGGCCGGTTGCCCGACTCGGAGATCTTCACGTACTCCTGGCCCGGGCGGCCGGGGTCGAGGTCTCCCAGGTGGGCGGCGTCACCGTGGCCCCAGCCGACGTTCCACAGTCGGCCGCCGTCGTCGTCGATGGCGGCCGCGCCGTAGACGATCTCGTCGCGGCCGTCGGCGTCCACGTCGCCGACGGTGAGGCTGTGGTTGCCCTGGCCGGCGTACGAGCCGTTGCCGGAGGCGTTGCTGTCGAACGTCCAGCGTTTGACGAGCCGGCCGTCGCGGAAGTCCCAGGCGGCGATCACGGAGCGGGTGTAGTAGCCGCGCGCCATGATGAGGCTTGGCCGCTGCCCGTCCAGGTACGCGGTGCCGGCCAGGAACCTGTCCACCCGGTTGCCGTAGGAGTCGCCCCAGGAGGAGACGTTGCCGCGCGGCGGGTCGTAGTTCACCGTGGACAGCGCCGCCCCGGTCCGGCCGTCGAACATCGTCAGGAACTCGGGGCCGGACAGGACGTAGCCGGAGGAGTTTCGGTGGTCGGCGTTCGCGTTGCCGATGACGGTGCCTCGGCCGTCGACGGTGCCGTCAGCGGTTTTCATGGCGACCTCGGCCCTGCCGTCGCCGTCGTAGTCGTAGACCTGGAACTGCGTGTAGTGGGCGCCCGCGCGGATGTTGCGGCCCAGGTTGATGCGCCACAGGCGGGTGCCGTCCAGCTTGATCCCGTCGATGTAGACCACGTCGGTGGTGCCGGACTGGGAGTTGTCCTTGGAGTTGTCGGCCTCCCACTTCAGCACCAGGTCGAGCCGGCCGTCGCCGTCCAGGTCGCCGACGCTGGCGTCGTTGGCGTGGTGGCCGCCGGGCGGGGAGACGGGCACGTCGAGATAGCCGTCGCCGAACCTGAGCGAGGGTTCGGAGGCCGGGCCCTCGGCGCCGCCGGTGAGCGGGCGCACCGTGTAGGAGGCGTCCGAGGGCGCCCCCGCGTCCAGGTGGTTGGTGGAGTCGGTGACGGTCGCGATGCGTGTGCCGCCTCGGTAGACGTTGAAGGACGTGTCACGGGGCTCGGTGCCGAGCAGCCGCCAGGAGACCAGGTTGCCGTTGCCGGAGCGGACGCTGATCAGGCCGCGGTCGAGGTCTTCCGCCTGTTTGGCGTCCGCGGGGGCGGTGGGGGTGACCGTGGGAGTGACCGTCGGGGCCGGCTCGCCGGGGTCGCCGGTGCAGGTGACGCCGTTGAGGGTGAACGTGGCGGGCGCCGGGTTGCTGGATCCGTCCCAGGAGGCGTTGAAGCCGAACGTGGTGCTGCCGCCCCGGGGGATCGCGGCGTTGTAGCCCGCGTCCTCGGCGGTGACGGCGGCGCCGTTCTGCGTGGCGGTGGCGTTCCACGCCTGGGTGATCCGCTGGCCGGAGGTGAACGACCAGTCCAGGCGCCAGCCGTCGACGGCGTCGCCCAGGTTCCTGACGGTCACGTTGCCGGTGAACCCGCCGGACCACTGGGTGGCGACGTCGTAGTCGACCTCGCAGGCCACCGCCGCGGCGGCGGGCGACTGCAGGCCGACGGCGGTCGCGGCGACCAGGCACACGCTGCCGGCGAGCGCCGTGACAAGCAGTGCTGGACGGGATAAACGTTTCATTGAACGTCCAATCAGTGTACTGAGGGGTGCCGAGCGCCCACACGGTAAGAAGGTGCTGACCAGAGTGTCAACGGGCCACCGGTGCCCACCTCACCCGAGATCGTTACCTTTCAGGTCAGCAGCGGGAGGAGTGCACACGGCTCTGAAACTTTCGGAGCCGCAACCGGTCAGCGGCAGGGCGGCGCGGTGGACTCGCGGACGACCAGCCGCGGCCGGTAGACGAGCTTCTGGTGACGGTGACCCGCGCGGGCCTCGTCGAGCAGCAGCTCGGCCGCGACCCGGCCCAGCTCGCGCTTCGGCTGCCAGACGGTGGTCAGCGCCGGCCGGCCTCCCGCGCGACCTGGCGCATGCCGGGTCGGCGCGGCTCGGTCGAAGCGTCCACCGCAGCACCATATCCGCCCCGCGACGATCACGCGGAACACACCGATGCGGTCTTTCAGGGCGTCTCTCACGCGAAGCCGTCCGGTCGATGAAGGGCCCGGTGCCGCCGCCGATGGCGAGCCGGTGTGACCGGTGCCGTCGGGGGAGACCCCGGCGACCTTGGCGAGGGCGCCGCCGCGCCGCGCGAGCGCACCTGCTCGCCCAGGCCGAACGCCGCGTCGTAGAAGCGGCCGTCACACGCCCGGCCCTGACGATGTTTCAGCTTTTGCTGAACTGACGCGGGCGTACGCATGGCCCTGGTTACGGTCGGAAGATGCGCGAGGGCATAGAGGCGGATCCGACGCGGCTGGATGACGCCGCCCAGAGAATGGGCCAACACGGCACGGACCTGAGTGCGGCGATCCAGCGGCTCACGGAGCGGGGTTCGGCCGCGGCGGCCTGGCGGGACGACGGCCTCATCGCGCCGTTCGTCGACATCTATTCCGGTTGCGTTCACGAAGCGGCACGGGCTCTTTCCGCCGTCTCGCGAACGGTGCACTCCACCGGCCACGGCATGCACGACACGGCCGCCTCGCTCGTCGAGGCGGACGTGGCCGCGCGCCGCGTGCTCGGCCCGGATGAGGTGGCGGCCCCATGACGGTGCCGTCCGGCCTCACGTTCCTGTTCGAGCTGGCCGGGATCGACGCGATCCCCGTCGACGAGGAGGAGATGCGCGCCGACGCGCAGGCGTGGCGGGTCGTGGCCAGTCACGTCGAACAGAGCGGGCTCGACGCGGGCGCCACCGTGGCCCGGGGCCTGGACGCGTACGAGGGCATGTCCGCCACCGAGCTCGCGAGCCACTGGCAGGACGTGAGCGGCAACGGCGGCGACCTGCGGCGGGTGACCAGCGCGGCGGCGAACATGCCGCCTGTGCTCGACACCGCCGCCACGATCGTCACCGCCGGCAAGGCCGCCACGATGTCCCAGCTGGTGCACTTCGGGCAGCAGGTGGCGCCGTTGTTGCTCGCCGGCGGCGCGGCGGGCGCGTACGCCTTCGTCGCCAGACGCCAGGCGCTGCGCCGGATGGACCGGCAGATCAAGGAGGTGCTGGGCCGCGGCATCGGCACCCGCCTGGCGTCGATGCTCGACGGGCGCGTCCGGGCGCCCCTCCAAGGTGTACGCGGCTGGCAGGGCAATGCGCTGGGCCGCGAACTGGCCGGGGCCGGCGGGCATGGTGGACTCAGGATCAGCCCGTACGACGCGCCCCGCGTCGGCCCGACCACCTTCAACGTCTCGGAACGAGAGATCCGGAAAGCGGCGAGAGATTACGAGAAGCGCTACGGCCGGTCCCTGACGAGCAAGGAACTGGAGCAGGTACGGAGAGCCACCCAGGAGAAGCCGGCGTCCAGACCGTACCTACGCAAGAGCACCAGGGACCAGATCCAAGGGCAGTACAACAGCAAGGGCGAGCTCATCGACCCGAACACCAAGAAGCCCATCCAGGGGAAGCCCGATATCGGGCACAAGCCCGGGTACGAAGCGCACAAGCTGAAGGACCTCGACAAACGCCTGAGGAAGGAAGGGCTCAGCTCGCGCGACCGCCGCAAGCTGATCAATGAGGTGGCGAACGACCCGAAGAAGTACCAGTTCGAGGACCGCGGCTCGAACCGCAGCCACCGGTACGAGGGCAAGAAGGGCGTCAACAAGTGGGTCGAGGAGTACGTCGACGAGAAAGGCAACCTGCGGAACAAACCCAAGAAGAAGGGGTTCTTCTGGTAGGGAGGGGAGATGGAAGCCGGAAGCGTCGACGCGTATCTCGCCCGGCTCGGCGAGTGGGCCGGAGCCGAGCCTGAGAGCATGCTCATCACGCCCGACGAGGTCTCCCCGCCGGTCCGGGCGTTCGCCTACCGCGGCCAGTTCGGAGAGGACACGATCTCGGGGTTCACCTTCGGCCTGTCGTCCGTGGCGCACCCCGACTGGGAGTTCGGCCGCCCGGAGCTCTTCATCAGCATGAACTCGCCCCGGCCGGACTGGGTGTTCGCCGCCGGCTTCGTGGCCGCCCACTACCGTGGCGAGAAGCGGTTCGCCGCGGGGGACGCCTTCGTGCTCGACGCGCCGATAAGTCCGGAGGAGTCGGACATGTCGGCGTTGCTGGCCTTCCTCGTCACCGACCTCGATCCGGAGTTCACCCACCTGGAGCTCCCGGACCGGACGATCAACCTCATCCAGCTCTATCCGCTGCACGCGTCGGAGATCCCGCTTCTTGAGGCGGAGGGCGGCGCGGCGCTGTTGTCGGCGACCGACGTGGACTTCCACGACCCGGCGCGGCCTCCGCTCAGCGGTCCAGCTCGTCGATGAGCTGGTCGATCCGCTCCCGCACGAAGCCGGCGTCCAGTGGAGGCGAGGTCGACGCCGTTCGGGCCTCGACCTCCTCCATGACCCGCGCGGCCTGCCGCTCGGCGTCGCGTTGAGCCGCCTGCACCGCCTGGACGATCTGCCGGGCCAGCTCCTGAGGGCCGAGCCGCATGGCGCGCGGGTTCAGCGTCAGCCCGACGATGCGCAGATGGGCGTCGGAGGTGGCCTCGGCCAGCTCTTCCGACCCCGTACCGCGGATCGTGGCCAGCCGGGTCCGGGCGGACCGCAACGTGGCGGCGGTCTGCTCGGCCTGGGCGGCGAGCCGGTCGTACAGTTCCTGAAGCTCGGCCGAAGGGCGCATCTCGCCTCCACTCGCTTGCCCGCCGGAGTTCCTACGGTGCAACTCCGCGACGCCGCCGTCCCCGGTTTTCACGATTGTCGAAGGGTTGCGCGGGCGGGACTCCCTCAAGCGGCGGCGAGGACGGCCTGAGCCTGCTCGCGGGCCTGGCCGATGGCGTCCGGGAAGATGCTCAGGCCCTCGGCGACCAGCGCTCCTTCGTGGAGCAGCATGAGCGCCCTGCCCAGGCGACCGGCCTGCTCGGGAGCGATCTCGCCGGCGAGGTCGGTGAACAGGGTGAGCATCCACCGCTTCTGCCCCGTGATGATCGGGTAGGCCGGATGGGCGGGATCGCTGATCTCGGCATGGGCGTTGACCATGCTGCACCCCTTGTGGCCGTGCTGCGCGGCCCACGCGCGTGCCGCGTCGAAGACGGCCAGGACGCGCGCCGCCGGCGTCGGCCCGGCGGCGTTCATGTGGTCGGCGAGGAAGACGCGCCAGCGTTCGTCGCGATCGGCGAGATATTCCACGACGATCTGCTCCTTGCAGCCGAACCGGTCGTAGAGCGTCTTCTTCGTCACCCCGGCCTCGGCGGCGATCAGATCCACGCCGACGGCGTGGATGCCGCGTTCGTAGAAGAGCCTCTCGGCGGCCTCGATGACACGCCGTGCGGCCGGCGTCATCGTGATCCGCTGCGTGGTCTCGTTGCTGCCCATGACACACAGTATACCGATCTGTATAGTGAAGGGGTAGGGTATACAGATCGGTATAGTTAGGACAGGATCGTGCACCTTCTGCTCTCGATCGCCTTCGTGCTCTGCTGGAGCTCCGGTTTCATCGGAGCCAAGCTCGGCGTGGGCACGGCGCCCGCGGTCACGATCCTCATGTGGCGGTTCCTGCCCCTCGCCGTCATCCTGATGGTCGTCGCCGCCCTCTCCGGTTCGTCGTGGAGGGGCCTCACACCTCGCGACGTGACCCGGCAGGCCGTGATCGGCGTGCTCTCGCAGAGCGGCTACCTGCTCACCGTCTATTACGCGATCCAGCTCGGGGTCTCCAGCGGCACCACGGCCCTGATCGACGGCGCGCAGCCGCTGGTCGCCGGAGCACTCGCAGGACCGCTGCTGCACCAGCAGGTCTCACGCCACCAGTGGATCGGCCTCGCCCTGGGCCTGAGCGGCGTCACCGTCGTCACCATGGCCGACGCCACGGCCGGCACCGGCGCCGCCTGGTGGGCCTACCTCATCCCGCTCATCGGCATGTTCTCGCTGGTGGCGGCCACGCTCCTGCAAGGCCGCGCCCGTACGCCGGTCGCTCCCGCGACCTCGATGACCGTGCACTGCGCCACGAGCGCCGTCATCTTCACGGCGCTGGCGGTCGGCGCCGGAGCCGCGCAGCCGCCCGCCGAGCTCTCGTTCTGGGTCGCGATCACCTGGCTGGTGGCTCTGTCCACCTTCGGCGGGTACGGGCTGTACTGGATGATCACGAGGCGCTCGGGAGTCACCAAGGTCAACACGCTGATGTTCCTCATGGCCCCGGTCACGGCCGTCTGGGGAGCCCTCATGTTCCGTGAGCCCTTCCACGTGCAGACCGCCCTCGGCCTGGCCGTCTGCCTCGCGGCGGTCGTCATCGTGCACCGCGGCGGCCTCTCGTCCGCCACCGAGCGCTCACCGGACGAGCCGGCCCGCGCCCGGCGCTGACCTCGCGCCGCGACCGGGCCGGACGTGCGGCCCCGGCGACCTGTGGCAGGTCAGGGGTTCTTGCCCATCGTCTGGCGGATGACGTCGCGGACCCGGTCCATCATCGCCATCGGCGTGCCCACCAGAACGTTCTTCGTGGCCGACTCCGTGCCCGGATGCGGATGCGTGGGAGCCATCGCCTCGGCCGCCTTGACCCCCGCGGCCATACTGCGCCGCTCAGCCTCCGTGGTATGCGCCCGCAACTGCAGGAACTCATACCGCTCCTCACTACGCGCGTGCGCCTCCACCGCCCCACGCAACACCAGCAACCGCTCCAGAAAATCGGCAGCGTCCGGCCCGTCCTCATCCAGCCGCGACAACAACTCCTTGGCCTCGTTCTCCTCAGCCAACCGATCATCGACCACCGCATCACCCCCATCGATACGGCCCCGCGCATACGGATGCACGATCTCCTCCTCAGCGGTCTCATGCACCGCCAACAACCGCACCAACCGGCCGAACGCCTCCCCCCGACGCTCCACCGGCGCCCGCTCCACCTCATCGAACAGATCCCGGATCATCCCATGCTGCGCCCGCAGCAACACGATGACATCGCTCTGCTCCATCGTCTCCGGCGCCGTCCTGGTCATCGACACCCCACCCCTTCTCCGTCCTGGTACGCGCCAGCCCTACCCC